>JBIKKQ010000010.1:0-41079 GCA_044360305.1 Pirellulales bacterium
CCGATCGCAGCGTCCCTCGCGGGCCTTGTTCGGCACGTAGTCGAGATCGCAGTTCGGGTCGGGTGTCTCATAGTTGATCGTCGGCGGCAGGATGCCGTCGCGGATCGCCAGCAGGCAGACGATCAGTTCCGTGGCCCCCGCGGCGGCGATCAGGTGCCCCATCATGCTCTTCGTGCTCGACACCGGGAGCCGGTAGGCCCGCTCGCCGAACACCTTCTTGATCGCCAGCGTCTCGACCTTGTCGTTGACGTCGGTGCTCGTGCCATGGGCGTTGACGTAGTCGATGTCGGCGGCGCCGAGGCCGGCGTCCGCCAGGGCCATCGTGATGCAGGCCGCCGCCCCGCGACCCTCGGGGTGCGTGTCGGTGATCCGGTAGGCGTCGGCGGTCGATCCGTAGCCGAGCAGTTCGCCGTGGATCGTCGCCCCGCGCCGCCGGGCATGCTCCAGTTCCTCGAGCACGACCATCGCCGCCCCCTCGCCGAGCACGAACCCGTCGCGATCGTTGTCGAACGGCCGGCTGGCCCGGGTCGGCTCGTCGTTGCGGGTGGACAGGGCGGTGAGCAGGTTGAACCCGGTGACGCCAAACGGGTGGATCATGCTGTGCGTGCCCCCCGAGAGCATCACGTCGGCCTCGCCGCGGCGCACGATCTCCGCCGCCTCGCCGATCGCCTGGCTCGAGGCCGCGCAGGCCGTCAGGCAGTTGAGGTTCGGCCCCTGGGCGTCGAACATCCCGGCGAGGTGGCCGGCCGGCATGTTCGGCTCCTGCTCCACCTCCGCCAGCGGATGAAGCGTCTCCAGGCCGAGCTTGGTGAACCGGGCGACGTCGAGCGTGTCCCCCTCGATCGCCGCCACCATCATGTTGGTGAACGCCTCGAAGTCCTGCTGTCCCTCGCCGCTGCCGAGGTACACGCCGAGCCGGGTCGGGTCGGCCGGCAGCCCGTGGGGGAGCCCGGCGGCCCGCATCGCCTGCAGGGCCGCCCCGGCCGCGAACCGGGTGTGGCGGCCGCAGAATTGCCAGAGCTTTTCGTCCTGCCCCTCGGCGGAGATGTCCCAGTCGCGGACCTCGGCGGCGATCCGCGTGGGAAACCGGGAGGCGTCGAACACGGTCGTCCGACCGACACCCGACCGGCCGGCGATCAGGTTGCCCCACAGCGACTCCACCGTCACGCCCAGCGGCGTGATGCAGCCCATCCCGGTGATCACGACCCTGCGCCTGCCGGCAGCCATTATCTCGCCTCCCCTTCCCGTGCCGCCGTCCGGCGACCTCCCAGGCTCACCAGTCCGGCCGGGCCAGCGGCTGGCCGGACTCGTCCCTGCCCACGTCGTAGATGTGCATCTGGTCGAGCCAGCGGAGCAGTTCGTGCGGCTCGAACAGCTTCGGCACCCCCTCCCCGGGCTCGAGGTGGGCGAAGAACAGTTCCGCCTCCCCCTGCACCCGCTCGCCCACGGTGCTCCGCACCCTGGTCAGGGATCCCGTCGGCTTCAGGTCGAGCACCTCGGCCCGGAAGCGGAGCGTGTCGCCGGGCACCGCGTCGAAGTGAAACTCCGCGGCCGCGACCTTGGCCAGCACGACCCGCCGGTTGAATTCGATGGCGTCGGCGACGAGCAGGCCCGCGGTCTGGGCCATCCCCTCGACGACGAGCGAATTCGGCATCAGCGCCGCGCCCGGGAAGTGGTCGTGCAGGTGCTCCTCGGCCAGCGACACGTTCTTCACCGCCGTGGCATGCCGGCCGCGCACGAACTCGTCGAAACGATCGATCCAAAACCAGCGCATGCGTCGCTCGCGGCCCGGGGCCGCCCTCGCGTGGATGCGGACAATGACCGACGGCCCGCGCGGCCACCGGCGACCGGGGCTTTTGCCCGCGGTGGTCAGGCTGCCAACTTGCTCTGCACGTAGCGAACCATGTCCTCGACGGTCAGCGTGTTGGCGAAGTTCTGCACGCTCGGATTCGACTCGAACTTCGCCAGGTCGGCGAACGGCATCCGCGACTTGAGCGCGGCGATGCCGGACGCGTTGACCTTGCCGTTGGTCACGAACTCGGTGCTCGAGAGGACGTCCTCGGGAAACAGTTCGCCGCGCGAGATCTTGATGCCGAACGCCTTTTCCAGACGGAAGACGATGTCGAGGAAATCGATCGACTCCGCACCGAGGTCGCCCACCATCGTCGCCTGCGGGGAGACGTCTTCCTCGTCCACGCCGAGGGCGTCCACGAGGGCGGATTTCACCTTGTCAAAAATTTCATCGCGGGACGGCATCGACTGTGCACCCTTCGATCGAGGAGGAAACCTGTGGAGTCTGGCCGGCTGCCCCGGCCCGACCAAGGTTGTAATCGCGTTCCCCGCGGATTGGAACCCGAATCGGCGATTTTTCCGGCCGCGTCCGCCGCCGCCCGGAAAAACCTGCGGTCACGGGGCCCCGCGGAGCCCCCCGGTGCCGCCGACGGAGCCGACTCAGCCCGCTTCCACAGGCACGCCCGCGGGGCTGGCCGGGAGGCCCGCTCCGGCCGCCGGCGCGACCACCCCGGCCGGCCGGCCGGCCGGATGGAGGATCGCCCACAACCGCCGCATCTCCGCCCGCACCCGGGCATCGACGGCGGCTCCGTGCGGCTGCCGATCGGCGAGGTTGTACCGCTCCAGCACCAACCGGGCGGTGAGGCTCGTGCGGCCGCCGATCGAACCGCTGGCCTTGATCCGGGTCGTCGTCTCGTCCTGGCCGAGGACCTCGGCCGTGACCGTGAGCACCCGGCCGGGCTCGGCGAAGTCGCCGTACTTCACGTTCTTGGCGGACCGCAGCACGACGATCGAGTGGGCGAAATCCTCGCCGAGGCGGATCGTCCAGGCCGCCGCCTGCGTCATCGCCTCCAGCATCAGCACGCCCGGCAGGACCGGGAAGCGGGGAAAGTGGTCGGCCAGATACTCCTCGGACAGCGTGACCGTCTTCACGGCCGTGATGCTTTTGCCCGGGTCGATCGCCAGCACACGGTCGAGCAATGTGAACCGCATTGAGAGTCCCTTCCTCCGACCAGGCGTCCCGCGAACCGGGCGGCAGTATAGGAAACGTCCGCCGGCCCACAACCGTCCGGCAGTCGCCGCGGCCCGGCAAAACGTCGAACTGCCACGCTGACAGCCGGCGCGACCGGCGCCACCGTGCAGGTTTCACGCCCGGGGCCGGCGCGGCTCGGCTTTTCCGGCCGTTTCGCCGGCCCCTTCCGGAGTGGGCGCACGTTCACACGCGTTCGGCATGCTGTTTGCGTTTTCTCGTCCGCTGTCCGGGCAGGTTGCCTTCGCCATCCTGGGTGCGAATGATTCGTTCGCGACGTGGTGTTCGCGCACGCGTCACGTGCTCCAGGGACGGCGCCGACCCGGTGTCCAGCGTCAGGTTTTCCCCGAGGAGCATGCCATGCCCGTCCATCGTGCCGGTTTTCAGCTGCCCTTCCAGTTCCCCGCCCCGCTGGAGGAACTGCGCGAGGAATTCGATCGTCTCTGGAACTCGCTCAGCGCCGCACCGCCGCTGCACGGCTGGGGCGCCCGGGCCACGGAGGGACTGTTTCCCGCCGTCAACGTCCGCGAGACCGACGCCGCGTTCGTGATCGAGGCGGAACTGCCCGGCCTCGACGCCGCCGACGTCGACATCTCCGCGTCCGGCACCGAGGTCGTGCTCAAGGGCTCGCGGCCCGAGGCCACGGCGGAGGTGCGGGCGGGCAACGGCGAACAGCAGCCCGCGACCTGGCACCGCCGCGAACGCGGCACCGGAGGCTTCGAGCGCCGGCTCACGCTGCCGACCGCGATCGATGCCGGTGGCGTCGAGGCGGCGCTGGTCAACGGCGTGCTCACGGTCACCTGCCCCAAGGCGCCCGAGTGCCGGCCGCGAAAGATCGACGTCCGCGCCGGCTGACGGCCCGCGACGTTCCTGTTCCCACACCAGACCCCACACCCACGCGAAGGAGAATCCATGACCAGTCCAGTCACCCTGACCGGCACCGCGAAGGCGGCCCCCGCGGCCGCGGAGACCGGCCGCGAGGCAGCGCTCTCGTTCCAGCCGAACGTGGACATCTGCGACCGCGGCGCGGAGATCGTGATCGTGGCCGACATGCCCGGCGCCCGCCCCGAGGCGATCAACGTCGCCTTCGAGGACGGAATCCTGTCCCTGCACGCCGTCGTGCCGCCGCGCGACCTGCCCGGCAGGCCGCTGCGGCAGGAGTACGGGATCGGCGACTACCGGCGGTCGTTCCGCCTCGGCGAGGGCTTCGACGCCTCGCAGATCGCGGCCGACTACCGGCGCGGCGTGCTCACGATCCGCGTGCCGCGGCAGGCTGCGGTCCGGCCGCGAAAGATCGAGGTCCGCACGGCCTGACCGCGGCCGGGCGCCGTTGCCCGCACGGCGTCGCGGCCCGTCGTCGCGCGTCCGGAAGTTTCGTTTCGGGAAGTTTCGATTCCACCACCAGAGCGAAAGCAAAGGAGCATCCGATGAGTCTGATTCCCTTCCGCAGCAAGCGCTCGAGCGGCATGGAGCCCGGCAGCCTGGCCACACTGGCCGATTTTCGCAACGAGATGAACCGCCTCTTCGAAGGCTTCTTCTCCCGGCCCATGCTCGCCCCCTCGTGGTTCGAGACGACGGAGCCCGGGCAGTGGCTGCCGGCGGTCGACCTGTCGGAGAACGACAAGCAGATCCACGTCCGGGCCGAGCTTCCGGGCATCGATCCCAAGGACGTGGACGTGAGCGTGTCGGAGGACCGGCTGGTGATCTCGGGCGAGAAGAAGACCGCCAAGGAGACGAGCGGCGAGGGCTGGATGCACCGGGAAAGCCATTACGGCGGCTTCAGCCGCGCGATCCCGCTGCCCGAGGCCGTCGATCCGGCCAAGGTGACCGCCCGCTACGACAAGGGCGTGCTCACGGTGGAGCTGACGAAGTGCCCCACCAACGCCGCGCGCAAGGTGCCGGTGCTGACCAACTGACGGGCGCCGGGCCGGCCGGGCGGATATGCTCTGGGCCGCGGGGCCACGTTCCCCGCGGCCCAGTCGTTTCCGGCCCAGTCGTCCCCATGGCCATCGTCATCGTCCCCGCCGCGGTTCCCGGCACCGGCCCGCTCGCCATCGACCTCGGCGGCATCCTGCCCGAGCGGCTGGCCGGCCTCGATGCCCCGGCAGTCGCCCGGCTTCCGATCCGGGCCGACGGCCAGCCCTGCCGGCTCGGCGACCTGTTCGTGGTCGAAGGCTCGGCCGATGACGGCCGGATCGAGCTTCGCGGCGACTTCTCCCGCGTCCATCGCATCGGCGCGGAGATGGCGGCGGGGCGGATCGAAGTCGGCGGCGATGCCGGCCGGCACGCGGGCGAACGGATGTCCGGGGGCACGCTGGCGATCGCCGGTGGGGCCGGCGACTGGCTGGCGGCGGAGCTGGCCGGTGGCAGCGTGACCGTCGCGGGCCCGGCCGGGGACAACGTCGCGGCGGCCCTGCCGGGGAGCGACATCGGGATGCGTGGCGGCATGGTGATCGTCGGCGGCAGCGTCGGCGGGCTCGCCGGGGCCCGGATGCGGCGCGGCATCCTCGCCGTCGCGGGGGCGTGCGGGCCGGCGGCGGCCTTCGAAATGCGGGCCGGGAGCGTGGTCTGCGGCGCGGGCGTCGGCTCCGCCCCGGCCCTCGGCATGCGCCGCGGATCGCTGGTCGTGCTCGACGGGGCATGTCCGATTCCGGCCGGTTTCCGGCCGGGTGCGACCTGGGCGCCGACGATCCTGCCGTTGCTCCTGCGCCGGCTGGCCGCGGCCGGGTTCCGGCCGGGGGCCCGCGGCCTGCCCGATGCCTGGGAACACTGGCACGGCGACGCCCTGAGCGGGGGCCGGGGGGAGATTTTCCGGCGGCCGGCCGCCGGCGACGCCTGAATTCGGGCCGTTTTTCTCGAGGAGGCTTTCTTCCGCCGCCGATTTGGGCTAGCATCCGCTGTTCGCAACCCTTTCGCCCCAGACCCTCCGAATCATGCCCACGATCAGCCAACTCGTCCGCAGCCGCCGGCGCCCGAAGCGGAAGTTCTCCAAGTCCCCCGTGCTCGATCGCTGCCCGCAGAAGCGCGGCGTCTGCCTGCAGGTCCGGACGATGACTCCGAAGAAGCCCAACTCGGCGCTGCGGAAGATCGCCCGCGTCCGGCTTTCGAATCAGAAGGAAGTCACGGTCTACATCCCTGGCGAGGGACACAACCTCCAGGAGCACTCGATCGTGCTCATCCGCGGCGGCCGCGTTCGCGACCTGCCGGGTGTCCGGTATCACATCATCCGCGGGGCCCTCGACACGCTCGGTGTGTCGGGCCGCAAGCAGTCCCGCAGTCTGTACGGCGCGAAGAAGGGTTGAGGCTCAGAAAGCACGAATCATGGGAAAGATCACAGCCAGCCGCGAACAACTCCGTCCCGATCCGCGTTACGGCTCGCTCCTCGCGAGCAAGTTCATCAACTGCCTGATGGAAGACGGCAAGAAGAGCGTCGCGCAGAACGTCTTCTACAAGGCGATGGACATCGTCGCCAAGAAGATCGGCGACGTCGAACCGATCGAGGTCTTCAACCGGGCCCTCGAAAACGTCAAGCCGGCCGTCGAGGTCCGCTCCAAGCGGGTCGGCGGTGCCGCCTACCAGGTGCCGATGCAGGTCAACCGCAACCGGCAGCAGTCGCTCGCGATCCGCTGGGTCCTCCAGGCGGTCCGCGAGAAGAAGGGGCGGGGCACGTACGAGAAGCTCGCCGAGGAGATCATCGCCGCCTACAAGCGCGAGGGTGCCGCGGTGACCAAGCGCGACAACGTGCATCGCATGGCCGACGCCAACAAGGCGTTCGCCCACTTCGCCTGGTGAGCCGCGCCCGCCGGGGCCGGCTCCGGGCCACGACGGATCCCTGCCGATGGATGCCGACACCGCGGCGTTACTTGCGTCCCTGATTCGCGGACGGTCGGTCGCGGCCCTGGCGACGCTCCACGACGGCGATCCGTTCGCGTCGATGATTCCCTTTGCGGCGGTCGTCGCCGGCCCTTCCCCCCGGCTCCGGTTCGTCACGCACGTCAGCCGGCTCTCGGCCCACACCCGCGACATGCTCGCCGACCCGCGGGTCTGCCTGCTGATCATGGCGGCCGAGTCGGCCGGCGTTCCGCCGCAGGCGCTGCCCCGGGTGTCGCTGCCGTGCGTGGCGGAGTTCGTCCCGGCGGAGCATCCCGACTACGAGCCGCTGCGGGCCGCCTACCTCGAACGGTTCCCGCATGCCGCCGACTATTTTTTGCTCGGGGACTTCTCGCTCGTCGCCCTCGCGCCGCAGTCGGCCCGGTTCATCGCCGGCTTCGCCCGGGCGTCGACGCTGTCGCCGGCCGACCTCGCCGCCGCCGTTGCCGGCGCGTGCTGAAAGCGCCGGAGCCTGCGTCCGACGCAGTTTCCCGCTATCAGCAACGGCCGCCTGCGGTCGTTCAGCGGACGTCGATCCGCAGCGGCAGCATGAACAGCGGCCGGCCCGACCCGATCAGCGCGAGCGTTTCGGAATCCCGCATCAGGCCCGCGAGCCCCGGAATCGCAGCGATCCGCTCGAGGACCGCCCCCCGCAGGACCGCCAGCGGGTCGGCGGCGACCGCCGGCGCTCCGCCCGCACCCGTCGCCCCGAACAGGTCGTCGAACAGGCCGCGCGGCTCGGGGAGCAGGATCCGGTCCAATGACTCGCCGGCCGGCACCCCGGCCAGCGTCCGGGCCTCTTCGACGGCGTCGTCGAGCGTGCCCAGTCGATCGACGAGCCCCGCCTCCTTCGCCATCCGACCGGTGAACACGCGGCCCTCGGCGAGCGTCTCCACCTTGGCGGCATCCAGTTTCCGGCCCGCCGCCACCTTGGAGGTGAACAACCGGTAGACGTCCTTCATCGTGCCGAGAAACACCTCCTTCTCGGCGGCGGTGAACCGCTCGCGGCCCGACAGCCAGCCGGCGTTGCGGCCCTTGCTGACGACGTCGGTGTGGACGCCGATCTTCTCCAGCCCCTTGCCGACCACCATCTTGCCCCCCACGACGCCGATCGAGCCGGTGAGCGTGCCGGGGGCGGCCACGATCCGGTCGGCGGCCACGGCGATGTAGTAGCCGCCGCTGGCGGCGATGTCGGACAGGCTCGCCACCACAGGCTTGGCCGCCCGCTCGGCCTCGCGCCAGATCAGGTCGCTGGCCAGCGCCGAGCCGCCGGGGGAATCGATCCGCAGGACGATCGCCACGACGTCGTCGTTCTTCTCCGCGTCGCGGATCGCCTCGATCACGGTGTCGGCACCGGCCGACCCGCCACCGAGCAGGTCGTCCTTCCCCTTGCCCCCCTGGATGGCGCCGGTCACGTGGATGATCGCGACCCGCTTCCCCTTGCCGGCCGGCTTGTCCTGCCGCTGGCCGGAGAGCATCTCCACGAGTTTCACCAGCCCGCCGACGCCGGAAAAATCCTTGTCCAGCTTTCGCTCGCCGTAGTCGCGCACGACCCGGGGCGACTCGACCTTGGCCCGCCGGGCGAGCTCGGCGACCGCCTCGTCCTCGTAGGCGACGGCGTCGATCAGCTTCGCCTCGACGGCCGCTCCGGGCGTGAACACGCCGGTGTCGATCAGCTCCCGAACGCGGGCCGCGGGCAGGTTACGGCCCGTCGCGATCCCCTCCACCAATTGTTCGAAGAGGTCGCCGATCCAGCGTTCGTACTGCTCGCGGAGCTGCGGGCTCATGCCGTCGCGGGTGAGCGGCTCGGCGGCCCCCTTGAAGGCTCCCACCTGGAGGATTTCGGCCTCCAGCCCGAGCCTGTCGAGCATCGACTTGAAGAACGTCATCTCGGCCCGCACGCCGGTGATCTCCAGCGTGGCCCCCGGCGGCATCGCGATCGCATCGCAGGCCAGTGCCACGGCGTAGTCCGTCGCGTCGCCGCTGACGAGATGGGCCGTTACCTGTTTGCCGGCCTTGCGGACGCGGCCGATCGCCGCCCGGATCTCGTCCGCCCGCGCCCGCCCCAGCGCCGGGCCGTCGATCGCGAGCAGGAGCCCCTTGATCCGCTCGTCCTTAGCGACCTTCTCGATCCGCTCCACCATCCGGTGCAGGTGCGGCTTGACGTCGGCCAGCATTCCCCCCTGCCCGACCCCTTCGGGAGTCGGGCCGGTGAGGTGGATGTGGGCGATCGAGGCCGTCGGTTTGCGCCGGGCGTTTTCGACGGCTGGAGCGGCCGGTTCGCGGTCCGCGGCCGGCGCGGCCGCTGGCTCCGCCCGACCGAGGAGGGGGGAGCAGGCTGCGGTCAGAATCATGCCAAACACGAGGCTGCGGGAGGCCATGACGACTCCGTGGCTGGAGGGGGATGCAGGCGGGAAGACGCCCAAAAATCCTACCCCGGGGGCGAAGCCGGGTTCAAATGACAATATTTCCCAACCCCTCTTGAAAATGAACGGCCGTATAGTAAGATAAGGGCGTCCAGAATGATCTGGCAGGCCCGTTCATCACCACCGTCGTCCAAGGAGAGCGGAGTTTCCGCAGCACCGACCATGGCCAAACGCAAAGCATCGTCCCGTACCACCTCCCGCGGCTCCGCAGCCCGCAGCCGGTCCGCCAAGGGCCGGCCCGGTCCCGCCCGGACGGCGGCCGCGATGGCGGCGATCCGGAACGATCCGTTCGGCCTGCAGAACACCCGCGAGACCGCCGAGGAAGACACCCCCACGGAACGGCAGATGGAGATCTACGCGTTCATTCGCGACAAGATCCACTCCCGTGGCTATGGTCCGACGGTTCGCGAAATCGGCCAGGCCTTCAAGATCAAGTCGCCGAACGGCGTCGTCTGCCACCTCAAGGCGCTGGAGCGGAAGGGCCTGATCATCCGCGGCAAGAACATCTCCCGGGCCATCGAGCTGGTCAACGAGCCGGCGCACCGGCGCGGCTTGCAGCTCGCCGGCTGGGTCGCGGCCGGCACGCTGCGCACGGCCGACGAGCAGATGGAGCGGATCGATTTTGCCGACCTGTTCAATCGCGACAACCATTTCGTCCTCAAGGTCATGGGCGACTCGATGATCGACGCCCAGATCGCTGACGGCGACTGGGTGGTCATCCACAAGAAGCAGACGGCCCACGCCGGCGACATCGTCGTGGCCCAGACCGAAGATGGCGAGGCCACGCTCAAGTACTGGCATCCGGAACGCGACCGGATCCGTCTGCAGCCGGCCAACTCGTCGATGAAGCCGATCTACGTGAAGAACGCCCGCGTCCTCGGGGTGCTCGTCGGCGTGGTGCGCAGAACGTAGCGTCGAGTCAGGCCGGCCGGTCGAGCGCCTGCTCGGGGCGGTGGTGCAGCTTGTTGTAGAGCGTCTTGAGGCTGATCCCCAGCTCCTCGGCGGTCCGCACCTTGTTGCCCCGGTTCCGTTCCAACCCGGCGAGGATGGCCTGCATCTCCAGTTCCCGGAGCGTCACCGGCTGACGCGGCGGCCCCGCCGGGGCCGCCGCCGGCTGGGCCGGGTGATCGGGCCGAGCGGACGACGCGCCTGGCGACGCGACCGGAGCCGTGCCGGCCGGCGCGGCCGCCGGTTCCGTCCGGTCGCGGGGTCGAACGCCCCCCAGCCGGCCCGGCAGATGCTCCGGCTTCAGTGGCAGTTCGTCGCAGAGCACGATCGCGTGTTCGACAACGTTGGCCAGTTCGCGCACGTTGCCGGGCCAGTGATGCGCCCGAAACAGGTCGAGCACGGCCGGGTCGGCGATCTCGGCTTCGGCCGGTGTGTGCGGCCTGGCCCGGCGCACGAAGTGCTGCACGAGCATCGGGATGTCCTCGACGCGGTTGCGAAGCGGTGGCACCTCGATCTCGAACGTGTTGATGCGAAACAGCAGATCCTCGCGAAACTCGCCGGCGGCCACCATCTGCTCCAGCGACCGGTGCGTGGCGCAGACCACGCGGACGTCCACCATGATCGGCTGGTTGTCCCCGACGCGCCGGATCTCGCCGCTCTCCAGCGCCCGCAGCAGCCGTGCCTGGAGCGGTTTCGGCAGTTCCCCGATCTCGTCGAGAAACAGCGTCCCCCCGTCCGCCACCTCGAACAGCCCCGGCCGATGCTCGTCGGCGCCGGTGAACGCCCCCTTGCGGTGACCGAAGAGCTCGCTTTCCACCAACTGCTCCGGCAGGGCCCCGCAGTTCACCGCCACCAGCGGCCCGGCCGCCCGGCCGCTCTGCTCGTGGATCGACCGGGCCACCAGCTCCTTGCCGGTGCCGGTCTCGCCGCGGATCAGCACGGCGGCCGTGCTCCCGGCGACGCGGGTCACCAGCCGGCGGACCTGTTCGAGGGCGGGCGAATCGCCGACGAGATGTGTCGCCCCTTCCGCCCGCCGCACCCGGCGTTCGAGGGCCCGGAGCCGGGCGGTCAGTTCACGCTTCTTCCGCACCCGCTCCAGCACGGCCTGGATGTCGGCGAGCTTGCAGGGCTTCGTCAGGTAGTCGAACACCCCCTGCCGCACCGCCGCGATCGCGCTCTCCACCGACGACTTGCCGGTGATGATCACGGCCTCGCTGTCGGGCGCGGTCTCGCGGGCCCGGGCGACGACCTCCAGTCCCCCGGCCCCCGGCATGTCGAGATCGACGATCACGCAGTCGTAGGCGGTGCGGTCGAGCGCGGCGATCGCCGTGCGGCCGTCGGGGCAGATCGTCGCCTCGTGCCCCAGCCGGGGCAGTTCGATCCGCATCAGTTCCTGGATCGAGGCCTCGTCGTCCGCGAACAGGATCCGCATCGGCCGCACGCTCTGCTTCATGACATCCCTTCCTTCCGGCTCATGCCGCCCGGCCGGCGGCGTCGCGGGCCGTCGGGGCGGCGGCCGCCCCGACATCGGCCAGCGGCAGCGTGACGCGAAACGTCGCCCCGAGTCCGGGGCCGGGGCTCGTGGCCTCGATCCGGCCGCCGTGGTCGGCGACGATCCGCTGCACGATCGACAGGCCGAGGCCTGTCCCCTGCCCGGCCCGGCGCCGGGTGAAGAACGGCTCGAACAGGTGCTCCAGCACCTCGTCGGACATGCCGCAGCCGTCGTCGCTGACCGTGAGCACGCCCTCGCCGGCGCCGCGCCGGACCTCGACCCGCACCCGCCCCTGCTGCTCGATCGAATCGAGGGCGTTGACGAGCAGGTTGAGCACGACCTGCTTGATCTCCTGCGGGTTGGCCATCACCAGGGCATCCTGCTCGCGGCCGATCTCGACCGTCCGGCCCGCGAACCGGCCCACATGCCGGAGCATCTCGGCCACGTCCTCGACGAGGGGCACGAGGGCCGTCGCCTGGCGGCGCACCTCGCCGAGCCGGGAAAAGTCGAGCAGTTTCTCCGTGATCCCCTTGCAGCGGAAGGCCTCGGTCTGGATCAGCTCCAGGTAGCGCCGCGTGACCGCGGTCGCGTCGTCGTCCGTCGCCGGGCCGCCGAGGCGGCTCTCCAACGACTCGGCGCACATGGCGATCGACGCCAGCGGATTGTTGATCTCGTGGGCCACGCCGGCGGCGAGGAAGCCGACGCTGGCCAGCTGCTCGCTGCGGATGACCTCGCGGGTCCGGAGCCGGACCTGGCGGTCGAGGTCGTCGCGGATCTCCTGGAACCGCCCGGTCATGTCGTTGAAGGCGTCGGCGAGTTCCGCCATCTCGTCCCGGGTGTCGAGGTGGATGCGATAGCCGAAATCGCCCGCCGCCACCTGGCGCGAGCCGTGCCCGAGGAGCCGCAGCGGGCGGAACACCCAGCGGTAGGTGAGCACGCCGATCGCCGTGAGCAGCCCCGCCGCCGCCAACGCCGCGGCCGACGTCGTGACGATCAGCGTGTGGTAGCCGGTGCGGACCTCGCGGGACAGGTCGTGGAGTCCATCCTGGAGATAACTGGGCAGCGCGGCGGTGAGTGACGCGAGTCGATCGAGCTGGGGGGCCGCGGCCAGCAGCATCCCCCGATCGTTCGCGCCGGCCTGATCGGCCGTGCCGGGCCCGTCGTCCGCTGCCAACCGCGACAGCGTGTCGAGGCAGGCGGCGATGTCGGACGCCGTCGCCCGTTCGCGGCTTCGGTCGCCGAACGGCATCGTCTCGATCTCCCCCTCGTCGAGCACGTCGCGGTAGCCTGCCAGCAGGACCGCCGCCTCGCGCAGCCCGGCCCGCCATTCGACCACCCGCGCCGCGTCGCCGGCGAGGGCCCGGGCATGGGCCAGCCGGAGTCCGGAGACGCAGCCGCCGAGTTCGCTGGCCAGGGGAAGTTCCTGGGCCCGGCAGGAGAGCGTTCGCACGAGTCGCCTGTAGGACGCGATGCCGACGAAGCTCGACGCCGAGAGGACGATCACCGTGACGCCGAGGAGCAGGGCGCAGAGGAGCAGTTTCTCGCGGATCGGCCGACGGCGTTGCACGTCCGACCTCCCTGTCGGCCAACGGGTGCCGCGCGAGGCTGCGCGGGGCGGGGAAGATAGCAGCCCTTGCCCGCCGTCCAAAGACGGAAATCCCCCTTTCCCCACCCATCTCCACGAACAAGGGCCTCGTCCCGCCCCTCCACCAACCTTCCCGGGACGCATCCATGAGGGGCTGCCCGTGCCACGGCACCGGGCTATGGAAGCAAGCGCAGCCAGGATGGCGAAGCGCCGCGGACATGCAGTGAGCGCAGGCCCGGAGGGCCGCAGCGAACGTCCGATGCCGTGGCACAGGCAGCCCCGAACCACGGGTGAGTCGGTGATCGCTCTCAGACGAGGCCCCAGCGCTTGCGCAACACCCATTCGGCGATCATGCACGCCGCGAGCAGCAGGAACATCGGCCACTTGTCCCACGGGGTGTACGACCACTGCTCCTGCGTCTCGAAGGCGGCCGGCCGGTCGGCGATCTCCGTGAAGATCGCGGCCAGTTCTTCCGGCTGCCGGACACCCCCCGGCGTGGCCTCGGCCAGTTGCTGCATCAGGAGCGGATTGGCCCGCGGGCTGGCGAGTTCGAGGTCCTGACGGAAGACCGTGAACCGCTGCGCCTTCTCGAGCGGCGCACCGGCTCCCGGCCGGGCCGCCTTCACGACAAGCCGCCAGTCGCCCGGCTCCGTGCAGTCGGCGATCACGCCCCCCCACGACTCCCCCTGCCGCGCGAGCCGGACCGTCCGCCGCTCCTGCCGCGGGCCCTCCAGCGTCGCCTCGAGGGTGCCGGCGGTGACCGCCGAGCCGTCCCCACGGGAGACGCCGGCACTGAACTCCAACGGCGTGCCCGGCGAGATCCGGCGCTGGGCGAGCCGCACCCAGAGCCTTTCCTCCCCCTCGTCATCCTGCTTCGCCAGCCAGAGCACCACCTGCCGCCAGAACCGGCGGTACTGCTCCGCCGCGCCGGCCATCTCCCAACGCCACGTCTCGTCGGCGGCGCAGGCCAGCACCCGGCCGTCGCCGTACTCGCGGACCACGGCCAGCGGCCGGCCGTCGGCCGTCACCGCCACCGGCCGGGCCGTCGGCGTCAGCCGCCCCAGATCGTTGGCCCACGGCAACGGCGGCAGCGCCTCCCAGGCCGCCCGCGACTCGGCGTCGGTTTTGCCCTGGCGCATCAGCGAGATGCCGCCGAACCGTTCATGGGGCAGCATGCGGATCGGCCCCTTGATGTGCAGCCCATCGCGAACCGGCTCGTCGAACGGCTGCCGGGCGAGCCGGTCGGCCTCGAACGGCACGAGCGGCCCGAGGGCCGACGACGCCCAGCCACCGGCCTCGAAGGCATGCAGACCGCCGAGCAGGCCGATGCCGGCCCCCTTTTCGACCCGGCCGAGGATCGTCCGCAGGTCGTCGGGCCGCAGGGCCGCGGCGTCGAGGTCGCCGATGAGGTACACCTCGAACTCCTTCTCCAGCGTACGGGCGATGCTCACCGGCCAGTTGCGCCGCTGCGCGGAATTGAACAACTGATACTCGACCTGCATCTCGGGGCTGGCGGCGAGGGTGCGCCGCAGCCGGGTCTGCTCGAACCGCGGCGTGCCCTCGAGGTACAGGATCCGCAGCCCCCCCTCGACCACGTCCACGAAGGTGGAGAGTTCGTTGTTGGAGACGACGACCTCCCCCTCGAGCCGGTCCACTACCAGCGACAGCTTGCGCTCGCCCAGCACCTTGGGCGTCCAGGCGAGCCGGACCGGCTCCTCGCCCCCGGTGGCGTTTCCCTTCACCGTCGTCCGCGCCACTTCCTCCAACGTGCCGGCATCGTTTTCCGCCAGCAGCCGGACGACCGCGCTGCTCCCCGCCAGGCCCTCGAGCCGGATGCGGCCCTCGACCTCGAGCGTGTTCTTCACCGCCACCCTCTCGGGGGCCTGCAACTGGACAAGGGCGGCGTCCCGCCCCTGCCCTGCGCCGCGCTGCTGACCGAAGGTGACGGTCCACAGGGGAACGCCCATGTCGGCCAGCCGCCGGGCCGCCGTCTGCGGCGGTAGGTCGCGCGGTGCGTAGGCCTGCTGGGCGCCGTCGCTGAGCAGGATCACTCCTGCCAACGTCCGGCCCGCCAGCGCCCGCAGGCCGTCCTCGAGCGCCGCGCCGATCCCCGACTCGTCGGCCGAAGCGACATCGACCCAGTCCCCGAGCGGAAACGGATCGTCTCCGGCCGGCGGCAGGGGATGGAAGTCACGGTCGAACCTCCAGACCGCGATGTCGTAGCCCCCTTCCTCGATGAGCCCGCGGGCCAGAGGTCGGGCCGCGGCCAGGGCCTCGGTCATCTCGCGCCACCGCGTCCGGCCGCCGGGCCCGTCGGCCACCGTCATGCTCTCCGAGGCGTCGGCGAGCACGAGCACGGTCCCCTGCTGGCGGGCCTTCTTCGTGGCCACGAACGTCGGCCGCACGAGGCAGAGCACGACCGCGAGGAACGCCGCCAGCCGCAGGAGCACGAGCGTCAGCCGCCCCCCGGCCGACACCCGCGACCGATCGGGAGGCACGGCGAGCAGCACCGCGAGGAGCGCGGCCGTCACGATCCCCACGCCCAGCCACGAGCCCACCGGCTCGAACTGAAGCGACAGTTCTTCGAGCGTGGCCGCGGCGATCACGTGCCGACCTCCTGCGGAACAGGCGGTGGAACCGGCGGCGGGCCAGGCGGCGGCGCCGACGGAGGCACGGCGGGGGGCACGGGAGGCGGGACCGGCCCGGGCCCGGCGGCCGCCGAGTCGGCGAACGACTCCGCGATCTCCTCCACCGGCCGCGGGCCGGTGGCGACCCGTGGCGCGTAGAAGCGATTGGCGACGATCCAATCGGCCGCCATCGCCAGCGCGGCGAGGACGATGATCCAGCCGTAGAGTTCGGCGCCGATCCGCTCCAGATTGACGTCGCGCACGAGGTCCGCCTCGCTCCGCGCCAGTCGGTGCCCCGGCCCGAGCAGGGGTCCGATCCGGGCGTCGTCGAGGCGGACGAAATCGGTCGCCGCCGGGGCGAGGTTCGCGCTGAATCCCCGACTCGTGCCGCCGACGTTCCCGCCGACACGAACGGCGTAGTTGCCCGGCAGCTGCGTCGCGGTGACGGTGATCGTGCCGCGCCGCTGATCGACGGCCGCGGGAAACTCGTCACCGGACGGGTTGCGGACGAAGGCCGTGGCCACGTCCCGCCGGTCGAGGTGGAGCACGACCGGCGTGCCCGTCGTCACGTTGCGTTCATCCGCGGTGTCGATCGCCCGGAGCATCGTCTCGTTGGCCAGGATCAGGAACGGCCACGGCGGCTCGTCGAGGCCGCCGGTGAGCATGTTCCAGGCGTCCGGATCGTTGGCGGCCTGCGAGACCGGCGTGGTCGCCACGATCACCGTCCCCTGCCCGACGCGGCGCTCGAGCAGTGCCGGCAGCCCGTTGCGATCCCCGGCGACCACCGCGGCCGCGGCCGCAGGCTCGGCGCCGGCCCGCGGCGCCGGCTCCTCGTCGACCGTGAACTCCCAGTGCCGCCAGACCGGAAAGTCCTGCCACGGTACCGCGTCGCCGACCCGGCGAAACACGGCCAGCAGTGGATGATCGAGCGACTGCGGCGCGATGTAGTTGAAGTCCGGATCGGCGACGGTCTTGCCGGCCGATCGCCAGACCCGCACCAGCCGACCGCCGAGCACGCGCCGGGAGGCGTCGCCGTTGAACCGGGCCGGGTCGCCGGCCCGCGGCCCCAGCCAGACGACAAGCCCCCGCCCCCCCGCGACCCACTGCTCGATCGCCTCCCAGGTCCGCGCGGCCAACGGCGGCGGATCGACGAGGACCATGCCCCGGGCGTCCTCCCAGCCGCCGTCGGCGAGCGTCGCCACGTCGACGATGGCGGCGTCGAACCGGGCCCGGCCAGCCTTGCGCATCGCCGTCGGCGCGATCGCCTCGGCGACGAAGAACCCGGTCCGTCGCGCCGGCGCCGGGGCGGCCACCACGATCCGCGCCGGCGCCCCCACCTCGACGGTGAACGAGCGGGCATTGTCGGCCTCCAGTTCGTCGCTCCCCTCGATCACGACCCGGCCCTGGCGGACGCCCGGCTCGAGACCGGCGATCTCGAAATCGACCTGCTGTGAACCGTCGGCCCGCCAGGTCACCGGCTTGACCGCCCGTCGCGCGTAGCTGCCGTCGGGCCCGAGCATCTCCACCGCGACCGGCCGGACGGCCTCGGGCCCGGTCCGCAGCAGATCGGCCGTCACCGTCAGCGAGGTGCCGGCGGCGATCCGCTCGTTGGACAGGTCCACCGCGCCGATGGCGAAGTTCCGCGGCTGCGGTGCGGAGACGTCGATGAACAGCACGCTCGTGCCCGGATGCGACTCGGCCGCGTCCACGGCGGGAACGTTGTCCCAGGCGCCGTGCGAGCAGTCGGTGAACACGTACAGTTCCTTGCGGGCGAGGCTCGACGTCTCCAGCAGCCGCAGGCCATCGTCGATCGCCGTGCGCAGCGTCACGGCGGGGGTCGCCACCGCCAGACGGTCGATCCGGGCGGCTGCCGCCGCGATCAATGGGGCGAAGGCGGCCGCGCCACCGCCGGTGTCGAGCGTTGCCACCTTGCTCGACGGCGGCAGCTTGGCGAGCAGCACCCGGGCCAGCGTCGCGGCCTGCTCCAGCCGGGTCCGGTTGGCGTCCCGCAGATCCATCCGTGGCGCCGTGTCGAAGACGAACGCCGCCGCCACGGGCCCCTCCCGTTCCCCGAGCCAGCCCGCCCCGCGGAGCACCGGCCGGGCGAGCGCCAGCGCCACGAGGGCGATGGCGGCCATGCGCAGGAGCAGCAGCAGCAGGTGCTGGACCCGGAGCCGGCGCCGGTTGGCCTGCATCGTCTGGCGCAGGAACCGGACCGCCGGAAACTCGTGCCGCACGGGCTTGCGCCGCATGAGCAGATGGAGCACGATCGGCACGGCGACGAGCGCCGCACCGCCGAGAAGCAGGGGCGTGAGAAACGACAGGCCCATGTCCCGATTGTACCGGCGGCGGGGGGATCCGGACGCTGGCCGGCGGCTTCCCGGACCGCCATCCGGCCGGCCGGCCGGGCGCCGTCGTCAGAACCGGTTGCGTCGGCTGAGCAGGTAGCCCATCAGGGCCTTGTCGAACTGCATGCTGGTGTCGAGCGGCACGTAGTCGATGCCGGCCTGGAAGCAGGATCGGCGAAACTCCTCGCGAAACGCCTCCACCGCCGCCACGTACCCGGTCCGGGCCGCGTCGGCGTCGATCACCAGCCGGTCCCCCGCCTCCGGCTCGGTGAGCTCCACCATCCCGTCGAACGGGAATTTCACCTCGGCCTCGTCGAGGACGTGAAACAGGATCACGTCGTGACCCCGGTGCCGGAGCCGCAGGAGCGCGTCGCGGACGGGGGCCGGGTCGCCGAGCAGGTCGCTGAACACCATCACCAGCGATCGATGACGGAGCATGGCCGCCACCTGGACGAGGCTCCGGGCGATGTCGGTCCGGCCCGACGGCTTGATCTTCGCCAGCACGGAGAGCACCTGGGCGATCTGCGAGCGGCGCGACCGGGCCGGCAACGAGGCGTGGAGCTTCTCGTCGAAGACCATCAGGCCGCAGGGGTCCTGCTGGTGGACCATCAACCAGCAGAGGGCGGCCGCCAGCGAGATGGCGTAGTCGAGCTTCGTCAGCTGCTGCCGGTAGGTGTAGGCCATCGACGCGCTGGTGTCGACCACGAGGTAGCCGGTGATGTTGGTCTCGGCCTCGAACTTCTTGACGTAGTGCTTGTCGGTCTTGGCGTACACCAGCCAGTCGATGTCCTTCGGGTCGTCCCCCGCGGTGTACTTGCGGTGCTCGCTGAACTCGACGGAAAACCCCTGGTAGGGGCTGGCGTGCAGCCCCTGGAGGAATCCCCGGACGATGAACTGGGCGCGGAGATCGAGGCGGGCGATCTGCCGCACCACGTCCGGCTTCAGGTATTCCTCGACGGCCCGTGCCATGGCTTCACGCGGCCCGAGGCCGTCACTTCACGAGCTTGGGGATCTCCGGCTCCGGCGTCTCGCGCACGAGCCGTTCGATGATCGATTCGCTGGTCAGCCCCTCGGCCTGGGCCTGGAAGTTGGTGGCGATCCGATGGCGGAGGACCGGCACGGCGATCCGGCGGATGTCGTCGAGCGACACGCTGAACCGGCCGTCCATCGCCGCCATCGCCTTGCCCCCCTGGATGAGGAACTGCCCGGCCCGCGGCCCCGCCCCCCAGTCCACCAACTCGGCCACGTAGGGGGGCGCCTGCGGATCCTTGGGCCGCGTCGCGCGGACGAGCCGGGCCACGTACTTGACCACGTATTCGCTCACGGCCACGCTCCCCACCAGCTTCTGGATGTTGACGATCGCCCGGCCCGAGAGCACCTTGCGGACTTCCGGCTTCTCCGCCCGGGTGGTGGCCAACAGGATCTGCTCCTCCTCGGGCGCCGTGGGGTAGCCGACCTTGATGTTGAACATAAACCGGTCGAGCTGGGCCTCGGGCAGCGGGTAGGTGCCCTCCTGCTCGATCGGGTTCTGCGTGGCGATCGTGAAGAACGGGTCGGGGAGCGGATGGGTCTCCTGGCCGACCGACACCTCGCGCTCCTGCATCGCCTGCAGCAGGGCCGCCTGCGTCTTGGGGGGCGTGCGGTTGATCTCGTCGGCGAGCAGGATGTTGGTGAAGATCGGCCCCTCGACGAAGCGGAACCGGCGCCGGCCCGCCTCGTCCTCCTCGAGGACGTTCGTCCCCGTGATGTCGGAGGGCATCAGGTCGGGCGTGAACTGGACCCGCTTGAAGCCCACGTCGAGGATCCGGGCCAGCGTCGCCACCATCAGCGTCTTGGCCAGCCCGGGCACCCCTTCGAGGAGGCAGTGGCCGCGGGTGAAGATGGCGGCGAACAGCTGCTCGATGACCTCGTGCTGGCCGACGATCACCTTCTGGAGTTCGTCCTGCATCACCTTCCGGTGCTGGGCGAACTCCCCGAGGACGTCGTCGAGCGTCTTGGAGCGCGGAGCGGTGGACACGCCTGCCTGCTTTCCTGATGGTGATGCGTCGGGCCTGAAACTTCAGTATCCCCCTCCGCGGTCCCGCCGACAATCGGCGGCCGTGAGTCCCGGCCACTTTCGGCGCAGTCCGTGCCGGCCCGTGGTGCTAGACTTGGAGAGCTCCGCCCGCCTTCACCTCCGCGACCGGAGGGCCCAATGCGATCGCCGTTCCGCATCCTTCCCGGGTCGATCCTCGCGGCGGTCTGCCTCTGGCTGCTGCCCGCCCCGGCCGTGGTCGGCCAGAATCCGGCCCCCCTGCCGCTCCGTCCCGAGCAGATCCAGCGGTCGATCGACAAGGCGCGTGACTGGCTCCTGAAGCAGCAGAAGGCCGACGGGTCGTGGCCGTCTGCTCGCATGCCGTTCCCCGTCGGCACCACGGCCCTGACGATGCTCGCCCTGGCCAACGCCGGCGTCGATGCCGACAACCTCAACATGCGCCGGGCCCTGCAGTGGCTCCGGACCCAGGAACCGAAGGACACCTACTCCGTCGCGCTCCAGACGATGGTCCTCGCCATGCTCGCGCCCGACGCGGACCGGAAGATCATCCAGCGGAACGCGGAGTGGCTGGAGCGGATGCAGATCCGCTCGCCGAACCGGCAGCAGGGCAACGACGGCGCCTGGCACTACGGCGACCGTGGCGGAGCCGGCGATCCCTCCAACTCCCAGTTCGCCCTCCTCGCCCTGCACGAGGCGTCCCGGGCCGGCATCCGGGTCCGCGACGAGACCTGGAAGCAGGCCCAGCAGTACTGGGCCGACCTCGCCAACGCGGACGGTTCGTGGGGCTACATGGCCGGACAACCGGGCACCGGCAGCATGACCTGCGCCGGCATCAGCAGCCTGTGGATCACCACCGAGCACGTCGGCCTGCCCGACGCCCGGGCCCAGCAGGAATCGGTCTCCTGCTGCGGTGGCGGAAGTAGCCCCAAGCTGATCGAGCGCGGCCTCGACTGGCTGGGGAAGCGGTTCTCGGTCCGGCAGAACCCCGGCGTCGGCGGCGGCGGCTGGTTGTTTTACTACATCTACGGCATGGAGCGGGTCGGCCGGTTCACGGCCCGACGCTTCATCGGCGAGCACGACTGGTATCTCGAGGGGGCGGGCATGCTCGTCGAGACCCAGGACGACCTCACCGGGCGATTCGTCGCTCCGGGCGTCGAGGAGCCGCTCGTCGCCACGAGCTTCGCGCTCCTGTTCCTCGCCAAGGGCCGGCGGCCGGTGATCGTGGCCAAGAGCCGCCACGAGCCGGCCGCCGACTGGAACCGCCACGGCCACGACATCGCCCACCTCGTCGAATACGTCGAGGGCCGCTGGCGGAAGGACTATCCGGCCGGCCTCTCCTGGCACGTCGTGGACTCCCCCAGCGCCTCGGTGGCAGACCTGCTCCAGGCGCCCGTGTTCTGGCTGTCGGGGAAGACGCTGTTCGACCTCGGCCCCGACGCCGGCAAACGGCTCCGGCAGTACATCGACGAGGGGGGCTTCGTGTTCGCCGAGGCCTGCTGCCCCAAGAGCGGCGAGTTCGACCGGCGGTTCCGTCAGCTCGTCGGCGAGATCTTTCCGGAGCCGGAATACCGGCTCCATCTCCTGCCTCCCGAGCATCCCGCCTGGCATGCCGAGGAGATCGTGCCGCCTGAGCTCCACCGGCCGCTGCTCGGTGTCGACTACGGCTGCCGCACGAGCCTGATCTACGCGCCGCCGACCGACCTCGAGGCCGGCGGGCAGGCGATGCCGAGCCTGTCCTGCCTCTGGGAGCTCGGCGGCCACTCCCGCAAGTCGCTCCCCGCCCCGGTCCAGCGCGAGGTACAGGCCGCGCTCGACATCGGCACGAACGTCCTCGCCTACGCCACCAACCGCGAGCTGAAGCGCAAGGACGAGCTTCTCGCCGTCGCCCCCCGGGAGGCGGCCCGGCCCGGGCAGGGGGGCCGCGGCCAGCTCGCCCTCGTGAAGCTCAAGCATTCCGGGATGTGCGACGCGGCTCCGGCGGCGCTGGCGAACATTCTGCGCGCCGCGGCCCGCGAACTCGGCACCCCGGTGAGCGAGACGCCCGGCCAGATCGACCCGGCCGACGCCGCCCTCTTCGACCACCACCTCGTGTTCATGCACGGCCGCCAGGGGTTTTCCTTCGACAAGGCGCGGCGCGAGCGGCTCGCCCGGTTCATCGACCGCGGGGGCTCGCTCCTCGCGGACAGCGTCTGTGCGTCGGCGGGCTTCACGCAGGCGTTCCGCACGGAGATCGCCGCCATCCTCCCCGACCACACACTGGAGGAGATTCCGGCCGACGACCCGATCTTCACCGCCGGCGACTACGGTGGCTACGACATCCGCCAGGTCACGCTCCGCGAGCCGGCCGGCGGCGACGGTCCGCTCGGCATCCGCCGGCGGAAGATCGCGCCCAAGCTCGAGGGGGTGCGGGTCAGGGATCGCTGGGCGGTGATCTTCTCCCCCTACGACATCTCCTGCGCCCTCGAGAAACAGAATTCGATGGAGTGCACCGGCTACGGCCGGGAGGACGCCGAGAAGATCGCCCTCAACGTGCTCCTGTACTCGATCAACCGCTGACGGCCGCGTCTGGCGGTTTGCGCCTTCGTCGGTGTCGCATGGTGTGTCACCGACTCGGGCTACGCCGGGTCGTCCCGCTTCTCGAACGTGCGAAGAGCGATTCGCGATGTCTCGGCAATCACCTTCCTGCCCACGGATGACGCTGAAGCTGATCAGCGGTGGCCTTCGGCCGTCCGCTGCATCGCTTGGTTCCGGTTGCTACCGGCTTCCCATGCCCTGGCCCGATCGGCCATAGCGGGGAGCATCTCTGGCCAGTCGTGGAGCGTGGCCGGATCGAAGTCCGCACCATTAGGCCACACAAGGGTATGAACCTCGGGGTCCAACCGCACCTGATTGAAGAACTCCGGGTCACGGAGCGGCCCGAAAAGCGCCCCGGCCAGCACGGGCTGGAAATCAATGTCTCGCACGACTCCATCGCGAAATGAGACCCGAAGCCGATACGGGCCAATCACTTGGAAGTCCGTCACGCGGTGAAGGGCATGAATCATGGTGGCACCTACGGAAGCGGATCGATCGGCAAGGGCTGGGTTCAGGCATGACTATGCCACAAAGACTCGAAGGGTTGCCATTCGGGGAGCGCTACTCAATGCCCCGACGGCTCGCGATCAGCAACTCGCCGCCGACGGACCATCCACACCGCAGGACGCTAGGGCGAGGCTGCTGAATCGCTTGGTTCGGCACCGCTTTTGTCGGCACAGGGCACATCCTTCTCGGGTGGTTTCCCTGGGTACTCGACACCGTCATAGCAACCCGAGTCGTTGCTGTGCACCATGCGGTCATAAGCCTGCAGAAGCCGATCATGGACTTCTTTGCGCGACACATGCCCGTGCAAATATACGCGACCACCTTTTCTTCCTTTTCTTCGGGTGCAGGACACCTGCACACCCCTGCACTCGGGCATTGAAGCCACGTGCTTCCTGAAGTGTTGGAACTCGCGATCGAACATGGCAAGACGCGCGGGAGGACGCGTATGTAAGATCGCTCGCGCTCCGAGGAACAGCAGAGCACAAGCGACTGCGGCCGTGACCTTTGCCGATGTTTGAGCATCTTGGTTGTACGAAAGACCGTTGGCGAGCGAGATCAGCCCCACACAGGCGCTGAGAAGGATGATCAGAACGCCACACAGTCGAGTCAGAACGACCACAGCAACCTACGTCTCGCCGAAAGAATCCATGCACATCGTGGGGTACCGTGAAGACCGGCCCCGATTCCTTTTCCCAGGAGACATGCCATGGACACGACCGTCATTCTTGCAATCGCTCTTGGCCGGTACAACAGCTTTGTGTGCTGGCACGCCACTCCCGCGGCAATACCAGAGCGGCAGAGACCGACGGCCGGGGACGCATCACCCGGCGTGGCCCCAGGCTGCTGCGCGCGGTGCTGGTGGAGTGCGCCTGGTGTAGCCTGCCGTACAACGCCTGGGCCCGTGACACCTGGCTGCGGCTGCAGGCCAACGGCCTGTCCAAGAGGAAGGCGATCGTCGCCCTGGCCCGCTAGTTGCTAGTCCGGGCGTGTGCAATCCTCCGCACCGGCAAGCCCTTGAGCGCGACCCAGGCGGCCGTCGCCTGAACACAAATCACCGGTACCGGGTGGAGTTGGATCCGAGGACTATTGGGGTGACCGTGAATTGCTGGCGAGCGGCCTGGCACTCAGGTGCCGGGCACGCTGTCCTGAACGAATGCGGCCCCGGGTTTCATGTGTGATCCCTGCGGCCGGGGTGCGTCCCCGTGACTGCGAAGAGTCGAGTGAGCCCATATCCTTCGACCACCCAGACAAAGAAGGCTTCAGACATCCCGAGAGGGTGAAAGCCAGGAGAGAGATGCTATGACCTGAACTTGACAACCCCACGACATCATAGTCATCCGCAATCAGCGGCTCGCGACCATCTACGAACCACTCCAACTGTTTCTATCGCGAGTCCGCTGCATTGCGTGGTTCAGCGTCTGCCGTGCTCACACCTGCGGGAAGCCGCGGAATACCCCGTCTGCATCAGCGCTGTTGGCGAAGTCATCGTAGTCCATGTTGGCGATGGACAAATTATTCTCGACGCCCCACATCTCGCGCGGGATGACTCGGAACGTCCGCCCCGGCTGTTCGCACAGATCTACGACGAGAACTGGCTGCTCAGCGTCGGAGAACGTTTTCACATCAGCAATGAACGCGACGGCGTGGTACCCGCATTGGTCGCCCTTCGGCGCTAGCGCGAGGAGTTGTTCAACAGCCAGACCTTCGTAGGCCACATCGCTGATGCAGACGACGTGTGCCTTGAATCCCTGTTCGTTCGGTTGCTGAACGGCGTCACACAGAGAACCCCATGCAGCATCGTCAGAAAAGTCCGTTCGCAGTAGCAACGAGTTTGTCAAGTTAGGCAAGGGCTTCACGCGAACCTCTACCGCAGAACGATTGCAATCAGCGGCTCGCGACCATCGACGAACCATACCGCCGGATTTTATCGCGAGTCCGCTGCATCGCGTTGTTCGATCTTCCGTTTTTGTTCATTTTCCAGAGGAGTTGCTACGTGGGGCGAGCTCGAAGAACATCTGAGAGCGGCAGAATCGCACATCAAACTCAAGGAAGAAATTTGTCTGACCGAGGATAACGGGAATACGGTTGCTCTTGCTCCAGGCGAAGGCCAGCCGGACTGGCGCGAATCCTTCTATCTGCCCAGTCAGGACCAAGCCTCGCGCTTCTGATTCAGCCATGTTGCCACTAAGACGAACTGGCACAACCTGCTCGTCCCACACTGCGCCAAGCTTCACGCCAACATCGAATGGAAGCACATTGAGGGTTGAGCCGCTATCGATCAGCGCGGAAACCTGAACTTTGCGATCACCCTTTTGCAGCATGATGGGCACGTAGGGCAAGGCGCTGGCAACGCCCAACACCGGATCGGCTTCGAAGTAACCGAAGCGTTTCGGCATCGGAGCGCTCACGCAGCCTTCTCCTGCTCAAGCAATCGCATGAGAGTTGCCGCGCCATCGAACGCATCATAGGGCGACCAGATGGGGTAAGGTGCTTCGGAGGGGGCTAATACCTCGCCGTCTTCGCGGGCGACATCGGCGGCCAAAACCTGAATTGCGCGAAGCTTCTCGCTCTTCGCGAGGCCATGCAAAGCCGGGAGCAACTCAGCAAGCGTCATCGGGGAGTCTCCTTTAGACGCTCCATTCTACATGATCGAACGGCTGCACGGCCAAGCTGCATTGCACAACCAATCGCCCTCGCCGCATACGGCTCTGGCTCTGGGCTTCCTGTGATCGAACGCCGCCGATCAGCGGCTCGCGACCAGGGGATTATCCACACCGCCCGATTTTATCGCGAGTCCGCTGCATTGGCTTGTTCGGCCTACCAATTTGAACTCACTCTAGTCTCTTGGGTGTGTCCACACATTTCGCAGCGGTACCTGTAGGGCCGAATCCCTTCCTGGGCCGCCGCCCCGCCACACTTGGGACACCGGGCTCGAATGCCGCGAAGCAACAACCGCATGCCAAACACCCCGACTACGCTGGCCGCACCCATTACACATATGTCCAACCAGCTCATCCACCCCGACCGAAACTCCGCAGGCGTTACAGTGGACAACTTCCACACGAGAAGAGGGCCAACAACAAATCCGAAGATCTCGCCGACGAACAGCAATGGCAGATGTAAACCGATTCGCATTTGTGGCCGAACTTGTCTTTATGCGGGTCCGTATAAGACGGCACTCTCGCAGTATATCCCAGCCTGGCAGTCGGGCTTCGCGCAGCGCATGCCCTTGCCGCGCAAGGACTTGCGACTCCAGGACCGCGGCAAGCCATCCGCGTTATCCAGCGAGAACGTCGGATAAATCTGGCGAACCCGAGCAGGGCCGCATGGCAGCAATCTGTGGAACAGGTTCATCCGGGTTGTCCCTGGGTCGGCTGTGACACCACCATGCCTGCGGACGGTCTCTTCGGTCTGCCCGTCCGCCCGGCTTTCCTCACCTCCCCTCCCTGCATGCCCCTGGAATTCCCGGATTGACCGGTTCTGGAGACGGCGTCGATCGCCCTGGATCGAATGCGTCTGGGGCTCCACGCCCGGAGCCGGGATCGCCTCGCCGCGGCGATGTGCCCTTCATCGATGAACTGCAGTATGTCGCGGAAGGATAGATGGCGGCGATCACTCTCCGCGCTGCACCGCTGTGGCCAACCCCGCGGCGGCGTGGTCACGGCCGGCGCCGGCCCACGCTTGCGAAACCTCCTTGGACCGGTCTACTGGTCTTTCCGCTACGACGTCTTCGCAGCCACGAGAAAGAACAGGTCGAGACATGAAACACCTCGTGCTCGCGGCAGCCATCGGCCTGCTGATGATGGACTCGGGGACGGCCGACGAGACCGGTGGGGCATCCGTCGTTCCGCCGGCCAGGCCGGTCGTGCTCGACGCCGGGGCGATCCTGAAAGAACACGGCGGCGACGGGGACGGCTGGCTGCTCGACAACGTCCCGGTGTTCGAGTGCCCCGACGGGGACATCGAGGAGATCTACTACTATCGCTGGCGCGCCTACCGCCGGAACATCCACAGGCATGCCGCGTTCGGCGGCTGGACCGTCCACGAGGGGGGCGGGTATGGCATCACGCCCTGTCCGCTGGGCCACCACATCTACGAGGGCCGGTGGCTCAAGAACCGGGTGTACCTCGACGATTACTGCAGGTTCTGGCTGTCAGGCCGTGACAGTCCGCGTCGCTACAGCACGTGGTTCGCCGACGCCTGCCATGCCCGCTATCTGGTGGACTGGGATTCCGCCCAGGCTGTGTCGCTGCTGCAAGGTCTGCAGGCCAATCAGGCGGCGTGGGAGAAGGAACGCTTCGACGCGGCCCGCGGGCTGTTCCGCTGGATTCCCGACCGCGACGGCATGGAGGCGTCGCTGGCCGGCTTCGAAGCCGGCGAGGCGGACGGGTTCCAGTGGAAGACCGTCATCTTCGGCGGCGAGGGCTACCGGCCGTCCCTCAACAGCTACATGTTCGCCGACCTGCGGGCCATCGCCGCCATCGCGTCCCTCGCGGGAGACACGGAGTCGGCGGAACTCCATGCCCGCAAGGCGGAGGCCCTGCGGGCCAAGGTCCGACAGGAGCTGTGGTGCCCGGAGAAGCAATTCTTCCTGCAGAGGCGCGGCAAGGATTACGGGTTCGTTTCGGGGCGGGAGGAGATCGGGTTCTTTCCCTGGGCCTTCGGCCTGCCCGAGGACAAGCCGGAGTATGCCGCCGCCTGGCGTCAACTGCTCGACGAGCAGGGTTTCAAGGCGAAATACGGTCCGACGACGCTTGAGCGGCGCAGCCCGTATTTCATGAGGCCTTTCGCCCACCACTGCCTGTGGAACGGCCCCTCCTGGCCCTATTCCACCAGCGTGACCCTGGCCGCGCTGGCCAACCTGCTCAACGACTATCACCAGGACGTGGTCACCCGCGACGACTACGTGGCGCTGCTGCGCGGCTACGCCGTCACCCAGCACGATCCCGACGGCAGGCCGATGGTCCGGGAGGATCACCATCCAGACGAGAACCGCTGGCTGGCAAAAGGGGTTGACTACAACCACTCCCGGTACTGCGATCTGGTCATCACGGGTCTCGTCGGCCTGCGGCCCCGGGCCGACGACACGCTGGAGATCAATCCCCTGGCGCCGGCGGACTGGGACTACCTGTGCCTCGACGGCGTTCTGTACCACGGCCGGTCCGTGACGATCGTCTACGACCGCACGGGGAGCCGCTATGGCAAGGGCGCCGGCCTGCGGATCCTGATCGACGGCGTCGAGGCGGCGCGGTCGCCCACGCTCCGCAAGATCACGGTCGAGTTCCAGTCCCGCCGGCCGGGCCCGCCCGCTGGGTAGGGCCGCACCCGGCCCAACGATCACCGCCGGTGGACCGAGATCAGCCTTCGTCGCTGCCCGAGCCCCCCTGCGTGAGAAAGCTGGCGTAGTAGAGCAGCGTGAGCACGCTCTGCAGCGTCGCCGCCACGTACGTCCAGGCGGCCGCGTTGAGGACGCGATTGACGGCCGGCATGTCGGCCGGCGGAACGATCCCCAGCGAAACGAGCTGGGCCTTCGCCCGGTTGCTGGCGTCGATCTCGACCGGCAGGTTGACGAGTTGAAAGAACACGGTGGCCGCGAACAGCACGATCCCCAGCCAGGCCAACGGCTTGAGCATCATGCCGAGGCCGATCATGAACACGAGGAGCCCGAAGCCGCTGCCGATGTTCGCCACGCCGACGGCCGCGTTGCGGATCGCCATCAGCGAATAGCCCTGGGCATCCTGAAGGGCGTGGCCGGCCTCGTGGGCGGCGATGCCGACGGCGGCCAACGACCGCGCCCCGTACACCTGCTCCGAGAGCCGCAGGACCTTGGCCTGCGGGTCGTAGTGGTCGCTGAGTTGGCCCGCGACCGGCTCGATCTCGACCTGCGTGGCGCCTGCCGAGTCGAGGATGTGCCGGGCGGCGGCCGCCCCCGACAGGGGCGCAGGCTCCTGGGCGGCGGCGGCGAACGAGGAGTGCACCTTCCACTGGGCCCACATCGCCAGCAGCATCGCCGGGGCGATGGCCAGGAAGTAGTTGGGGTCGAAGTAGAAGAACGGCATGAAACCCTCCATCAGGCGGCGAAACGGGTGCCGGGAACTCTCGGAATCCGAGGGTATTCTAGCCCCATGCAAACTCCCGGTCCCGGTGCACCGTCCCATTTCTACGCGACCATCCCGCGAACGGTTCTCGTGGCGGCGACGACGCTGGCGTCCCTGATCGCCGCGGCCGGTTGCGGCGGCTCCATGCCCCGCAGCCCGGCGGCCCCTGCATCGCCCGCGCTGGCGACCGCCGCCGACGGGGCCGCGATCTGCGGCCGGATCGACGCGGCGATCGCCCACGCCCGGGACGGCCGGCGGCTGAAAGCGGCTGTCCACGGCGCCTGGCAGGTGGTGCACGGCGTGCTCGCGTTTGGCCCTGACTTTCCGCTCGAGCACGAGGGGCGGGTCGTGTCAGCCCTCGATCATCTTCTGGGCGGCGGGCCGATCGCCGGCTGGAAACTCCGGCCCGGCCGACCCGGCGTCGCGGCCCTCGTCGAGGAGGGGAGCACGATGGGCCAGGGGCATCCCGACCAGTGGCTCGGCTACCTTTCGCAGTGTGGCATCAACGGCGGGCCGCACGGCCGCGGCGGCATCCCGCTCGACACGCGGCTGGTGGTCGTGGGCCGCGACCGCACCGTCGGCGACCTGCTCACGCAGGCCCAGCACGACATCCGTCCGGGACAGGAGGCGACCTGGACGCTCATGGCGCTCGCCACCTATCTGCCCACGACCGCCACCTGGACCGCCGGCGACGGTGAATCGTGGTCGGTCGAGCGGGTCGTGGGGATGGAGGCGGAGGCCGACATTTTTTCTGCTGCCTGCGGCGGGGCCCATCGCCTCTACGCGCTCGCCGTCGCCATCGCCGCCCGCCGCGCGGAGGGCGTTGCCGCAGCCGATGCCGGTGCCGATGCCGACACCGACGACGGCTGGTCGGCGGCCGAACGAGTGCTCGCCGACTGCATCGACCGGGCGCGCCGGTTCCAGCAGGCCGACGGCTGTTTCTCGATCCACTCCTTTGACCGGCCCGGCACGTCGCCCGACGTCGGCGCCCGGCTGTCGGCGACCGGCCACGTGTTCGAGGTGCTCGCCGTGGCGCTCGACGATGAGCGGCTGCGGGAGCCGTGGGTGACGCGGGCCGCCGCCCGGCTCACCGCGCTGCTCGAGCAGACGGCCGACGTGGCCGTCGAATGCGGCGGGCTGTACCACGCCTGCCACGGCCTGGCGATCTACCGGCAGCGAATCTGCGGCCCGGCACCGGCACCGGCACCGGCACCGGCCCCAGCCCCGGGCACGTAAGCCGGAGCAGACGCCGTGTCGGCTGCGACGGCGCGACAGCAGGTCGGCTGCGACGGCGCGACAGCTTGCAACGGCGGCGCCGGCGCGAAAGCCGACTCAGCCCCGGCCGAGCCCGCGCAGCACGGAAAGCACCGCGTCCGCGAGCACGGCCACGTCGCCGTGCCAGTTGATGGTGGCGCTCTCCTCGGCGGCCAGCTTCTTGAGCTGGGCCGTGCCCTTGGCGAACTCATCCTCGCCCATGATCAGGGCCAGCGGAAACCCGCGTTGGGCGGCGAGCTTGAGCTGCTGTCCCACCCGCTTCGGCTCCGGAAAAAACTCCACCGCCACACCCTGGCCGCGCAGGACCGCGGCGATCCGCAGGTAGTCGGGCAGGTGCCGGGCGGAGAAGTGGACCAGAAACAGATCGGCGGGCGTCTGGGCCGTGCCGAGGCGGCCCAGTTCCTCGAGGCCGGCGAGCAGCCGGTCGATGCCGAGCGACGCGCCGACGCCCGGCAGCGGCTGCTTCGTATACAGGCCCGCGAGGTTGTCGTAGCGGCCACCGGAGCAGATGCTGCCCAGGCCCGGCAGGTCGTCGAGAAAACTCTCCAGCACGATCCCGGTGTAGTAGTCGAGGCCGCGGGCGATCGAGGGGTCGATGACGACCCGGCCGGCAGCGACGCCGGCGGCCTGCGTGCCCTCGACGAGTCCGCGGAGCGCGGCCACGCCGCTCCGGCCGCAGGCATCCTCCCCGACGAGCCTTTCCAGCCTGTCGAGGACGTCGGCCGGCGGGCCGGCGAGGGCCGCCATCTCCAGCAGCGTCTCCGCGGCCGCGGCCGAAACGCCGTGCCCCTGCAGTTCGGCCGCCACCGCCGCGGGCGTCGCCTTGCCGAGCTTGTCGAGGCTGCGGAGCACGCTTGCCGAGCGGTCGGCGAGACCGAGCGAGCTGAGCACGCCGCCGAGCACCCGCCGGTCGTTGACGCGGATCGTGAACGGCCCCACCCCGACGGCCGTGAGCATGTCGTGGACCACGAGCACCATCTCCAGGTCGGCCACCGGGCTGGTGGTGCCGATCGTGTCGAAGTCGCACTGCATGAACTCGCGGTACCGGCCGCGCTGCGTGTTCTCCCCGCGCCACACGCTGGCCATGTGATAGCGCTTGAAGGGGAGCCCGAGCTGGTGGACGTGCTGGGCGGCGAACCTGGCGAACGGCACGGTGAGGTCGAACCGCATCCCCACCTCCCGGCCACCGTGGTCGGTGAACCGGTACATCTGCTTGTCGGTCTCCTCGCTCCCCTTGCCGGTGAGGATCTCCAGGTATTCCAGCGCCGGCGTGTCGATCGGCGCGAATCCGTAACCCCGGTAGACCCGCCGGACGACGTCGAGGACCTGCTCCCGGGCGAGGGCCTGGGCGGGAAGGTGGTCGCGGAAGCCCTTCAGCGTGCGCGGTTCGATCATGGACGCAGCGGCCCCACGGGATCAGAGGATCGGCAGCAGCGCGGGCTTCAGCCCGCGGATCGATCGGCCCCGGTTCTTCTTTCGGCGGCCGTCGCCGACGTGCTCGCCGCCGGGGCCGAGGACGGCATCCATGTACTCCTCCACCTGCTCGGGCGTCTCGAAGTACTGGTCGTAGACCCAGTCGTCCTCGTACTCGCACTCCTTGGTCGTGTACTCGCGGCAGATCTGCGGCCGGGTGTCGTAGATCCCGCAGCGGTGGTCGTCGCGGAGGTGCTTGCAGACGGTGTGCACGCAGACGTACCAGTCACCGTCCTCGGTGAACACCGTGGCCTGGTCGTGGAGCAGGAACCAGCGGATGTACTCGAACTCCTCGCGGGTGGTCGGCGTCTCCAGCGGCAGGGCGAAGTAGCGGCAGCACTTGGCCGTGCAGTGCTCGCACAGCACCTGGTCGGCGGGAATGGTGGCGCGGCTCGGCTTGGGCGCGAGTACGGGCAGCGGCAGGTCGGCGGTCGGCATCGGCGGTCTCCTCGGGCCGCGGCGCTGGCCGCGGCGACAGCGGGGCAATATAGCGTCTTCCCAGCCCGCTTCGGGGCCCGATCCGGGACGGCTATACTGCCGGCGTCCGCCGCGGTCCGGAGCGCGGGAATCCGCAGCAGGGAGTCGCACCGTGCCGAAACGCTGGCATCTCAGCCCCCACGACCGCGCGGCGGTGGCGGCCCTGGAACGATCGGCCGGGCTGCCGGGCGTCGTCGCCGCCCTGCTCGTCGCCCGCGGCGTCCACGACGCGGCGACCGCGCGGACGTTCCTCGGCGGCACGCTCTCCGACCTGCGCGACCCCGAATCGCTCCCCGGCGTGCCCGCTGCGGCCGACCGGATCCTCGCCGCCGTCCGCGCCGGCCGGTCGATCGTCGTCTACGGCGACTACGACGCCGACGGGATGTGCGCCACGGCGATCCTGATGGGCTGCCTGGAGGCGCTCGACGCCCGGCCGCGGTGGTACGTCCCCGATCGCATCGAGGAGGGCTACGGGCTCAACGCCGCCGCGCTCGAGTCGCTGGCCGCCGACGGGGCGAGCCTCGTGGTCACCGTGGACTGCGGCATCGCCAGCCTCGCCGAGGCGGAGCGGGCCCGCGAGCTGGGCCTGGAGCTGATCGTCACCGACCACCACGCCTTCGGCGCCGCGCTCCCCGCGGCCGACGTGCTCGTGCATCCGCGGCTGCCCGGGGCCGGGTATCCGTTCGGCGAACTGTGCGGGGCCGGCGTGGCGTTCAAGCTCGCCTGGGCGCTGGCCACGCGGGCCAGCGGCGCCCGGCAGGTGACGCCGCGCCTGCGGTCGATGCTGCTGCGGTCGATCGGCCTCGCCGCCCTCGGCACGATCGCCGACGTCGTGCCGCTCGTCGACGAGAATCGGATCTTCGTCAAGCACGGCCTGGAGTGCCTCCGGCAGCGCGGCGGCGCCGGCATCGCGCGGCTCATCGAACTGGCCGGGCTGCACGAGAAATCGTCGCTGGAAAGCGAGGACGTGGCCTACCGGCTCGCACCGCGGCTCAACGCCGCCGGCCGGCTCGGGCAGGCGGCCTGCGGCATCGAGTTGTTGACCACGGCCGACGACGCCCGGGCCGCGAGCCTCGCCGACTATCTCCACGAGCTCAACGCCCAGCGCGAGACGGAGGAGCGCAGCATCCAGTTGGCGGCGACGAAGCAGGTGAAGGAGCGGTTCGACCCGGCGAGCGATGCGGCGCTCGTGCTCGCCGACCGTGGCTGGCATGCCGGCGTGATCGGCATCGTCGCCGGCCGGCTCGCCGAACGCTGGCACCGGCCGGTGGTGATGATCGCCCAGGACATGCATCAGGGCAGGCCGGCGATCGGCAGCGTCCGCAGCGTACCGGGATTCGACGTCCACGAGCCGCTGATGGCCTGCCGCGACCTGCTCGTCAGCTGCGGGGGCCACGCGGCGGCGGCCGGCCTGCGGATCGACGACGCCAACATCGACGCCTTCCGCGCGGCGTTCTGCGCCGCGGTCGACCAGCGGCTGCCGGCGACGATGCGCCGGGCCCAGATCACGATCGAGGGGGAGACGACGCTCGCCGGCCTGACGCTCGACGCGGTCGGCCAGCTCGAGCGGCTGGCGCCGTTCGGCCAGGGCAACCGGCGGCCGATCCTCTGTGCCTCGGGCGTGCGGCTGGCCGCGCCGCCGCGGCTGATCGGCGCCGCCGGCAAGACGCTGGCGATGCAGTTCGTCCAGCACGGCGCGAAGGTGCGCGGCGTGGCGTTCGGTGCCGCCGACTGGCTTCCCCACCTCCCGGCGCCGGGCCAGCCGTTCCACGTCGCCTTCAAGCCCAAGATCAACGAGTATCAGGGCCGCCGGTCGGCCGAGATGGAGGTCATCGACTGGCGTCCCGAGGGGATCGACGTGGCTGCCGACCTGCCGGAGATGGTCGCGGCGTCGTAGGATGCCGGGTGCCTGCTCTGCGACCGCAATCCCCTGCCCTGCGACCGCGACCCGAGGAACACGCCATGCCAGGATTCGGTCTTCTCCCCCTTTTGGCAGCCATCCCCGCCCGACCGTTGGCCATGGCGGCCTGCCTGCTGGCGATGCTCCCCGCCACGATTCGTGGCGAAGACTGGCCGCAGTGGCGCGGTCCGCAGCGGGACGGTGTCTGGCGGGACCGCGGCCTCGTGGCGACGATCCCCGCGAACGGGCTGCCGGTGGCGTGGCGGACGGAGGTCCGCGGCGGCTACGGCGGCCCGGCCGTCGCCGCCGGCCGCGTCTATCTTCTCGACTACGAGCGTCGCGAGGGGACCGTCGCCAACGCCCCCAACTCCCGCACCGCGCTCGCCGGCAACGAACGCGTGCTCTGCTTCGACGCGGCCAACGGCCAGTTGCTCTGGAAGCACGAGTACGACTGCCCGTATTCGATCTCCTACGCCTCCGGGCCGCGGTGCACGCCGACGGTGGCCGACGGCCGCGTCTACGCGCTTGGTGCCGAGGGTCGGCTTTCGTGCCTCGATGCCAAGACCGGCGCGGTCATCTGGGAGAAGGACTTCAAGCGCGAGTACGCCGCTCCGACGCCGCTGTGGGGCTTCTGTGGCCATCCGCTGGTCGAAGGGGATGCGGTCATCTGCCTCGTCGGTGGCCCGGGGAGCGTGGCCGTGGCGTTCGACCGGCGCACGGGCCGCGAACTCTGGAAAGCGTTGACGGCGAGCGAGTCGGGCTACTGCCCCCCCACGATGATCGAGTCGGCGGGCGTGCGCCAGCTCGTGATCTGGGACGCGGACAATCTCAACAGCCTCGATCCGGCCACCGGCCGGGTCCACTGGTCGCAGCCGCTGAAGCCGATGTACGGGATGTCGATCATGGCCCCACAGGTGGCGGACGGGCCGGACGGCCGGGTGCTGTTCGCCAGTGGCATCGGCCGGGTCGGGGCGCTGTTCAGGCTGGCGGCCGACAAGCCGGAGGCGAGCGTCGTGTGGCGTGGCGAGCCGAAGTCGGCCGTGTACTGCGCCAACAGCACGCCGTTCATCGTCGGCGGCACGCTCTACGGGTGCGACTGCGACACCGGCATGCTGACGGCGGTCGAACTCGCGACGGGACGCCGGCTGTGGGAGACGGCGGCCCCGACGACGGGTAACAGGCGCGGCAAGCACGGCACGGCGTTCCTCGTCCGCGAGGAGGCCGCGGCGGGGCCGGTGCGAACCTGGCTGTTCGCCGAAACGGGGGACCTGATCCTGGCCCGCCTGTCGGCGGAGAAATACGAGGAGATCGGGAGGATGCACCTCGTCGATCCGACGAACGAGTGCTTCGGCCGCGAGGTGGTCTGGAGCCACCCGGCCTTCGCCGGGGGCTGCGTCTTCGTCCGCAACGACCGGGAACTGGTCTGCGTCCGGGCGACCGAGTGACGGCCGGGTTCGGGGCCCTGGCGTGCGTGAATGCCACGCCCGGCCGGCGCAGAGGCGGGGGAACCGGGAAAACGGCAAGCGGCGTTGTCTGCCGGCCGGCCCGGGTGTAATCTGCACGGACTTCTTCCCCGCGTGGGGTGCGTCTTCGGACGGTCCGCCATGCGAATCGGGGCGTAGCTCAGCCTGGCTAGAGCGCTACGTTCGGGACGTAGAGGTCGCTGGTTCGAATCCAGTCGCCCCGACATTACTTACCGTACGAAACTGCACCATCCCGGAGATGGGCTCGTCCATGCGGCCGTCCCCGGTGCCATCGCCTCCTTCGGCACCGGGTTCGACCGACGGGCCCCGGCAACACGCCGGGGCGCCCTGTTTCTCGTGTGGCGTGTCGAGCGACACGCCGTAATCGTCGTGGGCCGCCGTGGCGGGCTCGGCGGCGATGAGGTCCAACCGGCGGACCGGCAAGGTCGCCAACCGGCGCGGAGGTGGGGCAGCGGGCACCGCCTCCTCCACAGCAACATGCTTGGCCCCGTGGACGCGGACCGGCAGGTTCTCCTGCCCAAAGGCGATAACGCCCCGGCGTACGCGACGCAATGGCCGCTTGCCTTTCGTGTAGCCCTCGAAGTCGAGACCGATCCAGATACCGAGCTGGAGCACGAGCGGGCGAATTCGCTGCCGAGCCGTCTCGTCAGCGGTGACGGCTGCCAACTCATCGATCGCGAGCATGAGCGCATCGACTTTCTCCTCGGGGCTGACCGCCACCGTGACGACGGCGGGGTGCTTGGTGAGCTCTTCGACCCGACGGGCCGCCTGGTCACGCTCCGCACGGATCTCGTCAAACGCGCGAGCGAGGGCCTCGTAGCGGGCATCATCCTTCTCCTTCGCCATCCGCTGTCGTGCCGTGCCGAGATCCTGATCGAGTTCCTCGATCCGACGCCGCAGCAGCGGCAGGGCGGCATGTTCTTCGTCCGGAGCCTCGCCGCCGGCCTCGGCCCTTGCCTTCGCCAACAGCCGCTCGCGAATGGCCTCGCGTCCGCCGGCCTTGGTGACACACTCCACGAGAGCGTCAAGAACGAGTTTGAGCATCGCATCTGCATCAACCGTATTGTTATGCCACTCGGCACTACCGGAGTTGACGTAGCGACCGCACCCATAGATGAGTCGCTCACCCGACTTGCGACCGTGCAACGCGCTGCCGCAGCCGTCGGTCAGGTCGATGATTCGCGTCGAGAGTGGGTAGCGATCCGGGTTGTTTGGCTTCCGTCCCCCGGCTCGCCTCCCCTCCTCCTGCGCCCTGCCCTTCGGCTGAAGTGCGTCCCATGTGGCGGCATCCACGAATGCCTCTCCGCCGCTGTCAGCCCGCACGCGTAACTCCAACGGGTTCTCGAGTGTGCGCGGCTGGTCACTTGGCCCGCGATCCGCTTCGGTGAGCTCCCTCGGGCCGTCAGGGCCGACCCGCCTATACCGCCCCATCGATCGCTTCGCGTACTGTTTGATGCCCGCGATAAGCGGATTGCTGCAGAGATCTCGGACGGTCGTCGGGTGCCACTTGCCGGGGACATGATGCCGCCCGTGGTCGCGGCGGACACGGCCGGCATCCGGGGCGGCAATGCCCAACTCATTAAGCTTTCTGGCGATCCTCTTGTAACCGTCTCCGGCCGCCCGCCATTCGAGCATCATGACCCACGTGCGGAGCTTGTCGACGTCATAAGGCAGAAAACGCACGTGGTGCCCGGGCCGCCGAATCTTCTCCCCGTCTTCTAGCCACTGCACGAATTGGTCATCGGGACCGACGAGCCCCCGAGCGAATCCGAAAGGGGCTCGGCCGCCAGTGCTGTAGCCATTCACCGCCATCGCAGCCCGAATGAAGATCATCCGATCACCGAGTTGCGGTGAAAACTTGCCGTGCTGCTGATACTCGATAAGGCTTGTGATCAAATACACGATGTCGTTGGCCTTTACGTCCTCGGGCGTGAACACCCTGTCGTGCGTCACGAGCGTCACGCCGCTGACGATCAGATCCCGCTCCAACGCCACCATCTGGAGTACGTCTTGCGGGCGGGCGAGCCGGTCCCGCTTGAAGACGAAGACAGTCGAGACCGTCGAATCGGCCTTCGCGTCAGCAAGGAACTGGAGAAACCCGGGACGTGACAGATCCCCTCCCGTGATCGCCTCGTCGATGTAGATGTCTTGGTGATGGCTGAGCTTTTGCTGCTGCATTCGTTCCACATCAGCCAGCGTTCCTCGAAATACAACGCCCATCTTGTCGGCAGTCTCCCGGGCCCATCCATGCTGCTGCCCGAGAGATGCCTCCTGCTTGTCGTCACTGCGGCGGTAGTACGACAACCCGCGGTTTTTTGGTCGACTCTTCATGCCTGCACCTCTTTCTTCTGAATGGCTTTTCCGCTGTTGGACAGCAACGCTCCCCGAACATCCCAGAGGAAATCCGCCACCGCGTCGCACAGTGCGTCGGCCGGCTCGTCGGCGACCCGTACGTGCACGTTGGCGGATCGCCAGGCGGTCGTAATCGTGTTGGTGCTCCACCACGCCACCATGCGTTCAAGGGTGCCCTCCATGACGAAGGATGACACATGCTTGTTCGGCGAAGCCTGTATCCGGCGCCGCAGATCGATCATGAGCAACTCCGGATGAGGCACATCGATCTCGCCCGGTGGTACGAGGCCGTTTTCGTACCAGCGCACGAGTTGCACGATCACTTTCAACTCGATCAGATACGTCTCATCGATCAGGTCCGCGAATCGTTTCCGACCGATTCGGTCGTCGAAGCCCACCCGCTGCATGAGGGTTGTGGCATCGCTATGCAGTGCCGCGGCGTAGAGATCTAAAGATGGCGTCGCGATCATGTCTCGCTCCTTGAGACGGGTGTCGATCCATCGGTCCGCTACCGAAGCCTCAATTGTCCCAAGTGGGGCTTCCAAAACCAACCAAGTTCCACCGTCATTTAAGGCCCGTTTTCAGGCGAATAACCGGGGCCGGGGCCGCAGGCGCCCGGCCCCGGCGTTGGCGTCAGAGGGTCACCGCTTCGGCTGGCGACCCGCATCGGGCCGGCCGCGCCGTGCGGCCAGAATCCGGCGCGCAATCAACTCCGCCAGTAGTTTCCTGAACCTTACGACTTTGCCGGCCCCGTAGGGCGGATTGGCGTCGATGCGATCCTTCGGTTCTTTGCGGTCTTCGTCGGAGTGGTGGTTGCCATTCGTGGAATCAGCGTTGGACATAAGCACTCTCGTTCAATGGAAAGAAAAACCGGCGGCGTGCCCCAGAGCCACATCGGCCCCAGTCAGCACGCCGCCGGCGGTGTTCGCCACGATCGTCGCTATGCGACCCGGCGACGGAGTCGTCGGGTGGTCAGCCGCCGCGCACGACGGTTCAGCCGAGAGTCGTCGCCGGCATCCCAGTCGATGCCATACATCGCGAGGTCGAGGGCGTCGTCGCCGTCCTCGGTGGCCCGTCGACACCGCGAGCCCACCAGCAGCACCTCGCTACCACCCAAACGGCTATCGATGTGGAAGCCGCGGCGACGGACCAGGGAGATCGTCTCGCCAAGAGCAGCCGCGACGTTGGCGAGAAGAGGTTCAACATCATGAAGTGACATCTGCGCATTCCTTCCCCTTCCGGGGATCAAGAGAAACACCGGCGGCGAGCGTCGCCACCAGCGCGAGAACCAGTCCAGCTAGGCACTTTGCCTGCCGGACAAAGAGGGGCCCGGCCGCTACGCCGCGGCCGAGCGAGAGATCAGCAGGCCCGGCATCACCGAGCCAGCACGTGGAAGCATGAGAGAAGTTCGGCGATCAGTTTCGGAGCAACGCCCGGAATCATTGCCCGCACGATTGGCGGAAGCTTGTCGTACACGACGAAGCGATCCCGGAGGACCGGCGGCTCTTGGTGCGAGTCGCCATAACGCGTCGCATAGTCGTCGGCACTCCACACCGCGCAGCCGAGGCCGCCAGGCATCGTGAGTGCTACGGCGTATATGATCTGGTCGTCATCGAATGCCGGCGACCAGCCTGCCGTACGGGAATAGATTCGCGGCCCCTCGAGCTCGAGGTTGTCGATCCCCATCTCAGCGAGGGCATGCAACTGCTCGTTGAGAAGAGGGATCGCCGCATCGGCCAGCGAGAGGCTGGTGCGAATGAGGTCATTGAGATGGGCGAGCTCCGCTGCTCGCCCAGAAAGGTTGTCGTGCATGGACATATCCAGTGTGAGTGAAGGCAGCCGATACCACACGGCTGCTCACTGGATATGCCAGGTTTTTGGCGATTATTTAGGCAGGGCACAGCAGGCTTACGCATCGCCGCCAGCACGAATCACGGCACACACTCGCTCCACAAGCTCAGCAAGCTTAGGCGGCGTGAGCGTGCCGGCCGACCGCAAGATGACCGCCTCGTGAACGGTGACGAGTCGGTGGGGAAGAGCAACGCTCGGCCGATCGATTCCACCGCGCATGAAATCATCTGTGCCGATGGCCACCGCGGTCGGGTGGGATTCCGATCGACTCGTTATTTGGCAAATCAGCAGGTCGCCCCGTGCGAACGTCGCGAGCACGACGGCGGGCCGCCGCTTGCTCGACTGAAGATCGGTGAACGGAAACGGCACGACGACCACGTCGCCGCCTACAAATTCCGCCACGCCTCATCCTCTTCAGGAGTATCCCAATCCACCGCCCAGGCTGACTCCGCGAGCGGCAGCAAAGCATGCACGTCCTCGCTTCCATCATTGCCGGCGCCGCGTGCCCGCAGATGCCGCAGAAAAGCGAGCACCTCCCGCTGCACACTCTCCGGGGCGTGCTCGAGTTCCTCGATCAAGGATTTGGTTATGGGTGACATGCGATAAAGGATAGGTCGGCCAATGGCACTTCGGCAAGCGTCGGCCGAGCGGGGCGGATCATGAGGAGCAACCGCCGGAGCTGATCGGACTGGATGCGACCCGATCGTGGAGGTGCCG
>JBIKKQ010000269.1:0-3586 GCA_044360305.1 Pirellulales bacterium
TCGCCGTGCCGGAGTTCGCCGTTATCGTCGTGGGCCGCGCCAATCTCCACGGCGGGCTCGGCGGCGTCGCCGAACTCAGCGACGACGTCGCTCGGGCGCTCGCCGACTGCAAAGATCCGCTCAAGCCGCTTCCCTCCCTGACGTCGCTGACCTCGGCCCCGCTGGCTGCCAAATACGCCGGCCAGCCGGGGGACGTGACCTTCAAGAAACTCGCCTCGATCCCCGACGACGTGGCCGCGGCCCTGGCCACCCACAAGGGCAAGGTCGATCTTTCCGGCCTCAAGTCGCTCTCCGTGCCGGCGGCCCGGGCGTGCGCCGCGCACGAGGGGACTCTCGTCCTCGACGGCCTCGAGGAGATCGGCGACGAGGCCGCGGCCGCACTAGCCAAGGCGATCGGCCCGGTGTCTCTGAAGGGGCTGAAGCAGGTCTCGCCCGCGGCCCGTGCCGCCCTCGCCGCCAACGCTGGGATCGGCCTGCCGCCGGCCCCGGCCGCTCCCTGACGCCTTGTCCGCGTCAGGCGACCCGCAGCGGCCGCATGCCGGAAGCCGTCACGGGTCGGGCCTGGATCGCCTCGATGGCCCGGCGGACGTTCCCGTAGTTGACCTCGTTGACTGCGCCGATCCTCAGCAGGTGTGTTCCCGCCTCCTCGGCCGCCTGCCAGCCGAACGGGTTGTCCTCGAGCACCAGGCATTCCTCGGGGGCCACGTCGGCCAGGGCGAGCGCCTTGAGATAGATCTCGGGGGACGGCTTGGGGTGCTGCACATCCTCGTTGCTGAGCATGAAGTCGAGGTACGGCGTGAGGCCGGCGAGCGACATCATCATCTCGATCGTGCTGCGGATCGAGTTGGAGGCGATGCCCAGCCTGTAGCCCTCGGCCCGCAGCGTCTTCAGGGCATAGAGGTGGAGCGGATTCGGCTGCAGGTGCCGGCGGGCGAGGGCCGCCGTGTAGTGCTGCTTCATGCGGTTGATGAACCCGTGGAGCGCGACGGGCAGCGCCGTCTCCTGCGACAGCGCGAGCAGTTTGGTCCGCGTCGGCAGGCCGTCGAACCGCTGCTCGTGATCCTGCCGACTGATGCCGAAGCCGAACAGCGCCAGGGCCTCGTTGAGCGCCTCGTAGTGCCACTCCTTGGCCTCGATGAGGACGCCGTCCATGTCGAAGATCACCGCCTTGATACTCATGCGTTCACTCCCACGAAGCGTTCGGGCAGGTCGGTGCACAGCATCAGCCGCGGCTGCCGGCCGGCGTTACCCGGGCCGGCCGCCAGGCAGTCGCGCACCAGGCTCCACACCGGCTCATGCGGCCGGCCGTGCAGTTCCGGCGAGACGACGCACACGTCCCGGCCCCGGTCGAGCCAGTGGCGGACGGTGGCCGCGTCGAACCAGGTGCCGGCGAAGGCGTCGAGCCAGATCCCGGCGGCCTGATCCACGAGCGGCGTTGCCGGCTCCAGCTCGCTGAGCCGGGCGAAGAACGGCATTCCCAGGGCCGCGTAGCCGCGGGTGTCGGGCACCGACATGTCGAAACAGAAGTAGTCGGTAATGCCGCGGGACTCGACCGCCGCGAGGATCGCCGCCGCAAGCCCGTCGGCCTTGACGTTGATCGCCAGCGTGCCGCGGCTCCCCATGGCCACATACCGGTCGAGAAAGTCGTCGAACCGTTGCTCGCGGCCGGTCGGCATGTCGTGGCTGATGACGAGTTCACCGCGGCAGTCGCGCACGTCGGTCTCGACGCCGAACCCCGCCGCGAACGCGGCCTCGAGCGCCGCGGGCGAGTTGCGTTCCGCGCGTTCCCGCCACAGCCCGCGATGGGCGAGCACGTGGACCTCATCTGACTGTTGGACTTCGTCTGCCGGCCGGACCGCGAACACGGAAACTCCTCCTTCAGCACCCTCGTCGCAGGCGGGGAAATAGGGGTTTCCGGTCGTCGTGTCCACGGGAAAACACCGCCGGCCCGGCCGGGGCCGCGTGAAGCGGGGCGAAGGCCGCCGTTCGGGGCGGAAAAGTGATCTGGAGCGTCTGCCGACGGTGCGGCTACACTCCCCCCCATGGAAATGCACCGGCTCGAGGACATGCAGGGCGGCTGGTTCATCGGGGACTTTTCCCCGACCGTGATCCGCACGGGAGACGTCGAGGTCGCCGTCAAGGCCTACCCGGCCGGCGCCCGCGAGTCGAGCCATCACCACAAGGTCGCCGAGGAGGTGACGGTGGTCGTGACCGGGCGGGCACGGATGGGTGACCGGGTCGTCGAGCCGGGGACCATCGTCCATCTCCAGCCCGGCGAATCGACCGACTTCGAAGCCCTCGAAGCGACGCTCACGGTGGTCGTCAAGCGGCCGAGCGTGAAGGGCGACAAGTACCCCGACGATCCATCCCCATGAATATCCCCGCCTCGCGGCCCGGCCATGGATGACCCGGCCCGCGTCGGAACCTTGATCGGAAACACCACAGGACGAGAACGGGAAAGGACTCCCCATGCTTCAGATCGTCGTGCCGATGGCGGGCCGCGGCAGCCGGTTCGCGACCGCGGGCTACACGCTCCCCAAGCCGCTGATCCCCGTCAACGGCGTGCCGATGATCCAGCTGGTCATCGCCAACCTCCGGCCGCGGCAGCGGCACAGGTTCGTGTTCCTCTGCCAGCAGGAGCACCTCGACGAATTCCCGATGGAGAAGACGCTCCGCGAGCTCACCCCCGGGTGCTGCATCGTGCCCGTCTCGGGGGTCACCCAGGGGGCGGCCTGCACGGTGCTCCTCGCCCGCGAGCACATCGACAACGGCGACGCGCTGATGATCGCCAACAGCGACCAATGGGTCGATCACCCCGTGGACGACTATCTGGCGGTGCTCGACGCCGGCCGGCTGGACGGCCTGATCATGACGATGACGGCCGACGATCCGAAGTGGTCGTTCGTCCGGCTGGACGCCGCCGGCACGGTCACGGAGGTGGTGGAGAAGCAGGTCATCTCCAACGAGGCCACCGTCGGCATCTACAACTTCCGCCGGGGGAGCGATTTCGTCGCGGCCGCCGAGCGGATGATCGAGCTCGACCTCCGGGTCAACAACGAGTTTTACGTCGCCCCCGTCTACAACCAGCTGATCGCCGACGGCCGGCGGATCTCCTACGTCAATGTCGGAGCCGAGGGGAACGGCATGTACGGCATGGGAATCCCGGCCGACCTCGAGGCGTTCGTCCGCCACCCGGCCTGCGGCTCCGCGTTGGCGGCGGTGGACCGGTTTCGGGTCGTGCCCCGGGCCGCCTGAGCACCGTCCCCGGAGGCGACGCATGACCGCAGCCGCGCCCGCGATCGCCGGCGAACTCGCCGTTCTTGCCCGGACGCCGGGCCGCCAGGTCTGGATCGGCGACCATCCCCCCTACGACTTCGTCGGGCTGTCGCCGCGCGGCTCCACCAATTTCCGGGTCTCGGCGGCCCACCATGGCCGCTACGACGTCGTCTGGTGCTACGAGGACGGGCTGGCCGGCCTTCGCCCGGGGCAGCACGAGCTGCTCGTGGACGAACTCGTGCGGCTGATCGGCGACCGGGGCCGGCTGGTAGTGCGGATCGACCGCGGTCTGGCCGACTTCACGATCGTC
>JBIKKQ010000011.1:0-40403 GCA_044360305.1 Pirellulales bacterium
ACGGATCCGTGCCCACCGCCGGTTCGGGTGGCGGATCGTACGGACAGTCGGGCAATAATCCCGGCGGGGCGGCTGCCGCCGGCGGCCTTGGGGCTTCGTTTGCGAGCGGTACGGCGAACAATAACGCCGGTGGATCCGGAGGCGGCGGCGCCGGCGGACAGGGAACCTCAGCACTTGGTAATAACGCAGGTCCTTTTGCAGGCGGTGTTGGCCTCTCCAATTCCATCACCAACACCGCGGTGACGTACGCCGCCGGTGGCAGTGGCGGAGCTGGGAGCGGCTCCGACGGCGCCAATGGCACGAGCGCCGGCTCGGGCGGCGGAGGCGCGGGCGGCAGTACCACGGCGTCCGTCCGCAACAACGGCGGCAACGGCGTTAACGGCACGATCGTCATCCGCTACACGAGCGGTTCGTCGCTCGGCAGCCTCTCCGGGGCGGCGACGATGACGACGAGCACGGTCTCCGGCACCATCATTCACCAGATCTCCGGCAGCAACGCGGCCGGCACGTTCACCGTCAACGCCCGGGCCGGCGACGTCACGCTCGCCGGCGTCCTCTCCGGCACCGGCGGCCTGTGGTTCAACGGCACGGCCGGCGGCGACCTCGCCACGTCGATGCTCACGCTGTCAAACTCCAACTCCTTCAACGGGCAGACGAAGGTGGATAGCGGCATCCTCCGGCTCACCAACCGGGATGCCCTCCGCGAGAGCACGCTGGCCATTGGCACCGGCACGGTCCGGCTCGGGAGCCTGACCGCCCTCAACATCGGCGGCGTCGCCAGCGGCGGGACGCTCGCCCTGACGAACGAAAGCACCCAGGCCGTGACCCTCGGCCGCGTGGCCACCGGGACCGTGGCGGGCGTGCTCGCCGGCCTCGGCGGCATCACGCACGAGGCCGGCACGCTCCGGCTCGAAGGGGCCAACACCTACGCCGGCAACACGCTCATCAGGGGCGGGACGGTGCAACTCGGCGCGGCCGGCTCGATCGCGAACTCGGGCACGGTGAACGTCGGCGACGCCGGCTCGAGCGGCGCGCGGCTCGACCTGTCGGCGAACTCGGCCTACACGTTCGGCACGGGCCAGACCGTTCGCGGCATCGGAAGCATCGCCGGCGGCGGCGTCACCACCGTGACGATCGCCGGTGTGCTCAGCCCCGGCAACAGCCCCGGGCTGCTGACATTCGACAATGCCAACCTGGTCCTCGATTCGACCGCCAACACGCTGATGGAGATCACCGGCACGACCCTGGGCAGCCAGTATGACGCCGTCGTGCTGGCCGGCGGAACGTTGACCTACGGGGGCACGCTGACGCTCGATTTTGGATCGAACCTGTTCACCGGTGGCACGTTCAATCTGTTCGAGTTCAAGGACGCCGTTTACGCGTATTTCGACACGGTGATCGCCACGGGGTCGTACTACTCCGGCACGTTCACCAAGGACATTTCCAGCGGGACGGGCGTGTACACGCTGAGCGGCATGGGCGGGGGCGGTCAGCAGCTGAAGTTCACCGACGTGGTTCCCGCGGGGGAATCCAGCAACTTCTACGGCCAGCTGGTGATCGTGCCGGAGCCGGTGACGCTGGGCTTGCTCGGGATCGCCAGCGGCGTGATCGTGCTCGCGGTCCGTCGGCGGGCGGCCAGGATCCAGCAGCACGCGGCCCGCACGGGTGATCAGCCCGACGACCAGCGGGCGTGACCCCGGTTTTGCCGACCGCTACGGAGAGGCCGGAGCGACTCTCGGGGCGTGGAACGCGCCCGGGCCCCGCCTTGTGGCCTGGGAAGGTGCGGCGCACCCTCCGCTCCCGGGCCGTTTTGCCCGCAGTTCAGCCATGTTTTCGTGGGTTTTCCGCGGCATGGCCCGACCACAGGCGCGCGCCCGAAAGGCTGCCGGAATATCTTGCCCAGAATCCTTGCATTACCTGACCGGCAAACTATCTTTGCGGTCAAGCGAGCGGCTCTGCCCCCGAAACTGGTTCGGGGCGGGCGCCGTCCAGAGCGAGACATTCCCGGAGATCGATCGAAATGATGGCCCTGCGTCCCTGGTTAAAGTCGGTCGGATTCATGACGTGTCTGTCGGTCGCCGCGGCGGCCTGCACGGCCGAGGCCGGGTGGCACCACCGCCAGCGCGCCGCCTACGGTTCCTCGGGCGGATCCTCAGGTGGATCGTCCGGCGGTAGTTCCGGCGGCTCGTACGGCGGATCCTCCGGTGGCTCGTCGGGCGGTTCCTACGGCGGCTCGTCAGGCGGTTCGTCCGGCGGCTACGGGCTGTATGGCTCGTACGGCTCCTACGGCAGCTGGGGCGGCCACCATGCCTACAAGAAGGCGATGCGTGCCTATCGCCACAGCCTGCACCACGGTTCCTACGGGTCCTCGGGCGGCTCGTACGGCGGTTCGTCGGGCGGTTCCTACGGCGGCTCTTCGGGTGGCTCGTCCGGGGGTTCGTCCGGGGGTTCGTCCGGGGGTTCCTCCGGCGGTTCCGTCGGCGGCTACGCCGCGCCGGCCTACTCCAGCGGCTATGCGTCCGGCATGCCGATCGAGTCGTATCGCGTGATCGGCGAGACGCCGTCGATGACCGGCGGCGAAGTGATCGGCGTCCCGTCGGCCACCGACTCGACCCGCACCGAGCAGGTGCCGGCCGACGCCGGTCTGCTGGTCGTCGAAGTGCCGGCCGAGGGGACGATCTTCGTCAACGGCCAGGCCACGGCGTCGACCGGAGCCGAGCGTCGCTTCCTGTCCCGCGGCCTCGTCGCCGGCAAGCAGTACGAGTTCGTCGTCCGAATGAAGAACGGCGACGCCGAGGAGACCAAGGTCGTCACGCTCTCCGCCGGTGAGCGGGCCAAGGTCTCGTTCGTGGCCGCCGACAGCCGTCCCGCCGCCGCGAAGACGAGCCTCACGCTCCGCGTGCCTGCCGACGCGAAGGTCTGGCTCGCCGGCAACGCCACCGCCTCGACGGGCGAGGTTCGCCACTTCGAGACGGCCGGCCTCAAGGCCGGGCAGTCGTGGAAGGATTACGAGATCCGCGTCACGGCCGTCGTGAACGGCCGCGAGCAGACGGTCTCGAAGGTGATCGATCTGGCCGCCGGCGACGCGGTCGAGCTGGCGCTCGACCCGGCCGCGCGGACCGCGGCGGCCGAGTCCACCGCGGCCCTGCGGTAGTCGTCCCCGGGTAACCGGAACACGCGAAAAAGCTCCCGCGCGGCCGCCGGCCGCGCGGGAGCTTCGCGTTTTCAGGGGGGTCTGTGCGCGGGAGCTGCCGTTGAGAGGCTCCTCGCCTGATGTATGATGACGTCATCATGAGAACGATCGTGGATCTCACCGACGACCAGGTGAAGGCACTCGCCGCTCTTTGCGCCGCCAAGGGGATTTCCCGTGCCGAAGCGGTGAGGCGGGCCGTAGCCAGGTTGCTCGCGGAGGAGCATCGGCCAGATCGCGCGCGGGCGTTTGGCGCCTGGAGCCGCGACACACGTGACCGTGCGGCGATGGTCCGCCGGCTCCGGGATGACTGGGAGCGATGAGAGCGGTTATCGACAGCGACGTGCTGATCGATTTTTTGCAAGGGCTCGACGCGGCGGCCGCCGAGATCGATCGTTACGACGACCCCTGCTACTCGGTCATCTCCTGGATGGAGGTGATGATCGGCGCCGAGACGGATGCCGAACGTTTCGCGGCCGAGACGCTCTTCGATTCCATGCGTCGGATCGAGCTGTCGGCAGAGATAGCGCGGAGGGCCGTCGAACTCCGCAAACTGCTGCGACTGAAGATTCCGGATGCGATCGTGCTGGCGACGGCAGACGTGGCGGGCTGCATTCTTGTCACGCGGAATGCGCGGGACTTCGAGCCCGGAGACCCGCGAATCCGCATTCCCTACCGCTCCTGACATGCCGGCGGAAGCCAGGTGCCCGGCCTCGTCGGTCGCCGTCTCCCCGCCAATCCGGCACGACCCGCATTGTCTTCCCCGGTTTGGAGCCGGCCGGCCGCGGCTTCCGATGCCACTCCGACCGTGACCGCACACACCGCTCCACGCCCCGTCGCCATGTCGGCCGGCCGCCCGCCGGCACCGGTCCGGATCGTGGTCTCGGCGATCCTGATCGTTCACCTCCTGGCCGTCGTCGTGCCGCCGCTGGCCGGCCCGCCGCCGGCGAGCGAACTTGCCGGCCGGCTCCGCGAGCCCCTCCGGCCGCTCATCGGCGCCCTGTATCTCGGCCACGGCTACCGGTTCTTCGCCCCGAACCCCGGCCCCGGCCACACGATCCGCTGGACGGTCACGCTCCCCGACGGCAGCCGGCGCGACGGGAAAATTCCCGACCGCGATGCGGACCGGCCGCGGCTCCTCTACCACCGCAGGTTCATGGTGGCGGAGAAGATCGCCGCGCTCGTGCCCCCGGCCGACGCGCCGGAGGAGATCCGCCGGCGGGCGAAGGCCGACTGGCAGCCGCTGGTGAAGGATGTCGCCCGCCATCTGCTGCGCCGGTCGGGGGGCGTCGCGGTCGAACTCGAAAAGATCGAGCACTTCCTCCCCGGCCCCGACGAGGTGATCGCGGGCACCGTCGAGCCGGACCTCGTCACGCCGCTGGGCCGGTATCGGTTTCGGGAGGACGCGCCGTGAGCAAGCATTCGCGCGCGACTGCGGCACCGCCGGCTGTCCTTCAGCCGACGGGGCAGGGCAGGGCAGGGGAGGGCTCCTGGATCGGCGACTGGGTGCGGGCCTGGGACGCCTTCTGGTTCACGCCCGCCGACCCGCTGCCGCTCGCCGTCATCCGCATCTGCACCGGGCTGCTCCTCACCTGGTCGGCGGCCGTCTGGTTTCTCGACGCCGGGGCGTTCTTCGCGCCGTCGGGCTGGCTGGCGCCGGAGAACGTGGCCCGGCTCAACGACCAGCCCTGGCAATGGAGTTGGTATTTTTCAGCGTGGTCAGCCGAGTCGCCGGCCGCCATCCGCGGGCTCGCCGGGCTGGCCGTCGTGGCGGCCGTGATGCTGACCCTCGGCCTGTGCTCACGACTCGCCGCGATCGTCTCGCTCGCGGGTCTCGTGAGCGCCGCCAACCGGGCGCCGCTCAACACCTTCGGCCTCGACGACACGCTCGGCCTGCTCCTCATCGGCCTCGTCGTCGGCCCGGCCGGGGCCTGCCTGTCGCTCGACCGGCTGCTCCGCGGGGCAGGGGGGGGGACGGCGGCAACACCGTCGGTCGCTGCCGGCATCGCCCTGCGGCTGATCCAGGTGCACCTCTGCGTCGTCTACCTGTTTTCCGGCTGGGGAAAGCTCTTCGGGGCCAGCTGGTGGGACGGCACGGCGATCTGGGGGGCGGCGGCCAACGTCCAGTACCGGACGCTCGACCTCACCGGGCTCGCCCGGCACCCGCTTGTGACGAACGCCCTGACGCTGGGTACGCTGTTCTGGGAGTCCGCCTACCCGGCCCTCGTCTGGCCCCGGCTCACCCGCCGGATCTGCCTGGCGCTGGCCGTGGCGGTCCACCTCGGGATCGGGCTGGCGATGGGCATGATGGAGTTCGGGCTGGCCATGATCACGGCCAACCTCGCCTTCGTGCCGGCGGTCGTCCTGCACCGGCTCCTCGGTCCACTGTTCGCCACCTCCCGTTCCCGCATCGCTTCCGCACGGAGTTCACCATGATCGAAACGCTGGCCGTCGTCGGCGCCACCGGCGCCGTGGGCCGCATCATCGTCGAAGCCCTCGTCGCCCGCCGCTTTCCGGCGCGGCACATCAAGCTTCTCGCCTCGGAGCGGTCGGCCGGCCGGCCGGTGGAGATCGGCGGCCGGCGGTTCGACGTCGAGGTCCTCAAGCCCGACTCGTTCACCGGCGTCCAGATCGCCATCGGCAGCACGCCGGACGAGGTGGCGGCGGAGTTCGTCCCCTGGGCGGTCGAGCGCGGCACGGTGGTCGTGGACGAGAGCGCCCACTACCGGATGCAGCCCGACGTGCCGCTGGTGATCCCGGAGGTCAACCCCGAGGCGCTGGCGAAGCACCGCGGCATCATCGCCAGCCCCAACTGCTCGACGACGCAGATGGTGATGGTGATGAAGCCGCTGCACGACGCGGCCCGCGTCCGCCGGGTGATCGTCAGCACCTACCAGGCCGTCAGCGGCGCCGGCCTCGCCGCCACGAAGGAACTCGAGGATACGACGTCGGCCTGGCTGGGGGGCGCCGCCGAGCCGCGCCGGATCTTCCCCCATCCGATCGCCGCCAACCTCATCCCGCAGATCGGCTCGCCGCGGCCCGGCGGCGGCACGAGCGAGGAGATGAAGATGGTCCTGGAGACACGAAAAATCCTCGGCGACGAGTCGATCGGCGTCTGCGCCACCTGCGTCCGCGTGCCGGTGGCCAACGGCCACAGCGAGTCGATCCTCATCGAGACGGAGCGGAAGCTCACGGCCGCCCAGGCCCGCGAACTGCTGGCGGCGATGCCGGGCGTGGTGGTGGTGGACGACCTCGACGCCAAGCGGTATCCGATGCCGCGCGAGTGCAGCGGCCGCGACGAGGTGTTCGTGGGCCGGATCCGCGAGGACGACTCCAGCCCCACGGGGATCGCGTTGTGGTGCGTGTCGGACAACCTGCGGAAGGGGGCGGCGACCAACGCGGTGCAGATCGCCGAGTTGCTCGCGGCGGGCCCGCGGACGGGAGCGCCGACGGTGCGGGTATGACCGCGGCGGACGGGCCGCCGCCGGCCCGGCGGATCGGCCTCCGGCTGGCCTACGACGGCACCCGCTATTCCGGCTGGCAGACGCAGCCCGGCCGGATGACGGTGCAGGGGGTGGTGACCGAGGCGATCCGGACGATCTCCGGCGAGGACGTGCTCGTCCGCGGCGCCAGTCGCACCGACGCCGGCGTCCACGCCCTCGACCAGGTGGCCGCCTTCACGACGGCGTCCGCGCTGCCCGTCGCCGCCTGGGTGCGGGCGCTCAACGCCCGGCTGCCCGCCGACGTCACCGTCGTCGAAGGGCGCGAGGTGGCCGCCGACTTCGATCCCGTGGCGGCGGCGGTGAAGAAGCGCTACCGCTACCGGATTCACGACGCCCCGTGGCGGCCGGTGCTGCAGCGGCACCTGGTGTGGCGTTGGCGGGGCCGGCTCGACGTGACCGCCATGGCGGCCGCCGCGGCGCATCTCGTGGGGGAGCACGACTTCACGAGTTTCGAATCGACGCCCTCGACGCGGGTCTCCAAGGTGCGGACGATCCATTCGCTCACGGTCCGTCGGCCGGGCGAACCAGACGGGGGCAGCCTCGCCGACGGCCGAACTGCCGACCAGCCCGACGACCTCCCAGACGACCGGGCCGGGGCCGAGGTCTGGATCGAGGTCGAGGGGAACGGATTTTTGTACAACATGGTCCGGATCATCGCGGGGTCGCTCGTGATGGTCGGGGCGGGGCGACGGCCGCCGGAGTGGCTCGGGACGGCGCTCGCGGCCCGGAGCCGGCCGGCCGCCGGTCCGACCGCGCCCCCCGAGGGGCTGACGCTGGTTTCGATTCATCTGGACGCAGACGCATGGCCCGGCTTCCCGACACACTCGGCCCCCTGAAACTCCTCCAGCAGATCGGCACCGGCCGGCACTGCCAGATCTGGGAGGCGCTGGACGAGCGGACCGGCCAGCGGGTGGCGGTGAAGGCGATCGTGCCCGACAAGGCCGACGATCCCGACCTGCGAAAGCAGCTGCGGCACGAACTCCAGGTGGCGAAGTCGCTCGATCATCCGACGCTGATCCGCATCGACCGGCTGGAAGAGCAGGGGGGGCCGCCGCACCTCGTCCTCGAACTGTTTCCGCACCCCAACCTGAAGCGGCAGATCGCCGCCGGCACGGACCAGCTCGCGCCGCGGCTGCAACGGATCGTGACCGAGCTCTCGCTGGCCCTCGACCACCTCCACGCCCGCGGCTGGGTGCACCGCGACGTCAAGCCGGAAAACGTGCTGGCGGCGCCGGACGGGCAGGTGAAGCTGATCGACCTGGCGATCGCCGCCCGGGCGGCGGGCTTCCTCGGCCGGCTGCTGGGGGGCAGGGCGCAGGCGCAGGGATCGCCGAGCTACATGTCGCCGGAGCAGATCCGCGGCGCGCCTCTCGACGCCCGCTCCGACATCTACTCCTTCGGCTGCGTCCTCTTCGAGCTCCTCGCCGGCCGGCCGCCGTTCACGGCGCCGAATGCCAACGACCTGCTCAACAAGCACATCGCCGAGCCCGCGCCGTCGATCGAGCGGTTCAACCGCAACGTGACGACGAGCGCGTCGGAACTGCTGCGCGGGCTGCTCGCCAAGAAGCCGGCGGGGCGGCCGCGGTCGATGAAGGAGGTGCTCCAACGGCTGCGGTCGATCCGCCTGCTGGAGAAGCTCCCCGGCTAGGACATGCCACCGGGAGCGGGTCGTGGTTGACTTTTGTGGTGGTTGAATCCGTGAGGGGTTGCCCATGCCCAGCGAGCCGGCGTTGCTGACAAGCGCAGGCAGGATGCCGGAGCGCAGGCAGCATCGAGTGAACGAAGGCCTGGAAGGCCGGAGTGAACGACCGGCGAGTGGGCGTGGGCGACCCTGAACCGTGACCGGGCAAGTGTTCGTCTCATGGATACTTCCGCCGCGGCCATGCCGTTTTTCCGGTTGACGCGGGCCGTGCGGCGCGGGGACAATTTCGGTTTGTCGTTCCCCGTCCGAGGCTCGTTCGCGAGGAAAAGTCCATGGCCGCCGGCCTCCACAGGCTTCCGCTGGAAAAGCCGATCTACGAGATCGAGGACCGGATCGCGGCCCTCGAGGCCGGCCCGCTCGGCGCCGGCCAACAGGAGGAGGTCCGGCGGCTGAAGCGCGAGCTCGCCGAGGTCCAGCGGCAGGTGTTCGCCGGGCTCGACGCCTGGCAGACGATCGAGGTCTCGCGGCATCCCAACCGGCCGAAGACGAGCGACTACCTGGAGCTGGTGTTCGACGAGTTCGTCGAGCTGCACGGCGACAAGTCGTTCGGCGACGACCGGGCGCTGCTCACCGGCTTCGCCAAGCTCGACCAGCACAAGGTGATGGTCCTCGGCCACCAGAAGGGGAAGACGCTCGCCGAGCGGCAGGCCTGTCACTTCGGCTGCGCCCATCCCGAGGGCTACCGCAAGGCGATGGGCAAGATGCGGCTGGCGGCGAAATATGGTCTGCCGGTGATCTGCCTGATCGACACGCCCGGCGCCTATCCGGGCGTCGGGGCCGAGGAGCGCGGGCAGGCGCAGGTGATCGCCGAGAGCATGTTTCTCATGGCCACGCTGCCGGTGCCGATCGTCTGCGTGGTGATCGGGGAGGGGGGCTCGGGCGGGGCGCTGGGCATCGGCGTCGGCGACCGGGTGGCGGTCCTGGAAAACGCCTACTACAGCGTGATCAGCCCGGAGGGCTGCGCCGGCATCCTCTGGAAGAGCGTCGAGTACAAGGCCGACGCGGCCCGGGCGCTGCGGATCCGGTCGCGCGACCTGAAGGAGTTCGGCGTGATCGACGCGGTGATCGAGGAGCCGGCCGGCGGCGCCCACCGGCATCCGCGGCAAATGGCGGCCCGGCTCAAGACGTATCTCGTGCGATCGCTCCGCGAACTGGTGGCCCGGCCGCGGGAGGAATTGGTGGCGGCCCGGTACGAGAAGTTCCGCGCCATGGGCCGGTTCCTCGAGCCCGAGGCGGCGGGCGCCTGAGTCCGCGGTCAGCCGGCGGCGACCGCCGCGCGAAACTCCCTGATCAGGGCGGTCTCGCCCATCTCGAACCGGCGGGCTACGAAGGCGTCGATCGTGGCTGCCGTGAGGCCGGGGAGCCCGATGCTCGACGCGATCGGCTCGTAGCCGTCGCCGGAACGGGCCAGCATCGTGAGCCGGGTGCCGTCGTGCCGCCAGACCTCGGGCACGCCCATCGCCGCGAAGAGCTTCAGCTTGGCGATCGCCGAGGAGGTGATCTCCACCTCGATCACGAGGTCCGGGGGCGGATCGAGGAGCAGATCGACCTCGTCCTTGAGCCGGATCTCGTCGGCGTGGGCGATGTAATACGACTCGTCCGGCTCGAAGGCGCGATCGAGGTCCATCCGCTTGAACGTGGTCGAGGCGCAGCTCAGGATCTCGATGCCGCGGACCTCGGAAAACGTCTCGACCATCCGGCCGATCAGGCAGCCGAGTTGTTCATGCTGGCGACGGGGTGTCATGAGCTCGAGCACTCCACGGTCGTAGGTCATCCGCGGCACGCTTCCGCTGCGTCCATCGGCGAGTTCCAGAAACGTCTCCCAGCGGACGTTGTCGAGCACGGTGCGGGTTTCGGCAGGCGCAAGCAGCGGCATCGAGCACCTCGGCGACGAAGGAGTGCGACCGACATGAGTCAGTGAACAGAATAACAGTCCATCCGCCGGCGTCAAGGTGGGCGCGATCGGGATTGGCATGTAGGCTGTGTGGCATGCACGCCGGCACCGATCTCCATACCGACACCCGTCAGGTCTCATCCCCCGGCCTGGAGGCGTTCATCGCCCGCTGGGGGGCCAGCGCCGGGGCCGAACGGGCCAACTACCAGCTGTTCCTCGCCGAGCTCTGCGACGCCCTCGGCGTGCCGCGGCCCGATCCCAGCGTCGCCGACGAGGCGGCCAACGCCTACGTCTTCGACAAGGCGGTGACCTTTCCATTGCCCGACGGGAAGACGACCACCAAATACATCGACCTGTACCGGAAGGGGGCCTTCGTCTGCGAGACGAAGCAGTCGGTGGACCGGCCCGAGAAGGATCCGCTCTCGGTGGCTGACCCGGCCGCCCCGAAGGCCCGGCGCAAGACCGGCACGAGCGTCCGCGGCACGGCCGGCTGGGACGATTCGATGATCGCGGCCCGCGGGCAGGCGGAAAACTACGTCCGCGGCCTCGCCGACGACAACCCGCCGTTTCTGCTGGTCATCGACATCGGTCATTCGTTCGAGCTGTACGCCGACTTCTCCCGGCTCGGCAAGGTCTACACGGCGTTTCCCGACGCCCGCAGCCATCGCTTTTCCCTCGCCGAGCTCCGCGACGAACCGCTCCGCGAGCGGCTCGGGCCCTGTGGCTCGATCCGCTGTCGCTCGATCCGGCCCGGCATTCGGCCAAGGTCACGCGCTGGGACGGCGTGACGACCAAAAAACATCCCGTGACGGGCGAGGACGTGCCGGACGACACGGCGCGGGTGGCGGTGGAGCGGTACGTGAATCCGCGCAAGGCCGAGTGGCCGGAGGCGGATTTTGTCGTGGGCAATCCGCCGTTCATCGGGAACAAGCGCATGCGCACGGTGCTCGGCGACGACTACACGGCGACGCTTCGAGCCATCTATGACGATGTGCCGGAGACCGCCGACTACGTCATGTATTGGTGGGACAAGGCGGCCCGGCTGACGAGAGCAGGGGCCTTGCGCCGGTTCGGCCTCATCACGACGAACTCGATTACGCAGACGTTTAATAGACGAATTCTGTCTCCTCATCTTAAAGCCCACACGAACGCTATCCGCCTATCTTTCGCTGTTCCGGATCATCCGTGGGTTGATCACAGCGACGGAGCTGCTGTCCGAATATCGATGACAGTCGCTCAGGTTGGGGCGGGGCCCGGGGCACTTGCGCTCGTCGAAGATGGGCCAGCAACGGCAGATGGCGATCTTGTGGCCAAAGTTCTCACGAAGATAGGTCTCATAAACGATGACCTGACTTGTGGGGCTGCAACAACATCGACAGCGGCGCTGCTCAGCAACAAAGGTCTTTGCGGCCAAGGCGTAAAGGTTGTTGGCGATGGCTTCTACGAAACCGATGGGCTTGACATCTCGGTTGTGTCACCTGCAACCGAGGTACCTGTTATCCGCACGATTATCAACGCAAAAGACATCCTCAATGGTTCGCCGGGCAGGTCGATAATTGACTTCTTTGGCCTTTCGCAAGAAAAGGCAACGCAGGTGCATCCGGCGGCATTCCAGCGCTGCATCGATTTCGTGAAGCCGCTGAGGGATCAGAACGCGAGAAAGTCTATTCGAGACTTGTGGTGGCGATTTGCCTGGGAGCGCCCGGTTATCCGCGCGGCTATCAAAAGTCTAAAGCGATACATTGTGACGCTGTCGACGGCCAAGCACCGGTTCTTTGTTTTTATTCCGGAAACAGCCGTCTGGGACGGCGCATTGTTTGCTATTGCGGACAACGATGCTTCAACGCTGGGTGTCCTTTCCAGCCGCGTGCATTGCGTGTGGGCCCTACGAACTGGCGGGACGTTAGAAGATCGTCCTACATGGACAAACGGAACCTGCTTTGACCCGTTCCCGTTCCCCGCCGCGACCGACGCCCAGAAACAGAAAATCCGCGAACTGGGCGAGGCGCTCGATGCGCATCGCAAGAAGCAGCAGGCGGCGCATCCGGGGCTGACGATCACGGGGATGTACAACGTCCTCGAAAAACTCCGCACGGCCGACGCCCTCACCGCCAAAGACAAGAGAATCCACGACGACGGCCTCGCGAGCGTGCTCAAAAAGATCCACGACGACCTCGATGCCGCGGTGTTCGACGCCTACGGCTGGCCGGCTACGCTCTCCGACGACGAGATCCTGGAGCGGCTCGTGGCCTTGAACCACGAGCGGGCCGCGGAGGAAAAGCGGGGCCTCATCCGCTGGCTGCGGCCGGATTTTCAAAACAAGCTTCATGGCAAGGCGGGCGGCGGCGACGTGCAGATGGTGATCGAGGGAGCCGACAGCGACGGCGATGACGACGACGGAGGCGACGAGCCCGCCGCCGGAAAGCCGAACCGAGGCAGGGGGGCCGCGAAGAAGTCGAAGGCGAAGGCGAAGGCCGCCGCGCCGAACGCTGCGGCCGAAAATTCACCCGCCGATCCGCCGGCGAAGCGCAAGGCGGCCAAAGCCGCGAAACCGGCGAAGCAGGCCTGGCCGAAGGATCTGGCCGAACAGACGCGGGCCGTGCGGGCGGCGCTCGCGGCGGCCGGCGGCATCGCGTCGGCGGCCGCCGTGGCCGGGCAGTTCAAGCACGCCAAGACGCCACGGGTCGAGGAAATCCTCGACACCCTCGTGGCCCTCGGCCACGCCCGCCGCACCGAAGACGGCTACGCTCCGGCGTAGTGAGCGGCATTCCGCAGATTACCGATCCGCGGATGCGGGACTGAATGCCATGTGGCCCGCGATGAAACGCTTGATTACGATACTCGCATGGCAACCGCACCCGCGCCGATCTGGGCTCCGACGCCCGAAAAAATGCAAGCCGCTATCGAGCGGCTCGTGGCGGCTGCGCATCCGACGCGGATCATCCTCTTCGGGTCTCGGGCCCGCGGCGATGCCGACGACCGCAGTGATGTCGATCTGCTCGTGATCAAGCCCCACGTTGCGGATCGTTACAAGGAACTCGTCGCCCTCGACCGTGCGCTCGCGGGCATTCTCATGCCGGTGGATATTCTGCTCGTCAGCGAGGCCGAGTTCGAGGAACGGGCCGAGCAGCCGGGTACGGTGGAGCGTGCCGCCCGCAAGGAAGGCCGCGTGCTCTATGCCGCCTGACCGGCCAGAGGTTCTTCTGCGGAAGGCTCGGCAGGACGAACTTGTCCTTCAGAAGCTTTTGAATGACCCGGAAGTCGATGACGACACGCTGGGGTTTCATGCCCAGCAAGCGGCCGAGAAGATGCTCAAGGCCGTCTTGGCGTCGCGGGGTGTCGATTATCCAAAGACCCACAATCTGCGAGTGCTGATCGAGTTGCTCGCGCAAACCGGCATCCGACTTCCCGAGACACTCTCCGAAATCACCCGACTCACGCAATTTGGAACGACGTTCCGCTACGACACTTTCGAGCCCGCGCCTTACGGGGAACGCGTGAAGTGGCTCGAGACGATTCGGAGCCTGCGGGTATTCGTGGAGCCGTTGCTCCGCGGAACGGCTGAGTGACGGACCCTCAACCCCCGCCGAGTTCCGTGTACTTGCGGGCGCTGCCGCGGGCGAGCTTGACCGGGTATTTCTTCGCGTTGGCCACGAGCTTGGCGGCAATCGCCTCGGCCAGGTCGATGCCCAGCCGGTCGCTCAAAAGCATCGCGAACATGACCACGTCGGCGATCTCCTCGGCCACGCCGGCCTTCCTGGCCGCATCGGCCAGGTCGCGGTCCACCTCGGCGTCGGTCTTCCACAGAAACCGCTCCTGGAGTTCGGCCGCCTCGATGGCGATCGCCGCCGCCAGGTCCTTCGGTTTGTGAAACTGCGCCCAGTCGCGGTCGTCGCGAAACCGGCCGACGGCGGCCACGAACTCCGCCAGCGTCGTCGGCGGCTGACGCCGGGCACCAGAACGTTTGGCAGGAGGCTTCTTCATGCCTGAATGCACCAGGCAGTGGTTGCCCGTACCGTCGAGCCGGCGTAGCTGACCAGCGCAGGCATGGATGCCGGAGCGCAGGCAGCTCCGAGCGAGCGAAGGCCCGGAGGGCCGCAGCGAGCGTCCGGGCGAGGCGGTACGGGCAACCCCGACCCACGCAAGGCGTCGTCTGATCCGGCAGCGGGCTGGGACATGCGGTCAGGATAGCCAATCGGCCCGAAACCGGCCCCCTGCCCAACGTCCGATAATGTCTCTTATGTCCGGTTCCGGCCCTTGTTTTTCCGCTGTTTTCGCGCCGCGAGTCCATACCCTGCTCCCCGTGCCGGGAGGATTGGATGGCGATCGCGCCGCCACGTTCAGCGAATCGGAAGCGGGCTCTGCGGCCCGACCGGGAACTGGGCCGGCGGCTGCGCCGGCACCGGTTGCGGCGCCGGCTGAAACCGCTGCGGCGGCGCGGCCTGCGGCCATGCCAGACCCGGCGGTGGCGGCGCGAATCCGCTCACCGGAGCCACCGGCTGCCGCTGCCAGTCGGCCTGTGGTGGCGGCGCGGCAGGCCGCACGTCGGCGGCGACCCGGGCCCCCTGCCCCGGCGGCTCGGCCCCCGTCCAGGCTGCCGCCGAGGAGAGACCTTCGAAAAACGACCGCACCGGTGCGGCCCCCGCGGGGGCCGGCTGACCGGCCATCGGGCCGCCGACGCCGGGCTGGCCGAGCTGCTCGCGAAACTGGCGCACGAACGGATCGACCGCCTCGATGACCTCCCGGGGCAGGAACTGGTCGGAACGCACGATCAGCTCCGCGACCAGTCTTCCGCTCCGACTGGCCACGATCTGGCCGCGGTAGCCGGGGGCCATCGTGATGGCGAAGAACGTCACCACCACGCAGAGCAGCACCCCCTTGGCGAGGCCGAACAGCAGGCCGAGCTGGTGGTCGAAGGCCGACAGGTGGATCGCGTCGATGAACCCGGCGACGACCCGGAACAGCAGCCAGACCACCAGCGACGTCGCCAGGTAGAGGGCGAGCATCGCGACGAGTTTGTTCCACGGCCCCTGCTGGCCGAAGAACGGGGCGAGCGGGCCGCCGAAGCGGATCGCGACCCAGCTGCTGGCGGCGATGCCGGCGATCCAGGCCAGCTGCCAGATAATGCCCTTGAAATAGCCGAGCACGGCCGCCCCGGCCAGCAGGCCGAGCATCACCAGGTCGTATCCTTCGATCGCCATCGCGGTGCTCCGACGGTCGCAGCTCCCGAATCGGGCCGCCGCAAACGGGGGAAGTCTAGGGGCCGGACGCCTCGCCGCCGAAGACCAAATCAGCGACCCGAGAAGCCCCCCAAGCAGCATGAGCGACGCCAACCCCCCGAAGCCCGCCATCCACGCACGCATTCCACATTACCCATCTTGCGCACCATGAATCACTGACGCGGACGGAAAAGGGGCAGGGTAACGATTCCCCAGTCCGTCAACTCGCCCAACGACCGTGGCAAAGCCGGAGGCGGGCAGGGGGTATCCGCTGACGGTCGCACCGGCTTCTGACGATAGACATCCCGTGTGCGCCAGCGCCGCGATCGTCGGCCTGGCGGGCATGCGTCGCCTCCGCTTCCGGGAGCGACGGTCTTCGTGGGGGTAGTTCCGCCGTGCCCGGCTTCCAAGTGCACATCACCGGCTCGACCATCATGGGTGCCGGCTACGGCGCGGCCGCCTGGTACTGGGGCGGCATGCCCCCGATGACATGTGTCCTCGCCGGCGGTCTGTGCTCGGTGTCGGGCATGCTGCCCGACCTCGACAGCGGGCCGGGCATTCCGCTCAAGGAGAGCGTCGCCTTCGCGGCCGCGGTCGTGCCGATGATGATGATCCACAGGTTCCACCAGTGGAACCTGCCGCTGGAGGCGATGATCATCCTCGGGGCCGCCCTCTATCTGGCCATCCGCTTCGGGGTCACCTGGCTGCTCAAGCACCACGCCCACCATCGGGGCATGTTCCACAGCCTGCCGGCGGCGGCCATCGCCGGCCAGGCCGCGTTCCTCGCCTTCTGGGCGGAGGATCCGCTGAAGCGCTACTTCGTCGCCAGCGCCGTGGTGCTCGGGTTCCTCTCGCACCTCGTGCTCGACGAGATCTGGAGCGTGAAACTGGGGATGTTTGGCCCGAAGTTCAAGAAGTCGTTCGGCACGGCCCTCAAGTTCTACGGCCCCGTCGTCTGGCCGAACCTGCTCACCTGGGGCATGGCGGCGGTCCTCGGCGGCATCGCCGCCAGCGACGCGGCGTGGACGGAGGGACAGGCCGCGTACCTGCAGCAGTTCCGGCACGCCCAGGGCAACTTCCAGAACCAGTACGAGCGGGTGCGCACGGCCTTCCCCTCACCGCCGGCGGCGCCGTATCCGTACCAGAACCAGCCCCCCCAGGGTGCCTACCCGCCGTACCAGCAGCCGCAGTATCGCCGCTAGCCGGCCCGGCGACTCTGCGTCGCGCTTGCGGTCCGGCCGCGGCGGCGTGATCATGGTCGCTTTCGCCCGTCCCGCGAACCCGATCCATGCCTCCACCGCCGGCCGCCAGCGCGGGTGCCTCCGGCCTCGCGGTCCTTGCCATCCAACTCGCGGTCATCGCCGCCGCCGCGTTCGCGGGGGGTTCGTGGGTCGCGTTCCTGGCCCTGACGCACCGGACGATGCAGGTGCTGCTGTCGTTCACCGGCGGCGTCCTCCTCGGCGTCGGCCTGCTCCATCTGCTGCCGCATGCCATCCTCGAGTTCCGCGGCGACGTCCCGGCCACGATGGTCTGGGTCGTGGCCGGCTTCTTCCTGATGTTTCTCCTCGAGCGGGTGTTTCACGGCCACGCCCACCACACGGCCGACGGCGGCCCGACGCATCACCCGCACACCCATGGCGAATCGTGCGGCCACGCCCATCGACATGGCCACCAGGCGGGCCGCTGGAGCTGGTGCGGCGCGTTCGCGGGCCTGGCGCTCCATAGCCTTGCCGATGGCGCCGCGCTGGCCGCCTCCGTCGGGAGCGACGCCGCCCACGGCGGCGGCTTGCTCGCCGGCCTGGCGACGTTCCTCGCGATCCTCCTCCACAAGCCGTTCGACTCGGGCATCATCGCCACGCTGATGATCGAGGCGGGCGTGTCGGTCCGGGTGCGCCGGCTCGCGATCGCGGCCTACGCGCTGATCGTGCCGATCGGGGCGCTGGCGTTTCTCGCCAGCCTGCACCTCGTCGGGCCCCAGCAGTCGGCCGTCGTCGGCCCGGCGATGGCCATGGCGGCGGGCGCCTTCATCTGCATCGCCGCCGCCGACCTCCTGCCGGAGGTGCAGTTTCACAGCCACGACGGCGTCCTGTTGACGACGTCCCTGGCGCTCGGCCTGGCGACGGCCTGGGGGATCACAGCCCTGGAGCGGACCTCCCACGCGCACCACGCGCATGCCCACGCCGGCGCGGAGCCCGGTCGCTAGCCGGCCGCGAAAAAGGCTGCAGAGACGTGGCGCAGCAGATCGGGTGCACGCGCAGGAGCCGGCGACTTCCGGGAGCACGTTGTAGTTGACGTTTTTGGTGGTTGCATCCGTGAGGGGTTGCCCATGCCCAGCGAGCCGGCGTTGCTGACAAGCGCAGGCAGGATGCCGGAGCGCAGGCAGCATCGAGTGAACGAAGGCCTGGAAGGCCGGAGTGAACGTCCGGCGAGTGGGCGTGGGTGACCCCGAACCGTGACCCCGCACGTGTCAACGCTGGGATGCTCTGAGTAGTAACGCTGGGGCGGTGTGCAGGCTGGCCGCAACGGTCACCCGGGAACGTCGAGCCCACGGCGGAGCCGCTCCGCGCGGACCGCCGCCATCACGTCGTCGATCAGGTCCTGCTGCCGACGAATCCGCGGCACCTGCGCCTGGAAGCACCAGGCGATCGCCGCGCCGATGCCGATGCCGCCGACCAGGTGCATGTTCACCCAGCCGCGGGTTCCCGGCCGGCCGGTGGCGGGATCGGCCGCCCCTCCGAGGGCCACGATCGCCACCACGCCGAGCATCCCGACGAGCGCGAACGGAAACGCCGCCCGCTTCAGCCGTCGGCCGCGGTCCACCAGGCCCGCGTCGAGCTCGTAGGCCTCGACCACCTCCCGGACCCAGCGGCCGGTGCCGATGAAGTAGGTCACCGCCATGCTGTTGACGAGCACGACCACGAGCGCGGCGAGCACGCCCGACAGCCGGTGCACCGTGCCCCAGCGCAGGACCGCGGCATCGGTCTGGTCGTGCAGATCGCCGATCCACAGGCCGAGGCCGGCGGTCGCCGCCAGCAGGGCGACGGCGAACATCGCCGCCCGGGAAAAGAACGTCGTCATCTCGTTGCCTGCCCGCCTTCCTGTCTCACCACGCACCCCGCCGGCCGCCCCGTCGCGGACCGCTGCACCGGGGGCCGGATCGTTATAGAGTCTAGACGGCCAATCGACCGACAGCAGGCACCCCGATGACCAACGCCCCCACGCGCTCCGCCGCGGCCGGCCCCGAGCCGCCGACGATTCTCGTCACCTGCGGCGATCCGTCAGGCATCGGCCCCGAGATCGTGGCCCGCGCCTGGGCCGCCACGCCCCTGCACCGGGAGGCGCGACTGCGTGTCGTCGCCGATGCCGCCCAGCTCGCCGCCGTCCTCGCCTCCCGCCCTGCCCTCCCCCGGCTCCCGCTGACCGTCGTGCCGGCCGACGATCGACGCCCCTCGACCGGCACCGATCTGCTGGTCATCGACTCCGGCGCGACGGCGACCGACGGCACCGGACAGGCTCCGCCCCCGGGCGTCGTCTCCGCGGCGGGCGGCCGGGCCGCCGCCGGCGCCGTCGAGGCGGCGTTTCGCCTCGTGCGCCAGGGGGCCGGCCAGGCGATCGTCACCGGGCCGCTTCACAAGGAATCGCTCCACGCGGCCGGCTACGACGTGCCGGGACACACCGAACTGCTCGCCCGGGCCTGCGGCCTGCCCGACGAGGCCGCCTCGATGATGCTCTGGCTGCCGGCGACGGACGCCGAGCGGACCGGCCTGGGCGTGGTGCACGTCACGTTGCACGAGCCGCTCCGCACCGCCGTCGCGCGGCTCTCGACGCCGGGAATCGTGCAGGCGGGCCGCCGGCTCGCCGACCTGCTGCTCGCGCTCCTCGGCCGGCCGCCGCGGATCGCCGTCGCGGCGCTCAATCCTCATGGCGGCGAAGGGGGACTGTTCGGCGACGAGGAGCCGCGGATCGTCGCCCCCGCGGTCCGGGAGCTGGCCGCCGCCGGCCTCGACGTCGCCGGTCCGCTGCCGGCCGACACGCTCTTCCTCCGCGCCTCGCGCGGGGAGTTCGACGGCGTCGTGGCGCTGTATCACGACCAGGGACACATCCCCGTGAAACTGCTCGGCATGCACCGGGCCGTGAACGTGACGCTCGGGCTCCCGCTGGTGCGGACGAGCGTGGCCCACGGCACGGCGTTCGACATCGTCGGCCGCGGCACCGCCGACCCGGCGAGCATGCTCGCCGCGCTCGACGTCGCCCGGAGGCTCGCGGCGGCCGGCTGGCCGGCCCGGGTCAGGGCCGCATCGGCCCCAGCCGCGGGACCGTCGCGTCGGTGATGTCGTGCTGGCCGAGCTCCGGCGCGGGACGGTAGAGGAAGGCCGACGCGTCGACGGGCTGCCCCACGCGGACGTCGAACAGGTCGAGGACGGCGATCGGCTCCGGCGGCCGGGCGGCGGCCGGACGCGGCCCGGGAATCGCCAGGTATTCGACCCGCCGGGGCAGCAGGTCGGTCCGCGCGACCGTCACCCGGATGCTCCACGGCATGCCGTCGGGCAGTTCCTCAGGCAGCACGCCCCCGGTCCGGCGGCACGCCTGCTCGAGCTTCGGCTCGATCGCCGCCAGGGAGTCGGGATGCCAGCGTCCCTCGACGACCCAGGCCTGCAGGCCGTCCACGTCGGCGGCCGTCGCGGTCTGAAATCGGAACCACTGTCGAGCGGTCCACAGGGCGTGCTGCAGCCCGCCCAGATGACGCGACATCGAGGCGTTGCCGGTCGGGCCGAACTCCGCAATGCGTTCGCGGGCCCGGCGCACGTCGAGCCGCTCCAGCCGCGGCGGATCGACGCCCATCCGGCGGTACGACCAGGCGGTGACGCCGTCGCACACCTCGGTCGTCTCGAACGACTCGGTCTCGGCCCGCAGCAGCGACTCGAACCGGTACCGCTGCTCCTCGCCGTTTCCGGACTGCAGATAGCGGCCCTTGCCCACGACCACGCGGCTGTCGATCCGGGCCTTGTGCCGGAACTCGACGTGGAGCGAGGGTGCCCGATCGAGCGCCGCCAGCGCGCCGGCGATGATCCGCTCGGCCTGCTGGGCCGGCGCCTCCGGCTCCGCGGCCGGCGGCCCGCCCGTGCCGCTGCGGGCGTAGACGCTCGTGGCCACCGGCTGCCCCGTCGCTCGCCCCGGACCGGCCAGCATGGCCAGCGCGACCGCGGCGGCGGCCGCCCGGGGCAGGCGGGGGAGACTGGCGAGTCTGCGGGCTGTCACGGCTGAGTGGACTTTGAGGATTTTGCCAAAGAATCGGGGCCGTTGGCGTCGAAGAACTGTTCGTGTGGAGCGAGTCCGCCCCGGGGCCGCCGATCACCTGCACGCCCGCGAGTGTAGGAAACCGGCCCCTTCCGGCCCATGCCGGAATCAGGGCGTGGCTCGCCCGGCAACCGCTTCGCACGTTTTCCGGCCTGGAGGTGACGCGATGTTGAACCGACGCCTGCACGGGTTCGTCGGCATGTCCCTGGCGGCGACGCTCACGGGGTGCCACCTGCCCGCCAACTCACCGTTCACCGGGCTGGCCCAACTGCGGCCGATCGCCACGCCGAAGACCAACGTCCTCCCGCCGGCGGCGATGCTCCATCATCCCGGCCCGGGCGTCGAAGGACCGGGGCCGGGCATCATCCGTCCCGCCTCCTACGAGGCGGCGATGGAGGCGGCGGGTGCCGGGTTCGCCGGCCCCGGCGGCATGCCGGCGGTCGCACCGACATCGCAGATCGGCTTCATCGGCCCCGACGGAATGCAGGTCCGCTGGGACGTCTCCGCGATGGGGGGATTCGACTCGCAGGCCCTCGTGGCCCCGGGCCGCTACGACTTCCCGCAGGGGGCGATCTACCGGCTCAAGCTGACCAACATCCCGGGCCGCGAGGGAGTCGAGCTCTATCCGTCGCTGGAGGTGGCGCCGGTCACCCCGCGGACGGCCGCCTACCTGGCGCACAACGCGGTGCCATTCCAGATCACCGAGGAGGACCTCGATCAGGTGACGACCGGCAACTTCGTCACCAAGGTCGTCTACCTTCCCGATCCCGACTACCAGGAACTGGCGGTGGCGGGCGTGGAGACGCTCGTCAGTACGCGACTCGACCCGGGTTGTGATCCCGTGGTCGAGGCCGACCGGCGCGGCTCGATCCTCGCCGTCATCCGCATCGGCAACAAGGACCTCGAGGCGCCCGGCGTGGCCGGCGCCGCCGGTGGTGTCGGCGGCCCGCTCGCGGCCGGCGCCGGCCCAGGTGGGGCGGGTGGCGCGGCCTGCGGCCTCGCCGGTCCCCTCGGCATGCCCTGCGGTGGCGATCCGTCGCAACTGCCACCGGCGTTCGTGGCGGGAATGACCGCGCCCCACTACGGCATGCCGATCACCGGCACGCCGATCGGCCTGCCCGGGCCGGCCCACGTGCCGCTGGGTGTCCCCGCCGGCCTGCAGCGGCACACGATCACCAACCACACGAAGATGCACATCCCGCCGCCGTCGCGCGAGATGGCCCTGCACGTGCAGGAGCATCCCGGCCTGAGCTATCCGAAGCCCGCCCGCCATGCCTACGTGGCGGAACGGCACGACGTGCCGAACATCCGGCTCGGTCAGCCCAAGGCCGATCGGACCCGGTTCATCGACAACGGCGGCCCCGATCCCGACGCCTTCGGCCCGGGGCGGATCCTCCCCGGTGCGGGCGGCCTGCCCTGCCCGCCCGAGCCGCAGGAGTGAATCGGCCGCCCATGAACGCCCCACTTTCGATCCGCCGCCCGCGGCACGCGCCGCGGGGGCGGATGGAGACGACACACGGAGAACCTTTCCGGACAGGGACCGCGCTGCGGGTCCCCCGCTGGATGCCGGCGACCGCCGCGTTCGCCCTCGCGGGCGTCCTGGGTATTTCCCAGGCGACCTTCGAAGCGAACGCTGCGGACACATTCGCCGACAGAACCCGACCGGGAGCGATTGGCGCCCTGCGGCGGCCCCAGCCCGGTCCCCGTCCGGAAACGGAACTCCCCGATGCGGTGCAGCCGGTCGCCATCCACGGGCCGGCGGGCATGCTGATCGCCGTCGAGACGGCCGACGGCTGGTCGCCATTGCGACCCGGGCCGCTGCGCATGGGCCTCGTCGTCGGCCAGGCCTACCGGCTGCGGCTCGGCGGCATTCCCGGCCGCGACGGCGAGGAACTGTTTCCGACGGTGCGGATTCTCGCCCGGCTGACCACGCCCCCCGGCACGGCCTGGCGGTTTCCGGTGGAGGTCGCGATCGATGCCGACGATCTCGCCGCCGCCCTCGGCGGCGCGCACGTGCGCCGCGTGGTCTATCTCGCCTGCGACTCGTCCCGTCCCGACGTCGTGGCGGCGAAGTGGTTCGACGTCCAGCCGGGCGGCGACGCCCTCGACGTGGCGCGAACGCTCGGCGAACCGGTCGCCGAACTCGTGATCGGCAACCGCCTGCCGGCCTCCAATCCATGAACGACGCACCATCGACAGACCGGCACGGGCTCCGCTGGATTCGCATCCTGGCGATCGCCGTCGGCGCCTTGGTCCTGGCCTCGTGCCGGTCGCTCGCGCCGACCGCACGGCTGGCGACGGACGCCATCGTCGCGGCACCGGGAGATGAGGCGGAGGCCCGCGTCATACGGTCGCAGCCCCGCGCGGAACGCGGCCCCGACGCCGTCGTGGCTGCCACGCCGCCCGACTCGCTCGCCCACATCGGCCCGGCCGTCCAGCGGACCGCCCTCGAAGCCCCCTGCCCTCCCCTGCCCCGGATCGGTTCCGCGGATGGTCCTTGCGCCGACGGCCACTGCGGTCCGGCGGGCTGCGAACCGCAGGCCTGTGTCGTGCCCCGGTTCGTTCCCGCCGCGGGCCCGTGCCTGATCTGTGACGGCGGCGACGCCGGTGCGCCGGCGCGGCCCCGGGGCGCCGACGGCATCGGCAACCTCACGGCCGGCGACACGGTGGCCCGGTTTCGCGCCGCCGACACGGGCCCCGACGCCGACCAGGTGTGCCTGGTGGCGTCGAACTGCGCCTGCGTCTTCGCGCCCCGGTTCGGCGCCGTCCGCGAGGTCGTGCGGCCCTCCGAGGATGCCGTGCCTCAGGGACCCCGCGGGCTCGCGCTCGACACCCACGTCAGCCAGCGGACGAGACTCCAGCCCGTCCGGGGCAACACGCAGAACATGGCGGCCGAATCGGCCCGCAAGGCGCTGCCCGGCATGGCCGTCGCCGAACGGCTCGGTCCGCTCGCCGTCGATCAGGGCGCCGGCCCGCACGAGGACGACGGCGTAGCCGGTCCGGCCGTGCGCATGCAGGCGGACCAGCCCGGCTTCGGCCGCTCCAGCCAGCCGCCACTCACCCAGATCGGCTTCGAGGTTCCGATCGCCTGGACGCGGATTCAGGCGGCCAACGTGCTCGTCGGCGGACAGGCGGCGAAGTCGGTCGCGATGGACATGGGCACGGCGACGCTCCGCTTCGAGGCGCCGGGCCGGGCGCAGCTCACGATCTGCAAGCGGGCCGGCACCGACACGGCACGGACGGGCGAGGAGCTCGACTTCACGATCTTCCTGCTCAACTCCGGCGACCGGCCGCTCACCGACCTGGTCGTGGTCGATGCCCTGCCGGAGCGACTGACGCTGATCCCGCAATCCGCCGCCTCCAGCCTGCCGGCGGCCTTCTCGACCGAGGAGGGGGACGACGGGGCCGTGGTCCTGAAATGGAAACTCGAGGGCACGCTCCAGCCGGGGGAGAGCGGCTTCGTCCGCTTCCGCGCGCTCGTACAGTAGCCTGGCGAGGCGCCGCCTCGACCATGCCGTGGCGTTGCGATCGGGAGTGCCGCGGGGGTAGTCTCTCCGCATGCGCGGCCGTGCTCGCCCCGCCCATCCTCACCCGGGAGATCGCATGCCCATGGCCGCCGCCCGTCAGCCGTTCGTCCATCTGGTCCTGCCCGTGGTCGTCGCCGGATCGATCCTCGCAGCCTCGGGCTGCGGTCGATCGCCGCAACCCGAAGCCGGCCCCGAACGCTCCGCGTCGGCCCCTCCCGCCGGGCAACCGCGACGCGGTGCCGACGACCGGATTGCGGACGGGACGAACGCCGCGTCGGACGGCGTGCCCGCGGCGCCGGCCCCTCTGGAGGTGCCTCCGCTGCCCGACGGCACGCCGGAGCAACTGCTGCAGTTCGTCGCCGACCTGAAGACGGCGAAGATCAAGCCGAAGACGCAGGAGGAACTGGTCGGCTACGTGAACGCCGTCTGTGCCCGCGGCCTCGAGGCCGCCGACCGGATCATGGCCCGGCTGCCGGCCGACGCCCCCGCCGCCATCGAGGCGGGTCGGCTCAAGCTCGACTCCCTGCTGACGCTCGCCGACTTCCAGCAGGATGGGAAGGCGGCCCGGGACGCCGAAGGCTTCGCCCGTTCGCTGGCCGAGGGTCCGACGCCGGCCCTCGCGCGACTCGGCCGCCGGACGCTGATCCTGATGGCCGCCCAGAAGGCCTTTGCGGCGAAGGACTTCGACACCATCCCCGACATCGTCTCGTCCACGGCCGACCTGCTCGCGGCCGACCCCGACGACACGGAAACCGCTCAACTGGCCGTCAGCCTCGCCAAAGCGACCGAAAGCATCGAATCGGCCGGCCGGCCGGCCCCCGCCATCGCGGCGTACGAGACGTTTGCCCGCCAGTTGGAGAAGAGCACCGTGGCCAAGTCGCAGCAGCTGGCCGGGATCATGGCCGGCACGGCCCGCCGACTGGCGTTGCCCGGCAGGCCGATGCAGGTCGAGGGCACGCGGCTCGACGGAACGGCGTTCGATCCCGCGACGCTGAAGGGCAAGGTGGTGCTCGTCGATTTCTGGGCGACCTGGTGCGGCCCCTGCGTCGCGGAGATTCCCAACATCCGCGAAGCCTACGAGAAATACCACGATCTGGGCTTCGAGGTGCTGGCGATCAGCCTCGACGACAGCCGGGAGGATCTCGACGCGTTCCTCGCCGAGCGCAAGGTCCCGTGGCCGATCCTGTTCAGCGGCCGGGGTTTTGAAGATCCCGTGGCGCGGTTCTACGGCATCAACGGCATTCCGCAGTTGATCCTCATCGGCCGCGACGGCAACGTGATCGACCTCGAGGCCCGCGGGGGGCGGCTCGGCACCCTGCTCGCCGGGCTGTTTCCGGCCGACGCCACGCCCGGCGCCGCCGCGGATGCCACACCCGATACGCCGGCAGCCACCGCCCCATGAGCATGCCCACGCCGCGCGGCCCCGTCGCCCGTCGGGCCGGTGCCTTCGACTCCTCGGGCATCCGCAAGGTGTTCGACCTCGCGGCCCGGCTCGAGGATCCGATCAACCTGTCGATCGGACAGCCCGATTTCGAGATGCCGGCGATCGCCCGCGCCGCGGCCAAGGAGGCGATCGACGCCGGCCGCAACGGCTACACGCCGACGCAGGGCATCGCCCCGCTGCGCGAGCGGCTCGAAGAGCGGGTGCGGCGCGAGACGGGGCAGCCCGACCGCCGGCTGTGCGTGACCAGCGGGTCGAGCGGCGGCCTCGTCCTCGCCCTGATGGCGATCCTCGATCCCGGCGACGAGGTGATCCTCTTCGAGCCGGCGTTCGTGATGTACCGGCCGCTCGTCGAGTTTCTCGGCGGCCGCGCCGTCGTCATCGACACGTCGCCGTCGTTCGCCATCGACGTCGAGCGGGTCGCGGCAGCGATCACGCCGCAGACGCGGGCGATCCTCCTCAACACGCCGGCCAACCCGACCGGCGTGGTGGCCGACGCCGCGACGGTCCGCGATCTCGCCCGGCTGGCGGAGAGCCGCGGCATCACGCTCGTCAGCGACGAACTCTACCGGGAGTATTGCTACGACGCTCCGTTCGCCTCCCCTGCCCTGCACGCCGAGAGCGTCGTCGTCATCGACGGCTTTTCGAAGTCGCACGCCATGACCGGCTGGCGGGTCGGGTGGATCCACGGACCGCGGCCGATCATCGAGGCCTGCACCATGCTCCAGCAATACACCTTCGTCTGCGCCCCGCAGGTGGGCCAGTGGGCCGCGCTGGCGGCCCTCGACGCCCCGCTCGACGTGCCGCTGGGGGAATGTCGGCGCAAGCGCGACAAGCTGATGGCCGGCCTGCGCGACCACTACGACTTCGTCCCCCCCGGCGGCGCCTTCTATCTCTACCCGGTCGCGCCCGGCGGCTCGGGCCGGGCGTTCGCGGAACGGGCCGTGGCCGAGGAGAAACTGCTCGTCGTGCCCGGTGGGGTGTTCGGCGCGGCCGACACCCACTTCCGCATCGCCTACACGGTCAGCGACCGCACGCTCGATCGTGGCATCGCCGCCCTGCAGCGGCTCGCCCGGCCGTGAGCAGGGATGCCGCCATGCCCGGGCCGACTCCCGCGGCCGCTCCGACGCGCGCCGCCGTCGCCCGGGCGCTGGACCACGCGGTCCTCAAGCCCGAGTACACGGCCGCCGACCTCGCCCGGCACGCCGCCTCGTGCGTGGACCTGGGAGTCGGCTGCCTGTGCGTGCGGTCGGCCGACGCCGCAGCCGCGGCCCGACTGCTGGCGGGCACGCCGGTGGTCGTGGCCAGCGTGGTCGGCTTCCCGCACGGCGGCCAGCGTTCCGAGGTCAAGGCCCGCGAAGCGGGGCTGGCGATCGCGGACGGTGCCCGTGAACTCGACATGGTGATGAATCTCGGTGCCTTTCTCTCGGGCGACCACGCGACCGTCCGGGACGACGTGGCCGCGGTCGTCGGTGAAGCCGGGCCCGCGCGGGTCGTGGTCAAGGTGATCCTCGAAACCTGCCATCTGACGCCGGATCAGATCGCCGCCGCCTGCCGGATCGCCGAGGAGGCCGGGGCCGACTTCGTCAAGACCTCCACCGGCTTCGGGCCAGGCGGGGCGACGCCTGAGGCCGTGCGGGTGATGCTCGACACCGTCGGCGGCCGGCTGGGCGTCAAGGCTTCGGGGGGCATCCGCACCTGGGGCGCCGCGGTCGGCTACCTGGCCTTGGGCTGCCGCCGGATCGGCGTGGGAGACGCGGCCGCCATCCTCGCCGGCCAGCCCGCGGGCACAGGTCGCTGACGGTTCGGTTGCCATCATCGGGACGGCGCGGGTAGCCTCTGCGGCACACCGTCCGCCTTTCCCCCCTTCTGCGAGGCAGTCATGGCGTCCTCCCGGCGCGTGTGTGGCATCCCTTCCCTGATCGTGGCCCTCGCGGCCGCCGTCCTTCTCGACGCGTGCCTGACCGCCCCGACGGCCTGCGGACAGCGGCCAGTTCCCGAAGCAGAGGCCCGACAGAAGTCGCGCGACGCCGACGCCCGGCAGACGCCTCCGGCCACCGCCGAAGAGGATGGAGCGGACGCCGACGAAGGTGGCGGCCGGGTCGCGCGGCTGCCCCCCGTGCCCGATGGCACGCCCGCCGAGATCCTCGCCTACGTCGAGAAAATCAGCGACCCCGCTGCCATGCCGCGCTCCAAGGGGCGGAAGCGGTATTACCTGAAGAAGGTCGGTGCGGCCTACTCCGCGGCGGCCGACAAGATCCTCGCCCAGGTCAAGGCCGATGACCGGCTGTACGTCGAGGCGGTGCAGCTCAAGTTCGACGGCTTCTCGATGCTCAAGTCGATGGGCGACGACAAGTCGGCAGCGGCGCGGCTGGAGTTCGCCCGCTCGCTCGTCGATTCGCCCCACCCTGTCATCGCCCGGCAGGCCAGCCGGATGGTGCTCGCCGCCGACGTCGATGCGCTCTACGCCTCCGGCTCGGCCGCGGGCGCCGAGCGGCTGATCGCGGCCCTCGGCAAACTGCTCGCGGCCACGGGGGCCGACGCGGCCTCGGCCAAGATCGCGGCCCAGCTCCTCAGCGACCTCGAGGTGTTGCCTGACGGGACGGATGCGGCGCGGCGGGCCTGGGAGACGTTTCTGCCGCTGTTCGCCGCGAGCCAGGATCCGCTCGTGCGGGTCCAGGCCGAGGAGGGGGAGGCGGTGCTGCGCCGACTGTCGCTCCCGGGCAAGCCGCTACGGCTCGCGGGGACGCAGTTCGACGGCACCGAGTTCGATCGCAAGCCGCTCGCCGGCAAGGTCGTGCTCGTCGATTTCTGGGCCACGTGGTGCAGGCCGTGCGTGGCTGAGATTCCGAACCTGCTCGCGCTTCGGGAGAAGTACGGCCCCCACGGTTTCGAGGTGGTGGGGATCAGCCTCGACGACGACCGCGACGACGTGGAGGCGTTCCTGGCCGAGCGGAAGCTCCCCTGGCCGCTCCTCTATTCGGGTAAAGGGACGCGCGACCCGCTCGCGATGCATTACGGCATCCGGAGCATCCCCCAGCTGTTCGTCGTCGGCCGCGACGGCAACGTGCTCTCCATCGACGCCCGCGGCGAGAAGCTCGAGGCACTGCTGGCGGAGCAGTTCCCCGACGCCCGTTGATCGCCCTCACGAAGCCTCACAGAGTCCGTCAGACGGGCCACCTCGACCGCTTCGCGTTCGCCGCCAAGGACACTCCGACATGCCGACAGCCCAACCCAGCACGTCTTCCCTCCGGGCCATCCTCGCCCGCGGCCGCGTGATGCCGATCCTCACCATTCACGACGTCGCGACCGCCGCCCCCCTCGCCAGGGCGCTCGTGGCGGGCGGCATCCATGTCTTCGAGGTGCTGATGCGAACCCCCGTCGCCTGCGATGCCGTCCGCGAGATGAAGGCGGCCGCACCGGAGGCCGACATCGGGATGGGCACCATCATGACCGCGGCCGACGTCGAGAAAGCCGTCGCCGCCGGTGCATCGTTCGGGGTGTCTCCCGGCCTCGGCGATCGACTGGCCGCTGCCGTCGCGGCGCACGGAATGCCGTTCCTGCCGGGCGTGGCGACTCCCAGCGAGGTGATGGCCGCCTCCGACCGGGGCTTCGAGGCACTGAAGTATTTCCCCGCCAACGGGGCCGCGGGCATCTCCTTCCTGCAGGCGCTGGCACCGGTGTTTCCCACCACGGTCTTCTGCCCCACCGGCGGCATTCGCCGCGAGGATGTGCCGGGCTACCTGAAACTTCCCAACTGCCCGATCGTAGGCGGTTCGTGGGTCGCGCCGCCCGACCTCGTGCGTGCCGGCGACTGGCCCGCCATCACCGCGTTGGCCGCATCCGCGGCATCCTTGAACGCGTAGGCTCGCGATGACCGTTTCCGCACCAGTCGCCGGCGGAAAAGTCTCCCGGCCGAAGATGATCGCGGTTGGCGGAATCTGCGCGACGAGCGTGTTTCGCGTGCCGCACGTGCCCCCCCTGCCCGCCAAAGTGATTGCCGACACGATGGTACGGCTGGTGGATGGCATGGCGGTTTCCGCCGCCTACGCCTTCGTGCGGTTGGGAGGCACGGCGGCCGTCTGGGGCCGCATCGGAGACGACGACGCCGGGCGGACCATGCGTGCCGCGCTCGCCGCGGAGGGGCTCGACACGTCCGGCGTGATCGCGGTTCCCGGCGGCCGTTCCTCCGCGGCGACGGTGATCGTCGATGGGCAGGGCCGGCGGCTCGTCGTGCCCTTCCACGACCCGAGTCTCGCCTGCTCCCCGGCGGCGTTGCCGCTGGCCGAACTCGACACCGCCGACATCGTGCACTGCGATGCCCGCTGGCCCGACGGCGCCGAGCACGCCCTCCGCGCGGCCCGTGACCGGGGGATTCCGACGATGCTCGACGGCGACGTCGCGCCGCCCGGGATCATCGGCAGGCTGCTCCCCCTCGCCGATTACGCCGTGTTTTCCGACGCGGGGATTCTTTCCCACACCGGCGAAACCGACGTCCGCCGGGCGCTGGCCGTCGTCGCCCGTTCCCATCCGGGCCACGTCGGCGCGAGCTGCGGAGCGGATGGCTACGTGTGGCTGGAGGGCGACTCCTTCCAGCGCGTTCCCGCACCGCGGGTCGAGGTCGTCGACACGCTGGCCGCCGGCGACGTGTTTCACGGGGCGTTCGCCCTGGCGCTCGTCGAGCGCCGGCCGATCCCGGAGGCGGCGGCCTTCGCCTGCACGGCCGCGTCGCTCAAGTGCCGCCGGTTCGGCGGCTGGACAGGCTGCCCGACGCGTTCCGAGGTCGAGGCGGCAGGGGCCGCGCCCGCCACGAGTGCGGCCCCGGGCCACGACGCCCGCTGACGCGTCCGTGAATCAGGCGCTCTTGTGCCGCGGCTCGCGGCGCGGAACCACCGGCGCGGTGCCTTCCACGTTCTGCTCGTCGATCAGGTAACTGCTCCCCTGCTGCTCAGGCAGGTCGAACATGATGTCGAGCATCACGTCCTCCATGATCGACCGCAGTCCGCGGGCTCCGGTTTCCTTGCGCATCGCCTTGCGGGCGATGGCGTGCAGGGCCGCGTCGGTGAACTCCAGCGGGCAGTTCTCCAGGCCGAACATCCTCTGGTACTGCTTGACGAGGGCGTTCTTCGGCTCCTTGAGCACCTTGACGAGCGCCTCCTCGTCGAGCGGCCGGAGCGAGGAGATCACCGGCAGCCGCCCCACCAACTCGGGGATCAGGCCGAACTCGAGGATGTCGTCCGAATCGACCTGCGGCAGCAGTTCGGCGAGGTCGGCGTCGGCGCGGTGCCCCGAGGGCTGGCCGAACCCGATCGTCCGCTTGCCCAACCGGCGCGAGATGATCTTGTCGATGCCCACGAACGTCCCGCCGCAGATGAACAGGATGTTCGAGGTGTCGATCTGGATGTATTGCTGCTCGGGATGCTTGCGGCCGCCCTGCGGCGGCACGTTGGCCACGGTGCCTTCGAGCATCTTCAGCAGCGCCTGCTGCACCCCCTCCCCCGACACGTCGCGGGTGATCGAGACGTTCTGACTGGTCTTGCCGATCTTGTCGATCTCGTCGATGTAGAGCACGCCTCGCTGGGCGGCCTCGATGTCGAAGTCGGCCGCGTTGAGCAGCTTGAGGAGCAGGTTCTCCACGTCCTCGCCGACGTAGCCCGCCTCCGTGAGCGTGGTGGCGTCGCCGATCGCGAACGGCACGTCGAGGATCCGGGCCAGCGTCCGGGCGAGAAGCGTCTTGCCCGACCCGGTCGGCCCCAGGAGGAGGATGTTCGACTTGTCCACCTCGACGTCCCCCGCCTCGCTGCCGAGGTTCAGCCGCTTGTAATGGCTGTGGACGGCGACCGCCAGGACCCGCTTGGCATGCTGCTGGCCGATCACGTACTGGTCGAGGTGGGCCACGATCTCGCGCGGCGAGGGGATCGACGTGAACAGCTGCTTGCTCGTGCCTCGGCGCCGCTTCTCCTGGTCGAGGATCGACTGGCAGAGATCGATGCACTCGCCGCAGATGTAGACGTCCCCCGGCCCCTCGACGAGCGGCCCGACGTCGCGGTAGCTCTTGCGACAGAACGAACAGAAGGCGTTCTTCTTGGTCGTTCCGCCGGCACCCCGGCGCCCGAGACCGCCCACGTCCTTCCCTGATGGCATGTGATTCAATTCCTCGAGGGTCTGTTCTGCCGCCCGGCATCGCCGGCCGCCGGCCGCCCGCCCGGCCGTTCGGGTCCGTCCCGCCGACTGCGCGGCTCGACGAGCGTTCTTATCTTTCGGTATTCCTCTTCGCTCAGCACACCATCGTCCCGGAGATTTTTGTACTCGACGAGCGTCTTTACCCAATCGCCACGATCGTCAGCGGGCTTCGTCATCGCCTTCTGGACGAGCATGATCACCGCGGCGCCGGCGAGCACGGCGCAGGCGATCACGCCGCCGAGAATCAGGGCCCGCTGGATTCCGGTCAGATCATGGAACCACGCGAAGGACATCGGGAACCGGAACGACGGCGGACGGGAGGCCCCCGCCCCGGCGGCGGGAAACGTGCCCGACGGGCATTATGGGCCGCCCAGGCCGGATGGGTCCAGCAAACCTCCCCGCCTGCCCGTCCTGCCCGGCCGATGCTGCGGCCGGGGCGATTCTGACGATTGTCGGAGAAACACTGAGTTTTCCGCCCCGGGCAGGCCGATATCCCCGCCATGCTCCGCGGTTCGCCGACACCATCGTCTGGATATCCGCTCTCAGGGGTGCTTCGGCATCTCGGGATGCTGTCGTTGGCCTGTGCCTGGTCGCTGGTTGCTACCGCCATGATGGCGGCGGACGACGGGCCGACGACGCTTCCGGACGTGGTGCGTACCAAGCACCGCACGTTTCAGATCCCGTTCCGGCCGCCCCAGCCGAAGGACGGCGACGCCGAGGCCGCGACGGCGCGGATCGCGCTCGAGGTGTCCCGGGACCTCGGCCTCACATGGCAGACGGCTGGAGAGACGGCTCCAACGAGCGGGGCCCTCGCCTACACGGCCGACAACGACGGCGAGTACTGGTTTCGCCTCCGGGCCATCGACCGCAAGGGGCGGGTCCGCGGGGGAGCCGGCCCCGACATGCGGGTGCTGGTGGATGCGGCGGGCCCACGGCTGGCCGCCCGTGTCTGGAAGGGCGCCGACGGCGAGATCGTCTGCCGCTACGCCGCCGCCGACGACTCGCTGCGCCTGGAATCGCTGAAACTCGAATATCGCGGACCGTCCGACACCGCCTGGAAGACCGTGGCCAGCCAGCCCGTCCTGTCCCGCGAGTCGCCTGCCCACGCGGTCGGCGAGGACATTTGGTGGGCGGGAGAAAAAGTCGAGTCGCTGGCTGTCCGGATCGCCATTTCCGACTCGTCCGGCAATGTCACGACGAGGCAGTTCAAACTCGAGCCGAACGACCCGCAGGTGGACCAGGCGGCGCTCGCCCGGGAGATCGGCGTACCGCCGCTCCCGGAGGCGTCGGCGACCGTCGGCGCGGCCAGCCCTCAGGGGCCGGGCGGCCCGGATCCCGCTACCGTTTCCGGCGGCCAGCCGGCCGCATGGCCCGCGGAATCCTCCGGTTCATGGACGGGTGACCAGCCGACCGATTCCGCGGGGGGCCGGGCCCGGAGCGTCCTCGTACGGCGGCCCGACGCGAACGCGGCGTTCCTGCCCCGATCCGAGGCGGATCTCTCCGCCCGATTCGCGACTGCCCCGTTCCGACAGGCGACGACGGCCGCGACGGAGATCCCGGCCGCGGGGCCTGGTCAGCCGCTGACGTACCAGGGCAAGCCGCTGCACATCGCCCGGTCCCGGCGCTTCGCCTGGGACTACGAGGTACCGAGCCCGTCGGCCGCTGGCCGTCTGCGGGCCGAACTCTGGTGCACCCGTGACGGCGGCGTCACCTGGCAACGGGCCGCCGTGGACGAAGATGGCCGGAGCCCGATCGACGTCCAACTCGAGGCAGCCGGCCTGTACGGCGTCCGCCTGGAGATCGTGGCCGACGTTCCCGATGCGGGCAACGGACCGCGGTCTGGAGACGCGCCGGAAGCCTGGCTCGGAGTGGACGATGAGCCACCGCAGGTCGATCTGCTGGGCGTGGCGCGGGGCGAAGCCTCCGCCGTGGCCGGAGCCGATGCCGGCCTCGTCATCCGTTACTCGGCCCGCGATCCCCTGCTCGCCCCACGGTCAACCCGCATCCTCTACTCGCCCCACGCGGAAGGCCCGTGGGCGACGGTGGCGGAGGGACTCGAGAATCGGGGGGACTACCACTGGCGTCCCGACCGCGGTGTGCCGGCCCGGGTGCATATCCGGGTCGAGGTCACCGATGCCGCCGGCAACGTCGGCGCGGCCTCGACGCCCGAGCCGATCTCGGTCGCCGCCCCGCGGTTCGTGGGAAAACTCGGCGGCCTGCGGCCAGCCCCCGGCCAGACTCCCTGACGCGGCCGCGCTGTCGAGACGCCGCGGCTCGGCGGGAAGAGGGCTCGACGGCATCGGACTCACTGGCACATGGGTTTCGCTGCTGTGCTGCTCGGCTTCGTGTCCGCTGCAGTTGGAGGGGTTGTCCGTGCCTTCGAGCCGGCGTTGGCGGCAAGCGGAGCCAGGATGGCGAGAGCGCAGCCGCCATCGAGTGAGCGACGGGCAGGATGCCCGCAGCGAACGTCCGGGCGAGACGGCACGGACAACCCCGGTCCACGCACAACACCGGCGAACTGCACCAGCACACCCCGTGCCCAACACGATTGCCATCATGCCGGGGTTGGGCGGTTTTTTCGCGAAAAATTCCCTCGGCACACGGCAGGAATCGCAGCTGCGTTATGCTCTCGACCGGAGGCATGACGGATGGCCGGCGGACAGACTGCCCTGGAAATTCTCGGTGCGGCCGAGCAGTGGACGCTCGGCGAGCCCACGATCGTCGTGCTGCACGGCGACGAACCGTTCCTCGCCGGCCGGATGCTGGCCCTGCTGCGGGACCGGCTCTGCCCCGACGAGGCCGACCGCGACTGGGCATGGCGGGAGTTCGACGGCGGCGGTGAACTCGATCCCCGCACCGTCTTCGACGAGGCCGCCACCGTGCCGATGTTCGCCGGCGCCACCCGGGCCGCCGTCGTGCGCAACGCCGACGGCTTCGTCACCGCGGCTCGCGAATCGCTGGAGACCCTCGCCGCCGGTCCGCGCGGCCGCCGCGGCCTCGTCATCCTCGAGGTCCGCAGCCTGCCCGCCACCACGCGACTCGCCAAGGCGGTCGCCAAGGCCGGGCTCGCCGTCGATGTCTCGATCCCGCAGCGGTTCGACCTCGCCGCCTGGGTCCGCGGCTGGGGCAGATCGCACCACGACCTGAACCTCGCCGCGGCCACGGCCCAGATGCTCATCGAACGCCTCGGGGGCGAGCTCGGTCAGATCGATCAGGCCCTCGCCCGGCTCGCCGCCGCGATCCCCGCCGCCGACCGGTCGCGGCCGATCCCACCCGAGGCCTGCGCCGACCTCGCCGGTTCCCCGCGCGAGCAGACGGCCTGGGCGATGATCGACTCGGCCGCCGCCGGCCGGACTGCGGCGGCCGTCGGCCAGCTCGACGAACTCCTCGCCGCCGGCGAGAACCCGATCGCCATCGCCGCCCAGATCGGATCGGTGCTGCGCAAGGTGTCGACGGCGGCCCGGCTGCTCGCCCTCCCCGCCGGCGCCGGCCGCCCGGCGGGCATCGACGCGGCGCTCCGCGAGGCGGGCGTGGCGGCCTGGCCCAAGGCCATGGACCAGGCCCGCGACGCCCTCCAGCAGCTCGGGCCGCGCCGGTCGCGGCGCCTACCGCTGTGGCTCGCCGACCTCGACCGGCAGCTGAAAGGGGATGCTTCCCGGGGACTGCGGGCCAGGCTGGCCGTCGAGCGTTTCTTCTGCATGATGACACGGCGACCGGACGGCGAGGCAACGGGACCACGTGGGCCCCGCCCCGCCGCCGGCGGCCGGGAGAAGAGACGGTGAACCAGGCGCACGCGACCGACCCCCGCGACCTGTGGGACAATCCGCTGGCGGCTCGATACGCGTCGGCCGAGATGACCCGACTGTGGAGCGACAACCACCGCTACCGGCTCTGGCGGCAGGCGTGGCTGGCACTGGCCGAGGCCGAGGCCGAGCTCGGGCTGCCGATCAGCGCCGCCCAGCTGGCCGAGATGCGGGCCAACCTCGAGAACGTCGATTTCGCCCGGGCCGCGGAATACGAGCGCCGGATGCGGCACGACGTGTTCGCCCACCTTCACGCCTTCGGCGACGCCTGCCCGCAGGCCCGGCCGATCATCCACCTCGGGGCCACCAGCGCCTACGTCACCGACAACGTCGACCTGATCCTGATCCGCGAGTCGCTCGATCTCGTGGCCGGCCGGCTGGCGACCGCGATCGAGCTGCTCGCCGCGCGGGCGCTGGAGACGAAGGATCTGGTCTGCCTCGGCCGCACCCACCTCCAGCCCGCCCAGCCGACGACGATCGGCAAGCGGATTTGCCTCTGGATCCACGACCTGCTCCTCGACCTCGAGGAGGTCACGCACCGGCGCAAGCTGCTCCGCGCCCGGGGCGTGAAGGGAACCACCGGCACGCAGGCGAGCTTCCTCGAACTGTTCGCCGGCGACCATGCCAGGGTCCGCCGTCTCGACGCGCTCGTGGCGAGCAAGCTCGGCTTCCATTCGTCGTACGAGGTCACCGGCCAGACCTACACCCGCAAGGTCGATTCCCAGGTGACAGCGGCCCTCTCCGGCGTCGCCGAATCGACGCACAAGGCGGGCAACGACCTGCGGCTCGCCGCCGCCTGGGGTGAACTGGAGGAGCCGTTCGAGCAGGACCAGGTCGGCTCCTCGGCGATGCCCTACAAACGCAACCCGATGCGGGCCGAGCGGATGTGCGGCCTGGCCCGGTTCGTCATGGGCCTGCACGTCACCTCCGGGCAGACGGCGGCCGTGCAGTGGATGGAACGGACGCTCGACGACTCCGCCCCGCGCCGGCTGGTGCTGCCGCAGGCGTTCCTCGCCACCGACGCCCAGCTGGTGATCTACGCCAACATCGCCGCCGGGCTGGTGGTGCTGCCCGGCGGCATCCGCCGCAACCTCGAGGCCCACCTGCCGTTCCTCGCCAGCGAGCGGATCCTGATGGCCGCGACGAAGGCCGGCGGCGACCGGCAGACGCTCCACGAGGCGCTCCGACAGCACAGCCACGCTGCCACGGCGCGAATCCGCGAAGGGCACGACAACGACCTCGTCGCCCGGCTCGGCGCCGACCCGCAGTTCGCCGGCATCGACCTCGCCGCGGCGCTCGAGACGCGGGGGCTCGCCGGCCGGGCCGCGGAGCAGGTGGAGGAATTCGTCGCCGGTGCCGTCCACACGGCGCTGGACGGGTGCCCGTTCCGCGCGGCCGAGTCGGTGCTCCGCGTCTGAACGCTCGCGCCGGCCGGCGGGCTTCGGATCAGACGCGGTCCTGGTGCCGCGACCGGCTGCGCCGGCTGCGGCAGTCGCTGCACAGGCCCGAGACCATGAGCCGGTGGGCCTGGGGCCTGAAGTTGTGCTGCGCGGCGACCGCCGCACAGATCCGGGCCACCTCGGCACTGGAAAACTCGATCAGCTTCTGGCAGCCGGTGCAGTGCAGGTGGTCGTGCTGCGGATACCCGTAGTCGTGCTCGTAGACGGCCCGGCCGGCGAGCTCCATCTTCCGCAGCAGCCCCGCCTCGACCATCTCGGCGAGCGTCCGGTAGACCGTGGGCCGGCTGGCCCGGGCGCCCGCCGGGGTCCGACGCAGGCCGGCGAGCAACTGCTCGGCGTCGAAGTGCTCGTGGTGGCCGGCGACGTGGGCCACGATCGCCTCGCGCTGCCGCGTGATCCGCTTGCCGCGGGTGCGGAGGAACTCGGCGAACCGCTCGCGCGGCGAGAGCGCGACCTCCACCGATCCCAGCGAAAACTCCGACGCCACGGCCATGCGCAGACCTCCTCTCGGGCGACGATTCTACGCCACCCGGTCCCCGGTCGCACGCCATGAACGGCCGACGGCCGGACCGCGAGCGGCCCGGCCGTCAAAAATCAGGTTCGAGTCGAGGGCCGGGGCCGGCCGCGAGGCCGCTCAGCCGAGCCGTTCGAGCAGCCGCTCGAGGGCCAGGTCGAGCTTCTCGGGCGTCTCATAGGAGCCGTCGGCGATCGCCGCCCGGATCGCGTTGACGCGATCGAAGCGGATCTCGGTCGCGGCACCGGCGGCCGACACGGCGTCGACCGACAGCGTGACCGCGTCCTGAACCTCCGTCACGCCCTGCTGCCGCGCGGCAGCCTGCGTCTGCTCAAGCGCCTCGACGCCCTTGACGGCGTTCACGCCCTGCGAACCGACCGTGGAAAACACACCCCAGATGTTCATCGTCGCTCTCCTTGCGGACAGGTTTGGTGCCGATGCCCCGCGATTCCCCGACCCGGAGGACGTTACGCACGTCGCTGCCGGCTGGTTCGGTTCGTCGTCAGGGCCGTCTCGCCCGTCCGCTCCTTTCCATTCTTGCCGCGCTCCCGCGTTCCGGCGACACCAGTCGTCGGACAGCGGCCGGTCGGGTGGTACCGCCCGGTCGCCGCGGCCAATCGATTCTCATCGGCGGCACCGCCCCGCCGACTTGAAGGAATTTTCTCCCTGCCCGTTTTTCCGATCCTGCGGACTCGCAGCCGACCCAGATTGCCCGAATTGCCAGGCCCGTCAGGAGGCGAACTCCGGCTTGCGCCGACCGAGCTGCCCCTGGAGCCGTTCGACGATGGCGCTGTGCATCTGGCTGACCCGGCTCTCGGAGAGATCGAGCGTGGCCCCGATCTCCTTCATGGTCAGTTCCTCGTAGTAGTAGAGGATGATGATCAGCCGCTCGTTGCGGTTGAGACCCTTGGTGACCAGCCGCATCAGGTCCGACTTCTGGATCCGGCGGGTCGGGTCCTCCCCCTTCTTGTCCTCGAGGATGTCGATCTCGCGGACGTCCTTGGAGCTGTCGGTCTCGCACCACTTCTTGTTGAGGCTCACGAGGCCGACGGCGTTGGCATCGACGAGCAGCTTCTCGAACTCCTCCCGCGACAGCTGCATGTGCTCGGCGACCTCGGCGTCGGATGGGGCGCGGCCGAGCCGGGCCTCCAGCGTCTTGATCGCCTCGTTGAGCTTGCTGGCCTTGGAACGGACGAGCCGCGGCACCCAGTCCATCGTCCGCAGCTCGTCGAGCATGGCACCGCGGATACGCGGCACGCAGTAGGTCTCGAACTTCACGCCGCGCGACATGTCGAAGGCGTCGATCGCGTCCATCAGGCCGAACGTGCCGGCCGACACCAGGTCGTCGAGCTCGACGCCGTCGGGAAGCCGCGACCAGATCCGCTCGCCGTTGTACCGCACCAGCGGCAGGTAGATCTCGATCAGCCGGTTGCGCAGCTCCTCGTTCGACTGGTCGAGCTTGAACTGCTTCCAGAGTTCGAGCACCTCCTCCGCGGAAGGCTGGATCGCTTGGTATGCCACTTCGTCCTCCTTGACGCCTTTGACACCACTCATCCCGGGCACGGCCGGCCCGGGGCCGACCCACTCATCCATCACGCCGGGCCGCTGCACCGTCCCGGCAGGCCCCGGCTCGCCGACAATCCGATCTCACTCGACCGGCCGCCGGCTCGAACTGCAGATTTTTTTTCGCCGCCCATCCAAATTCCGCCCCGCACCGACCGGCTGCCCCGTCGCAGCGGCCGCACGGCCCGATGTTCAGTCGCCTACGCCGCCCGGACCGCTTCCGGCGGCCCCAGGGTGGCGAAGATCTCCACACCGGCCGCGTCGGCCAGTTCCTCCTCGGCGAGGACGCGGATGCCTGGCAGCTGCCGCGCCAGCACCTCGTGGACGTCGCGCCGCTCCGCCCCGGAAACGACCACCACCGGGGCCCCGCCGCGGTCGACGAGCGGCCGGACCGCCCGGCGGATCTCGGCGGCGAGTCGCGTTGCGTCCCGGCCTGCAGCCTGAGCCCTCGGCCCCGCGGCCTGGGATCCGAGCACGGCAGACACGGCGCCGGCGGTCAGCCGGACCGCAGCGAGCCTGCCCTGCGGATCGCGCGCCCGCCGGCAGACGGTCGCTGCCATGCGGCGCCGCACGATCTCGGCGAGCTGCCACGGTTCGGCCGCATCCGCGGCATGATCGGCCATGATTTCCAGCAGGTCGGCCAGCGGCCGGACCGGCACGCCCTCGCGGACGAGGCACTGGAGCGTCCGCTGGATCTTCGCCACGGAGAGCACGCCCGGCACCACCTGTTCGACGAGGGCCGGCTGCTGCTCGCGCAGCGACTCGATGAGCTGGCTGACCGCCTCGCGGGACAACAGCCGGTCGGCCCGCTGCCGCACCGCCGCCTCCAACGCCCGGCCGATCACGGCCGCCGCGTCGAGCGCGGTCGCGCCGCGGCTGCCGGCGATCTCCGCGGCGGCATGCCCCGCCCAGCAGGCCCGGCGGCCGGTGAGCGGATCGGTCGCCTCCTCGCCGTCGAGGTCGAGCGGCTGCCCGGGGGCCGCGATCACCAGTATCCGGCCGGCCGGAACCTCTCCGGTCTGCATCGTCTCCCCGGCGATCGACACTGCGTAGCCGCGGGCCGGCAGCCCGCGGCCGTCGCGGAAGGCGACGGCCGGCAGCACGAT
>JBIKKQ010000270.1:0-3548 GCA_044360305.1 Pirellulales bacterium
TGCCGATGCCGAGGATCTCCGTGATCGGGTTGGCGAGCGCGTGGTAGAAGGTGTGCCGCATGCCGACCCGCATCATGTCGCGGGTGCAGTCGCGGAACCGCTGCCGCTCGAACTCCTCCATCGTGTAGGCCTGGACGGTGAGCACGTTGTTGAGCGCCTCGAGGAGCACGTGGTGGAAGCCGCGCGAGCGGGCGAGGATGTTCTTGGAGACGCCGCGGATCCGGCGGTTGAGCCAGACCATCAGGAAGCCGACGACCGGGGCCAGCATCAGGCAGGCGAGCGTCAGCCGCCACGAGACGAGGAACGCGCCGCCGAGGCAGCCGAGGATCTTCAACGGCTCGGTGATGGCGCCGCCGTAGACGGTGGTGATGCCGCTGGCGAGCATGTCGGCGGTGTGGGTCACCTGGGCCATGAAGCCGGCGGAGCCCTGGCGCATGAACTGCGCCCGGTCGAGTTCCAGTGCCTTGTCGAAGATCTTGGCGCGGATCGTGCGGCTGATGTCCATCGCCACCCAGCTGACGAGCATCGTGCCGCTGAGCAGCAGGACGTGCTTGAGCACCGTGCTCACGACGACGAACGCCACGACCACGAGCACGGTCTTGAAGGGGTCGATCGGCAGCAGCCGGTCGAGCCACGGCCCGAGCCAGTCGCCCCAGGCGGCGGCCCGCCGGTCGGCCTTCTGCTGCGACCGCAGGACGGCGAGCCGGTTTCGGGCCTGGGCCAGTTCGGGTGCGCGGAGCCCGTCGTCACCGATCCGGGCCTCGACCGCAGTCTGCTCGGACTCGGCGTCGGCGATCCGCTGCCGGGCGGCGGCGACCTCGCGCCGATTCCACGCCTGGAGCGACTCGCCCTTGAGCGTCACCTCGATGATCGGGTGCAGGGCCGCGATGTTCGCGCTCCACAGGGCCGCGACGGCCGCCGAACAGAGCATCGCGGCGGCGAGCAGCGGCCAGTTCTTGGCCGCTTCGCGGAGGGCGCGGAGAAAATAGTGCATGGGCGGGCTGTTCCTCGGCGTCCGCACGACGGGCGGCCGACCACTCCTCAATCGGCTGCACGGCGTTGACGGCCCAGCGCCGGCCGTCCGGGGACGGTCGGGGCAGGATGCACGGGACCGGGCAGGATGGGCTGACTCGCCCAGCGGGCCGTCCCGAGCGGCCGCGGAGGGTAGTGACCGCGCAGCCCCGGTTCAAGGGCGGGTTTGCGGCGAAAAACAGGCCGCCGGCGCGATTTTCCCGGCCGGGGCGGGGCGTGCGCGGTCAGCCGCGGGCCGACCCCAGCCGCAGCTCGGCGGCGAGGAGCGTGTTGGCGAGCAGCATCGCCACGGTCAGCGGGCCGACGCCGCCGGGCACCGGGCTTATCCAGCCGGCCACCGCCGCCACGGGCTCGAACTCCACGTCGCCGACGAGCCGGCCGGCGACGCGGTTGATCCCCACGTCGATGACCGCCGCCCCCGGCTTGACCATCTCGGCCGTGATCAGCCCGGGCCGGCCGACGGCGGCCACGAGGATGTCGGCCGGCCGGGTGATCGCGGCCAGGTCGCGTGACCGGCTGTGGGCGATGGTGACCGTGGCGTCGCCGCCGCGGCCCTTCCCGGCGAGCAGCAGGGCGAGCGGCTTGCCGACGATGTCGCTGCGGCCGACGATCACGGCGTGCCGGCCGGCGGTCTCGATCCCGGCGTCGATCAGCATCCGCTGCACGCCGGCGGCGGTGCAGGGAACGAACCGGGGCCGGCCCTGGGAGAGCAGCCCGGCGTTTTGGGGATGGAACCCGTCCACGTCGCGATCGGGGGGCACGGCGTCGAGGACGGCGACGGTGTCCATGTGCGCGGGCAGGGGCAGCTGCACGAGGATCCCGTCGGCCGGTCCCGACTCGTCGCGGGCCAGCGACCGCACGAGTTCCACGAGCTCGTCGGTCGTCGCCGTGACCGGCACCGGCACCACCTCGGCGTCGATGCCGACGCGGGCCGCGGCGGCCGCCTTGCTCTTGACGTACGAGGCACTGGCGGCGAGGTCGCCCACCAGCACGACGACGAGCCGGGGCCGGCGGGAGAACATGGCGGCGAACGTCTCGACCTCGGCCCGCAGGTCGGCCTCGATCCGCGTCGCCAGCGCCCGGCCGTCGAGGATCGTGGCCGGCCCGCTCATTTCGTCTCCTCCAGGTAGAGCATCCGCAGCTGGTGCTGCATCTCCTCGAGGAGCTTGCGCTCGTCGGCCTCGAGGTTGCCCCGGGTCTTCGCCTCCAGCATCGTCAGCGTGTCGATGAAGTGCTTGGCGGTGGCGACGTTCTTCAGCGCCTTGTTGGTGATCGGGTTGGGGATCCGGCCGAACGCCATCAGGGCCTGGGTGAACAGGGTGTGGACGAGAAACTCGAACGTGGCCGGGGGCATCCGCCCCGCGCCGGCGGCGGCTTCGTCGGTGATCTCGGTGTCGGTCGAGGGATCGTCGCTCATGGTGTCTCCCGGTGGTGACGTGTCGTGCTGATGGACTGTTCTACCGTCGCGCCGCCGGTCCGGCTCGGGGGCAGGGCCGATCGCCGGCGGTTCGGGGTCGCCCACGCCCCGCTCGCCGGACGTTCGCTACGGGCGTCATGCCCTTCGCTCACTCCATGCTGGCCGCGCTTCGCCCTCCAGGCTTCGCTTGCCAGCAAGGCCGGCTCCCAGGGCATGGGCAACCCCTCATGGACACTTCGTTCCGCATGGTCAGCGAGCTGTTTCCGCGTCGATCTTGATGGGTTTTCTGGACTTTCTTCAACGGCTCGGGGAATGCCGCTCGCCGGGTCCGTCAGGCTTCCGTCACCCAGGCGCTGCCGGCGTGCCGCTCGACCGCCGCGGCCACGAGGCCGGCGAACAGCGGATGGGCGGCGGTCGGCTTGCTCTTGAACTCGGGATGGAACTGCACCGCCACGAACCACGGATGGTCGGCCAGTTCCACGATCTCGACGAGCGACCCGTCGGGATTGGTGCCGGCGATGACGAGGCCGGCACGCTCGAGGGCGGCCCGGTAGCGGGAGTTGAACTCGTAGCGGTGCCGGTGCCGCTCCGAGATCCGCAGGCTGCCGTAGGCGGCGGCGGCCCGGGAGCCCTCGAGGAGCACGGCGGGCTGGGCGCCGAGCCGCATCGTCCCCCCCTTGTCCACCACGGCGTGCTGCTCGTCCATCAGGCAGATCACGGGGTGGGGCGTGTCGCGGGCGAACTCGGTCGAGTGCGCCCCCTCGAGGCCGGCGAGGTTGCGGGCCACGTCGATCACCGCGCACTGCATGCCGAGGCAGATTCCGAGGAACGGCAGCCGGCGCTCGCGGGCGAAGCGGATCGCCTCCACCTTCCCCTCGATGCCGCGCTCCCCGAAGCCGCCGGGCACGATCAGCCCGTCGAACCCGGCGAGGAGCCGCTCGGCCCCCTCGCGCTCGATGTCCTCGCTCTTGATCGGCTGGACGCGGACCTGCGTCCGCCGGGCGATGCCGCCGTGGTCGAGGGCCTCGTAGATGCTCTTGTAGGCGTCGCGGTGCTCGGCGTACTTGCCCACCAGCGCGATCGACACCTCGTGCTCCGG
>JBIKKQ010000271.1:0-3523 GCA_044360305.1 Pirellulales bacterium
TCGGCGGCTCCCCGGCCATGGCGGTGTCCGCGGTCATGCCCCTGCCCGAGGGGCTGTCGGAACTGACGTTCGCCGGCGCCCTCGCCGGCCATCGGATCCCGATGATCCGCCGGCCCGGCGGCCCGGCCATCTACGCCGACGCCGACTTCGTCATCGAGGGCACGGTCGATCCCGGGAAGACCAAGCCCGAGGGGCCGTTCGGCGACCATCTTGGCTACTACGCGCGCCGGCACGAGTTTCCGCTGCTCACGGTGGACAGGGTCTGGCACCGGCCCGGGGCGATCTGGCCCGTGACCGTCGTCGGCCGCCCGCCCCAGGAGGACACGCTCTTCGGCTGGCTCGTGCACGAACTGACCGGCCCCGTGATCCCGACCGTGCTCCCCGGCGTGACGAGCGTGCACGCGGTCGATGCCTCGGGCGTCCACCCGCTGTTGCTCGCGGTCGGCAGCGAGCGTTACCTCCCCTGGAAACGGGCCGACCGGCCGGCCGAGTTGCTGACGCAGGCCGCGGCGATCCTCGGCCAGGGGCAGTTGTCGCTGGCCAAGTATCTGTTCATCGTCGCCGGCGGCGACGCCCCCGGCCTCGACGCCCACGACGTGCGGCCGTTCCTCGCCCACCTTCTCGCCCGGGCCGACTGGCGGCGCGACTGCCATTTCCATACCGAGACCACGATCGACACGCTCGACTACTCGGGCACGGGGCTCAATGCGGGCTCGAAACTCGTCGTCGCCGCCCGCGGCCCGGCGATCCGCGACCTGCCCACGGAGGTCCCGGCCGGCTGCGGCATGCCCGCCGGCTTCGCGAACCCCCGGGTCTGCCTGCCGGGCGTCGTCGCGGTCGCGGGGCCGTCGATCGAACCCCGGCCGCGGCTCGAGGCGGAGGGGGACGAGGCGATCTGGTCGCTGGCGGCCGCGGCCCCATGGGGCGCCGACGTCGAGCGGTTGTGCGCGGCGATCGGCCCCGACCATCCGCTGCGCCGCTTTCCGCTCGTCGTGATCGTGGACGACGCCGACTTCGCCGCCCGGACGCTGGAGAACTTTCTCTGGGTGACGTTCACCCGGTCGAATCCCGCCCTCGACGTCCACGGCGTCGAGGCGTTCACGCTCCACAAGCACTGGGGCTGCCGCGGGCCGCTGGTCATCGACGCCCGGCTCAAGCCGCACCACGCGCCGCCGGTGGAGGAGGATCCCGCCGTCACGGCCCGGGTCGATGCCCTGTGCGGTTCCGGCGGCCCGCTCGCCGGCCTCGGGTTGTAGTGCGGATTCAACCCGACACTCGCACGCGACCGAAGCGGGACGAAGACGGTCCGGCCGAACGACGCCGGGGACTGGACGCGGACGTGACGCCGTGGGCCGGTCATGGGTCCGGCAGCGGGGTCCTGTCGCTTGGCATGGCCGGCACCTTCGGCCCGGAGGCACCGATGATCAACCGATGTCGTCGTCGCCGTCGGCAGCGCCCGCGTCGGCGTAGGGGTCGCAGATGCAGGCCGTCTCTGCATACACGCCGTCGTCATCATCGACATCACAGACAAGCGACAGGAGCGCGTTCTTCTCCGACTCGGAGATTTCGGCCCGGCGAAAACTGCGGACGATCTCGGCCACGGGATCGACCGCCGCGTCGCAGAGCGTGATACTCACCCGTCCGGTCATGACCTGCCCGCGCAGCCCGGCCACGCGTTGACAGAGTGCCCGCAGTTCCTCTCGATCCATCGCACGCTCCCGGAATCCCCGGGACCTCCAGTTCCATTCGCGGTGCCCTACCGGCCGCGAACGCCCGCTCATGGTGCACCGCCAACGTTAGTCGCACGTGTGGATCGTGTGAGAAAGGTGTTCGGGCGAGGACGTTCGCTGCCGCGATGTCGGCCGGTGACTACACCCGCGGCGAAGAGCGAGTGTTGATCCTTGCCATGCGTCGCGAGATTGGACTCGAGTTGACTGATACGGCTCGCACTTGATTCTCGCGCACAATCGTATCTGTTGGATTCAGCGAACACGGAGGGGTGCCCATGCCCCAGGAGCCGGCGTGAGCTGCCCAGCGTAGGCAGGATGCCGGAGCGCAGGCAGGTCCGAGAGAGCGCAGGCCAGGATGGCCGGAGCGAATGTCCGGCGATGGGGCATGGACACCCCGACCCGCGAACCGCGCGAGCTTCGAGTGTGAGCTGTATGACAGCGAGATTCGAGATGTGCTGATCGAGGCGGTGAACGACAGCACAGCGGCGATGCACGTCTTTGCGAGGCTGCTCAGGCTGGAGACGATCTCCGACGAGGCGTTCGGCGACCGGGACGCCAGGCCCCGGCGGTCTGGCCCACTACTTTCCTGGGACACCGGCGTACGGGTAGGCGGAAACGACTTCCCAGGCGAGTTTCTGCAGGACGGCATGAGCCTCTGCCGTGACCGGCGGTTTGCCGCCGTCGGCCCTGATGTTCATCCAGTAGCCACTGCCCGCCGGCACGGGCATCCCCTCGGGCGACTTCCGGTAGATCGCCGCGTGGGCGCAGTACACGGTCAGCACCGCGATATGGCTCGCGCCATGGTCGTCACGGGCGAAGGGCTCGACCTCTTTGTCGTAGAAGAGGTGTGACTGCTTCGTCACGCCCGGCAGTTGTCCGGCGACGACCAGCCGCCGCATCTTCATCACGGCATCGGCCACCGGGATGATGAACATGTGCTGCCCGCCGAGCCCTTTGTTGATCTCGTCGGTCTTGTCTTCGAGTTTCTTCCGTAGCTTGTCCCATTCAACCTGGATCGCGGCGAGGTCGTCATCATCCCTCAGCGTGCCCATGGAACTGCGGCCTCCCGGCGCCCAATGGCCGCCGCCCGAGGCCCAGGCATGCTGCAGATAGATCCGGGCGTCGGGCTTGTGCTTCACGGCCACGTCCGCCAGCTTGTCGAGGGACTCGACCGGCCTGGCGAGCTGAACGAAGCCCAGATAAATGGCATCGTAATCACCCTGCTCCAACACCTTTTTTTTGTCCATTTCCAGGGCCTGGTCGAGCCAATTCGGGCCCTTCCCGTCGTTGAACTTGTGCGTGCCGAGGAGGAACGGCCGATCGAAGCCGCCGACCTGCTCGAACGGAAACGGGCACGACCAACTGTTGCCGACATGCCACAGCCGCAGCTTCGCGGGTGGGGCGGATGACCCGGGCTTCGTCGCGGCTGCGACCGGCGCGTCCGCGCGGGCGACGAGCCCGATGACCGTGACGCAAGCCAGAATGCCGGCGAGGACGGTCAGGTGATGCAATGTCTTCACGGCAACTTCCCTTGGGTCGAAAGGATACGGCGCCACACCATTGTGTGAGCGTACCATCGGAACCTCGACAAGTCGCCAGGCTCGCCGCCAACCAACCACCCGGCGACATGCAGAGCCGAACGGGTCCGGCCTCGCCCCGTCTTATACGGCTCACACTTGATTCTCGCGCACCAAAAGACACCGCTGCCCCAGCGGACAGGAAGGGGTTGCCCATGCCCCAAGAGCCGGCTTGAGCGGCCCAGCGCAGCCAGGATGGCGAAGCGCAGGCCGGTC
>JBIKKQ010000012.1:0-39967 GCA_044360305.1 Pirellulales bacterium
GCGGCGCTGGCCGAACCGGCCCTGCTCTGACGCGCCCGACAGCCCGACGTTTTCGCCGCCGTCCCCCGGCGGTCCGCACCGTGAAGCAATCGCTGCACTCCACCACGCTCGACAATGGCCTGACACTCGTCGGCGAAAACCTGCCCGGGCTGGAGTCGGTCGCGGTCGCGTTCCACACGCCGGCCGGCGCGATCCACGACGGGCCCGGCCGCTGCGGCCTGGCGACGCTCGCCGGGGAGATGTGCCTGCGCGGCGCCGGCGACCGGACGAGCCGCGAGGTGGTCGAGGCCTTCGAGTCGGCCGGCGTGCAGTGGTCGCAGGCCGTGTCCACGAGCCACGCCAGTTTCTCCGGCGCGATGGTGGCGCGACAGCTGCCGGCGGCGCTGCCGATCTACGCCGACATCCTCCGGCGGCCGCGGCTCGCGGAGGAGGAATTCGAAAACGCCCGGCAGATGATCCTGCAGAATCTCGCCGGCACGGAGGACGACCCAGCGCACCGCACGATGCTCGCGCTGCGGCAGCTGCACTACCCCGCCCCGTGGGGCATGCCGGCGGAGGGCATCAGCGCCGAGGTCGAGCGGCTCGCGGTTGCCGACGTGCGCCGGTTCCTCGCCGCCCACCTCGATCCCGCCGGCACCATCGTGGCGGTGGCGGGCCGGATCGACTGGGACGACTTCGTCTCCCGAATCGATCGGCTGCTCGGCGACTGGAAGCCCGTCAGCCCCGCCCCCGTGGCCCGGGGCGGCCGCGGACCGCGGGTCGCACACGTGACGCACGATTCGCAGCAGACGCACGTCGCCCTCGGCTGGTCGGTGCCGCCGTACCGCAGCGACGAGTCGTACGAGGCGACCGCCGCGCTGGCGATCCTCGGCGGCGGCTCGAGCTCGCGGCTGTTCACCGAGGTCCGGGAGAAGCGCGGGCTCTGCTATTCGGTCTCGGCCGGCTACCAGACCCACCGCGACTTCGCCATGGCCGTCTGCTACGCCGGCACGACGGCGGCGCGGGCCCAGGAGACCCTCGACGTGATCCGGGCCGAGATCGACCGGCTGCCGGGAACGATCGGCGCCGACGAGGTGGAGCGGGTGAAGGCCCGGGCCAAGAGCGGCCTCGTGATGCAGCAGGAGTCGAGCGCGGCCCGCGCCGGGGCGATCGGCCGGCAGTGGTATCACCTCGGCGGTGTCCGCACGCTGGCCGAGGAACTGGCCCGATACGACCGGCTCACGGTGGATTCGATCGAGCGCTGGCTGGCGGACCAGCCGCGCCCCGACCTGTCGGTCGTCTCGCTGGGCCGCGAGCCCCTGGAGGTGCCCGGTGCCGTTTCTGCATGAACGACTCGACAACGGCCTCGACGTGATCGCCGAGACCACGCCCGGGGCATGCTCGACGAGCATCGGCTTCTTCGTGCGGACCGGCGCCCGCGACGAGAGCGACACGATCTGGGGCACGAGCCATTTTCTCGAGCACATGGTGTTCAAGGGCACGGAGGATCTCTCCGGGGACGAGATCAACCGGCGGTTCGACGCCCTCGGCGCGTCGGCCAACGCCTTCACCAGCGAGGAGGACACGGTCTATTACGCGGCCGTCCTGCCCGAGCAGCAGGGGGAGGTCGTGGAACTCCTGGCACGGATGATGCGGCCGGTGCTCCGGGCCGAGGACTTCGCCACGGAGAAGCTCGTCATCCTCGAGGAGATCAGGATGTACGACGACCAGCCGCCGTTCGGCGCCGACGACCGCTGCCGGGCGGCCTTCTTCGGCGGACACCCGCTGGCGCGGAGCGTGCTGGGGACGGTGGAGTCCATCGGGGCCCTGCCGGTGGAGGCGATGCGCGACTACCACCGGCGCCGCTACGCGCCGGAGGCGTTCGGGCTGGCGGCCAGCGGCGCGGTCGATTTTCCGGCGCTCGTCGCGGCGGCCCGCCGGCTGTGCGGCGACTGGGCGCCGCAGCCCGACGGCGGCCGACTCCTCCAGCCCGCGCCGGCCGCCCCGCACGCGGCCGGCACGAGCCGTGTCGTCCGCCCCGCCGCGGCCCTGGAGTACGCCGTGCGGATGTCGGCCGGCCCCGACGAACGCGACCCCGACCGGTACGCCGCCAAGCTGTTGGCCACGGTGCTCGGCGATTCGTCGGGCAGCCGGCTCTACTGGGCGCTCGTCGATCCCGGCGCCGCCGAGCAGGCCTCCGTCCACCACCACGACTTCCTCGACGCGGGCCTGTTCGTCACGCAGTTGTCGTGCGACGCCGCCGACGCGGACGCCCTGCTGGCCCGGGTGCTGGAAACCTACGCCGCGGCGCGGCGCGACGGCATCACCGCCGCCGAGTTCGAGCGGGCCCGCAACAAGCTCGCCAGCCGGGTCGTCCTCGCCGGGGAACGGCCGCGACGCCGGCTGTTCGAGGTCGGGGGCGAGTGGGCCCACGCCGGCCGGTATCGCTCGGTGGCCGAGACGCTGGCGATCGTGGAGTCCCTCTCGCTCGACGACCTCCATCGGGTCCAGGACCGCTGGCCGCTCGACGCCGCCGCCTGCACCGTCCTCGCCGGACCGGGGGACGTAGGCTGAACCGGGAGCCGGCGACGCCACCGGCCGACGCTTCCCGCCGCCGACTCGCCGGGGCATACTCAGGGCTCGCCGTCACGTTCCGGACCGGTCTCCCATGTCGCCGCTGCTCGCCAACCGCCTGCTCATCCCGCTGCCGCCGATCTGGCTGCTCGGCGTCGCCGCCGCGTTGACGATCGTCTGCGCGCTGGCCGGCTACGGTCTGCTGGCCATCGTCCGGCCGCGGGATGCGGCCGAGGCGCGGGCCAGTCTGCGGGACGGATTTCTCGGGCCGCTCGCCTGGCTGCTGGCCGCCTTCGCCGCGCTTGCCGTCGCGATCACCCCCGCCCTGTGGAGCACCTCCCCGTCGCCGCTGGACCAGATCGGTCGCTCGCTCGTGCGACTCGCGTCGGCCGACCGGAGCGGAGCGTCCGTGCCGATCGATCCGCGGACGGTCGTCCGGGTCACGCTCCCGCGGCTCCGGCCGCAGGAGATCCAGGCACTCGAATTCCAGGCCGACGGTCCGCTCGTCGTGCGCACGCCGCAGCCCGCCGCGGGCCTGCTCGTCACGGAGCCGGAGATCGCCCTCGAACAAGGCCGGCCGTGGACCTGGCAAAAAACGTCCGGGACGCCCAATCCGTTCCTCGGTCAACGGGCGTTTCTCGAGGTCCGCAACGGCAGCGGGAAGCCCGTGCGTTTGACGCTGCTTTGGAATCTGGCGCCGGAACAACCCGAGGTCGCCATCCTCCCGGTGACCTTTGCGGTGCTGGCGGCGATCGTCCTGCTGTACGCCCTGTTCCGGCTCACCTGCCGCCGGACCGCCGCGGTCGCCGCGGCGACGACCAAGGAGGCGATCGGTCAGCCGATGTTTCCCCTCGCGGTGTTCGTCGGCTGCTTTTTCCTCCTCCTGTTCATCGTCCTGCCCTACAACACGTTCGGCGAGGACGTGAAGATGTTCAAGGACAGCGGCCTGACGCTCGTCAAGGTGCTGGCGCTGCTCGTCGTCGTCTGGACCGCCTCGGTGGCCGTGGCGGACGAGGTCGAGGGGCGCACGGCGTTGACGGTGCTTTCGAAGCCGCTGCGGCGCTGGCAGTTTCTCCTCGGCAAGTTCGCCGGGCTGACGCTCGTCGCCCTGCTGGTGTTCCTCATCCTCGGCGGCGTGCTGCTGGCGGCGACGAACTTCAAGGTGGTCTACGACGCCCGCGAGAGCAGCCAGACCGATCCGCTCTGGCAGGCCTGCGCCGCGGAGATGACGACGCTCGTGCCGGGCCTGGCGCTGGCGTTCATGGAGACGATCGTGCTGGCGTCGATCAGCCTCGCCGTCTCCACCCGACTGGGGATGGTGCCGAATCTCGTCGTCTGCTTCACCGTCTACACGCTCGGCCATCTCGTGCCGCTGATCGTGCAGTCGAGCGCCGGCCGCAACGAGATCGTCCGCTTCGTGGGACGCCTGCTGGCGACCATCCTGCCGGTGCTCGAACACTTCACGGTGGAGGCCGCCGTGATGCGATCGGTGGCCGTTCCCTGGGGCTATCTCGCCTGGGCCGCCTGCTACGCCGGGCTGTACGTGGCGGTCGCACTGCTTGTGGCCTACGTGCTCTTCCAGGACCGCGACCTGGCCTGACCCGAGCCGGCCCGACGGGCTCGCGGTCAAGTGTCCGACCACGCCGGACCGGCACGACGTGGCCGCTGCGCCGCCGCTGGCCGCCCGCGGGTTGCCCGGCACCTCCGGGCGGCGAATGATCGCGATGCCGCTCCGGCATGACGCCACCTCCCCGCTCGAGGAACCGCGTCATGTTCGGTCGTGTTTTGCGCGCCGGTCAGTCCGGCATCGTGAACATCGCGGTCGGGCTGATCCTCGTCGTTCATGCGCTGCCGGCCCGGGCGGAGCCGATCCGAACGATCGCCTGGGATTTCGGCGTCACGTCGGGTGCCTGGGTGGCGACCAACACGTTCATCACCACCCCGCCACCGCAGACGCCCCGCTGGACCTGGTCGGCGTCCGCGCGGACGTGGAGCGTCGATTCCGCGCCGGTGCAGAGTCCGGCATACCGGTCGGGCAATTACCTTACGAGCCCCACGATCCAGCTCGCCCCCGACGCTCCCGCCGACCGGTTCACGTTCACGCTCGCCCACCGCTTCAAGTATCCAACCGATGGGATCGTGAAGCCGGGCTACCGGCTGCCGGTCGATGCCGGCCAGGTGACCTACAGCCTCGACGGCGGCGGCTTCCAGCCGCTGCCCCCGTCGGTCTGGACGACATCGGGCACGCTTCCCGCCGGCGTGGCGGCCTACGTCCAGGCGCCGGGCTGGACGGTGCCAGGGTTCGTGCCCGGCGCGGCGCCGGTCATGTCGCTGCCGCCGTTGATCGACGGTGGCGCCGCGTTCACCGGCACGTCCATGGGTTTTTCCGCCGCCTGGTTCGTCGCCAGCCAGGCCTTCGACGTGCGTATTCCGGAGACGGCGTCGTCGATCCAGTTTCGGCTCACGAACATGAACCTCGGCCAGAAGTGCGGCCTGGACGCCGGCTGGGACGTGCGGTTCGCCCAGGTGGACCTGATCTTCGCTCCGGAACCGTCCGGGGGCGTGATCGGCGCGACGGCCGGCCTGCTCGTAACGGCGGCGTGGATCGGCCGCCGCCGATTCCGCGCGTGGCGCGGGCCGGGTCGTGGCGCAGGGAGCCGACCGCCGGGGCCGGCGACCGCCGTCACCAGCGGGCCTCGAGGCCGAGCGTGAGGCCGTGCACGAACACGCTGCCCCCGGTATCGACCGCGGTCTGAACCGTATCGAGCGGGCACAGGCATTGGTCGTCGAACTGATTCGTGGCCGCCGCCAGCCCGCCGAGCCAGAAGGCCGCGTAGCCCGCCCGCACCGCGAGCCAGTCGCACAGGTCGTACACCGCGGTGGCCCCGATCTCGCCGACGAACGCCCCCCGCGAGACGCTCCGGGCCGTCGAGAGCATGAACGCGTCCTGGATCGGGTCGCCGGAGTAGGCGTTCGACGATGCCTGTACGGCACGGTTCCAGAAGATGCCCGCCTTGCCCAGGCCCTCGACGCGAAACGACCGGCTGGGACGAAAGAGGATCGAGTCGGCACCGACCTGCAGGCCGTAGAGATCGTTGCTGGTCGTCGTGGCGTAGACCGACCGGGGCGCGACCGGGCCGAGCGGCAGCCAGGCAGCGTCGATCTGCGCCTGTTCGTTCCACTGCACCCAGCGGACGCCCGCCAGCCACTGCCAGCGGCCCTCCGTCGGCAGCCGGCGGTTGATCTCGAAGCTCTGCAGACCGCTGGACAGACCGCCGGCGACGCTGTTCAGGGGCACGATCGACGGGCAGCAGAAGATTCCCTCGTCGGAATCGGCGAGCTGGTACCCGCCGTCCGTCTCCGGCAGCGTCCGGCGCGACTCGAAGAACTGCACCCGCAGGAAGTTGAACTCCAGCGCGCCTTCGTCGCCGGTGTGCCGAAACAGGGTGAACCGCGGGCCGGCCGCCATGCCGCTGGTGAAGTCGGCGGCATTCAGCGCTGGCCCGGTGGCGATGCCGCCGGAGTAGGTATTGAACAGCGGCAGGCCCTGCGGCGCGTCCCGCCAGAGGAGCAGGCCGTCAACGCGACCGCTCCACAGCGGATCCTGGCCCAGCGGATCGAGCACGTGGCACAGCGGGCCGCAGCACTCGGCCGGACAGGAACGATACGACGCCTCGGTCGAGAGGGGCGGTTCCTCGGGGACGACGTTCCCCTCACCCCGCACATGCCGCAGCAGGCCGAGGAGGAGCAGGACCGCGGTCGTCAGCACGACACAGCAGTCCCCCCACGACAGCCATCCCGCCCCCGGTTCATCGTCGATGCGTTGCATGATCCACCACCTCGTGGTGCCAGGCACTCTTCACGTTCCGGCGACGACGAACGCCTCCGGCGCGGGCCGCCGGAGGCGCGATTGCCCACCGCCGGCAGACCCCTTCCGGAGAGGGGTATCGGCCGCGACGTCGACGCCATCCACCCGCACGAGGGGGTGGCCGCACAGATTGCCCGGTCGGACCGGTTCAGCGGGCGATGCCGGTCCGGGCCGTCACCCCGACCGTCGTCGAGCCGTCGCCGGCGGCTCCGGGGAGCGACCACCAGCCCTGCTCCGGCCGTGCTGCCTGGGCCGCCGCCCTGCCGTCAATGAAGAACGTGGCCCCGCGCCGCAGCCGACGTTCGAACCGGGGCCCCAGTTCGACACCGAGCATGCCGCCGGCCTCGCGGCTGCCGAGGGAGGTCCGCAGTTCGAACGCCTCGCGGCCCGCGGCGTGATCGTTCACCACGCCGACCCGTCCCGACCACTCCGCCGGTTCGATCGCCGTGGTCCGTTGCTCGGCCCGCACGCCCGCCGCGAGGTCGAGCTGCTGAACCCTGGTCCGCAGTTCGGCCGACAGGGCCGTGGGCCCGTCCGTGCCGGCGGGTGCGGTGACGGCCAGTTCCTGGACGGTGATTCCCGGGAGCCGCAGCAGGCCGACATCCTCCCGAGCCCGTTCCGCCTCGACCCGCTGCAGGGCGGCGGCGATCGATTCGTCGATGCCGGGTCCGGGGCTCGGCGCCGCCGGGAGCGGATCGCGGGGCGGCTCGGCGACCGCGCCGGCGGCTGCCAGCAAGCCGAGGGAGACGCCGATGAACAGGGCCCAGTCGCGACGTTTCATGGACGGTTTTCCCGGGCTGGCTCCCCTCCACGCCTCGGGCGGGTATCGGCGCCCGGCCGTCTCCACCTTGCGACCACCTTCCGGGGCCCGAACAAAACGGCTTGTGGCCCACCCTTCTTTTTGGCGAATTTCACCTGAAAACCCTGACTAACAACCCACAAGCTGCCTGTCCTTTCGCGGTCTTTCGAGGAGCCGGCCGGGGGCACGCGCAGGAGCCGGTGAACTTTGCCTGCACCGCAAGACGCACCATCACGCTGGAGGTCGCAACGGCAAAGTCCGCCGGCGACGAGCATGTCACCGGCCGGCGGGGCTTGTTTCACGGCTGTGACCACCGGGAGCACGTTGTAGTTGACGTTTTTGGTGGTTGAGTCCGTGAGGGGTTGCCCGTGTCCAGCGAGCCGGCGTAGGTGGCCAGCGAAGCCCGGAGGGCGAGAGCGCAGGCACCTCCGAGTGAGCGGAGGGCAGGCACCGATCCGCCGAAAGGCGGATTGGTCGGCCCGGAGCGAACGGCCGGCGAGCGGGCATGGGCAACCCCGAACCGTGCCCAAGCAAGTGTCAACTCTTGGATGCTCCGGGCAGGAAGCCCTTCTCCATGGCCTTCACAGCCTGAGCCCGCCACAGGTCAGGCTGTCTTGCGGCGGGGATAGAGCGGAATCGTGCCGGGGCCGCGGCTCGTTCCGCCCCCAAAGCGGGTGCACTCGACCGCGTCGAGCACCCGGGCGGCGATTTCGACCGCTGCAGCTCCGGCCGCAGCCGTCACCACTGGCGGCCGCCCCGCACGAATCGCATCCAGAAAGTCGTCGTGCTCCGAGGCGATCGCGTTCACATCCGCCACCGCCAGCGACTCCAGCGGCAGGATGTCGGCGAAGAACCGGTCCTTCATCGCGGCCCGGTCGGCCGGCGGCACCTGCGCCGCCACGAACGAGCCGTCGCGAACGGCCTCCGAAGGCGTGACGGCCTCCACGGACCGGGTGTTGAAATCGACCGTCACGATCCCCTCCGCCGACCAGGCCGTGAACGTCCGGCGCACGACGGGACTGATTCGCGAGGCCGTCAGGTCGGCGACCAGGCCGGAGGCAAACACCAGCCGGGCGCGGACGGCGTCCTCGTGGCCACCCGCGGCCACGAGACCTCGGGCCTCGACCCGTTCCAGTCGCCCCGGCTCCAGCGCCAGGACGAGGTCGATGTCGTGGATCATCAGGTCGTGGACGACGCCGACGTCGAGCGACCGGAACGTGAACGGGGCACAGCGGCTCGCCTCGACGAGCAGCGGCCGCCCCATCCGCCCCACGGCCGCCCGCCAGGCCGGGTTGAACCGCTCCACGTGGCCCACCGCCACGGTCCGGCCGTGCCGCCGGGCGGCGATGGCGATCGCCCGAGCATCCTCCGGCGTCGCGGCGATCGGCTTCTCCACCAGCAGGTCGATGCCCGCCTCGAGGAGCGGCACGGCGACCGCCGCATGCAGCCCCGTCGGTGCGGCCACGACGCAGGCGTCGGCGAGGCCGACGATCTCGCGCGGATCGGCGACGGCCCGGCAGGCATGGGCATCGGCCAGCCGCTGTCGCGGCTCCGGACAGGGATCGGCCACCGCCACGAGCACCGCGTCGTCGCGGCCGGCCAGCAACCGGGCATGGATCGCCCCGAGGTGCCCGCAGCCGACCACCGCCACCCGCTGCCGCTGCGAGGCTCCAACCGCCGCATTATCGTCGTTCATGCCGCCCTCCGTCGTTCGCGAGCCCGGCCGTGCCGGCCCTCCTGCTGGAGGGAGAGAAAGTCGAGCAACTGCATCACCTCGGGACCGATCATGCCCTGCTGCCGCAGGGCCTCGCGGGCCGGCTCGAGGCCGACCCGGTTCCGGTAGAGCAGGCGGTGCACCTCGACGATGGCGTTGACCGTTTCGGGGCGAAAACCGCCGCGCTTCAGGGCCACGAGGTTGACGCACCGCGGCCGGGCCGGGGAGCCCTCGGCCAGCATGAACGGGGGCACGTCGTGCAGCACCCGCGACAGCCCGGACACGAACGCCCAGCCGCCGATCGTGGCCCAGTGATGGACGGCCACAGCGCCGGAGAGCGAGGCCCGCGACTGCACCCGCACGTGGCCGCCGAGCAGCGTGCCGTTGGCGATGATCACGTGGTCGCCGATCCGGCAGTCGTGGGCCACGTGGCAGCAGGCCATGAGGAAGTTGCAGCTGCCGATGGCGGTCAGCCCCTCCTCCTTCTCCGACCCACGGTTGATCGTCACACCCTCGCGAATCACGTTGTCGTCGCCGATCTCGACCCGCGTGGGGCTGCCCCGATAACTGACGTCCTGCGGCTCGCCGCCGATGACGCAGTTGGGGAAAATCCGGTTCCGCTCCCCGATCCGCACGCCGCCGAGCAGCGTCACGTTGTTGGCGATCACCGTGCCCCGGCCGATCACCGACTGTGCCGAGACGATGCAGTACGGCCCGACCCGCACTCCCGCGGCGAGCTCGGCGCCGGGCTCGACGATCGCCGTCGGATGGACCACGGGAGGATCGCGGCCGATCGGCAGCGTCACTCCGCGATCCTCGTCGGTTCCGGCGGCCGGATCCATGCGCGACTCAGGCTGACGCCCGCCTCCCGAGAAGGGCGACGAGCCGGGCGGCGAGCGCCGCATTGAGCCGATGGCCGCTGCGGCAGCAGCGGACGTGGGCATGCAGCGGCCGGCCGACGAGGGCCAGATCGCCGACGACATCGAGCACCTTGTGCCGCACGCACTCGTCCGGCCAACGCAGCGGATTGCCGATCGGGCCGTCGGCGCCGAACACCACGAGGTCCCGTGGCGTCACCGTCAGCCCAAGCCCGCCGGCCCGCAGCCGCGCCGCCTCGGCGGCCGAGAGGAACGTCCGCGCGGCGGCCAGTTCCTGCCGATAGGTGCCGGGATCGACGCGGACCGCCAACGACTGCCGGCCGATCGGCCCCGGCCCGTAGTCGAGTTCGTACTCGACCGACAGCCCCGGACAGCGGGGCGGCGTGGCCTCGATCCACGCATCCCCCTCCTCGACCCGCACGGTGCCGGCCATGACCAGCGGATCCACCGGCGCCGCCAGATCCTCCAGGCCGACGGCGTCGATCGCCTCGACGAACGGCAGGGACGAGCCGTCGAGCCCCGGCATCTCCTCCGCCGACACCCGCACGACGCAGGCGTCCACGCCCAGACCCGCCAGGGCGCTGAGGCAATGCTCGACCAACTGCACCTGGACGCCGGCCGAGGCGAGCGTGGTGCGGTTGACCGCATCCACCCGATGCTCGACCGTCGCCGGAATCCGCACCCCAACGCCGACGTCGCCGCGCACGAACACCACGCCGGCGTTGGCCGGCGCGGGGAGCAACTCGACCACGCACTCGCGGCCGCTCCAATAGCCCGTCCCCGAGACCTTGACGGGACGACCCACGGTTCGCTGTGATCTCAAACGCATGATGCTCGTCGGCCTGACGGCGAAACGGACCCGGGCACCCCACGGCGGGCCGCCCGGCGGGAAAACCGGCCCCGGTCAGCGCAGCGGCTGCCGCGGCGGCTGCCCGGCCACGGCGGTGGCGCCGCCATTGAGCATCTTGAGGACGTCGGCCGTGATGTCGACGGCCGGATCGTGGTAGACGATCGGGCGGCTGAGGTATCCCATGATCTTGCCGCGATCCGTCTCCCGCGGATCCACCGCCTCGCCATCGAAGCGATGAACGACGGCGATCCGGTTCTGGCGGGCGAAGGCCGCCACCGCCTGCTCGACCTCACCGTAGACCTTGTGATAGATCTTGGCCTCCCGATCGAGGAAGTCCTTCTTCTCGAGCTGGGCCTTGACCTGGAAGTCCCCCTGCGCCTTGGCGACGTCCCCCTCGAGCTTGCGATACTCCGGCGTGCCGGGCTGGTAGGCCTTGAGCTGGTCCACCATCTGCTTGATCCGCTCCTGCTCCTGCTTGAGCCGGTTCTCGACGTTCATCACGTCTTCCTTGATCTTCGCCATCTCGGCGTTGAAGCCGGCGTGGTTCTTGAAGATGTAGCCGACGTCGAGCACGACCACCTGCGTGGGGGCGACACCGGCGGGAGCCGCCGGCCGAACGGCCGCCGCTGGAGCCGCGGCACCAGCCGCCGGCGGTCCACCCGCAACGGGACGGCCACCGGGCTGACCGTGCGCCGTGGCCATCGCGGCCACCATGACCGCAGCGATCGCGTAACCGAGATGTTTCCTGCTCACGTGAAGCACTCCTTGGCTGGCAGAACGAACCCGCATCGGGATGGTCCGCGGGCGAGCCATCGGGCAGCCGATCACGGCCGCCCCTGAATCCGAATGCGGCGGGATCATGCCGACCCCCCTCCGCCGGCTCAAGGCCAGATTTTGGCTGGAAAAAAGGCCTGCCGCGGCTTCTTCCACCGGCCGCCGGTCAGCGTGGCGGCCCGAGAACGACCTCCAGGCGGACCTCGGCGCCCCCGCGGACGACCACCACGGGCACCGTGTCGCCCGCCTTGTGCTTGCGCAGCGCGCTGTCGAAGTCGTCGAGCCCGGTGATCGCGCTCTCCCCGAGCCGCACGATCAGGTCGCCCCCACGCAGTCCCCCCTTCTCCGCCGGCGAATCCTTGGCGACGCCGGAGATGGCGTAGCCCTTCCCCGCCGAGCCGAACTCGGGAATGCTGCCGAAGAACGGGCGGTCGCCCCCCCGGGCCACCATCTTCGAGGCCACCTGCACGTAGGCCGGCCGCTCGGCGGCGCTGGCCAGTTCCCTGACGAGGTCGGTGACGAGCGTGGCGAGCCGCTCCATGCCCTCGTAGTTGATCTTCTCGGCGGTGTCGCTCGGCCGGTGGTAGTCGGGATGCGAGCCGGTGAACAGATGGAGCACAGGGATCTTTCGGGCGTAGAAACTGGCGTGGTCGCTCGGTCCGAACCCACCCGATTCCTTGGCGATCGTGAACCCGCCCGCCGCGCCCAGCCGATCGATCAGCGGGTCGAGCCCCTTGCCGGTGTCCGCGCCCTGCACGATGAGCTTGTCGGCGTTCAGCCGACCGACCATGTCGAGGTTGACCATCGCCACCGTGTCGGCGAGGGGCAGCGGGGCGTTGGCGGTGTAATGGGCGCTGCCGAGCAGGCCCCGTTCCTCGCCCGAGAAGGCGACGAACACAACGGTCCGTGGCAACGGCCCGGCGGCGGCCAGCCGCCGGGCCACCTCCAGCATCAGCGCTGTGCCGCTGGCATTGTCGTCGGCGCCGTGGTGGACGGCCCGCACGCCCGGCGCCGCGGAATCGGCGCCGCCGAACCCGAGGTGGTCGTAGTGGGCCCCGAGGACGACGGTCTCGGCGGCCGGGATCGCCGCCCGTCCCTCGGCGGCCTCGGCCCCGCGACCGCGCAGGATCGCGACCACGTTGCGGGCCTGCGTCTCCTGCCGCTCGATCGCCGTCTCACCGCGGATCCGCCAGCCCTCGAGCACGACGCTGGCCGGCGCCAGCGCCTCGTCGATCCCCTGCTGGATCTCCTTCAGGTCGCGGCCGACCGATCGGCGCACGACGTCGTCGAGCAGGCCGCGCCGCAGGTGGAGGATCGGCTGCGTCCGCCGGTCGGTGCCGTCGCCGGCCCGCGTGAACGCCATAAGCGCGTCGCCGTCCTTGTCTATGTCATTACAGAACACGACGCCGCCGGCCTCGTGCTCCGAGGCGTTGGCCACCTTGCGGGCCAGCGCCGCGTACTGCGACGCCTGATTCCCGGCGAAGACGCTGTGCGGGTCGTCCTTCTGCGGCTCCTGCCGGAGGACGATCACGGCCAGCCCCCGGGCGCCGCCCTCGCGGCCGGCGAACGGGGCGTAGTCGTCGTACTTCTCGGCCGGCGCCGTGATACCGTAGCCGGCGAAGGCGAGCGGCAGGTCGAACGGGCCCGACCCGCCGGCGGCCAGCGGCGTGAAATCCTTTCCCAGCGTGAGCGGCACGGTCTCCCGGCCGCCGTCGGCCCGGGGCGGCCCGACCAGTTCGGCCCGGTTCCTCGCCTCGGGACCGAGCTTGGCCTCGAGGGTCATGGCGAACGCCTGGTAGGGACCTTCGCCGACGACCTTCGTGTCGAGCCCCGTCTCGGCCAGCCGGGCGGCGACGTACTCGGCCGCGGCGTCGATCCCCTGGGTGCCGGGGCCGCGGCCCTCGCGGTCGGGCCCGGCGAGCCACTCGACCGCGGCCCGCAGCCGGTCGCGGGTGGCGCCGGTCGTCGAGGTGTCGCCCGCCGGCGGCGGCGCCACGTCGGGTGCGGCCGCCGTGGCCGTCGCCACCACAAGGAGGGCCAGCGCTCCACAGCCCGCAACCTGCCAGCCCCGTGACGATTCGCGATTCATCGCCGCCGCCTTTCTTTCCCTGGTGCGTTCCTAGTCCGTTCCTGGTCCTTACGTCCGTGTCCCTGCCCGATCCGTGCATGCCGCCCCGCGGCCGCCGGTGTCGCGGCAGCCCCGGCATTCTATCCCGCCACGACGACGACGGAGCGGCGCTTTCGGCGGCCGCCATCCTGTGCCACAATCCCCGCAGGCGGTCGTCCGCCGCCAGTCCGTCCCGCATGGCAGCCGCTCCGTGACCGCACTCCTCGTCATCCAAGGCGTCAACGCGGGCGCGCGGCACGACCTCGGCGGCCTCGTCGGGGCGGCCACGATCGGCCGCGAGGCGGGCAACCTGATCCGGCTCGAAGACAGCGAGGTCTCGCGTCGACACGCGGAGATCCGGCGCGTCGGCGACCGCCTCGTGGTCAACGACTTGAAGAGTTCCAACGGGACGTTCCTCAACGATCGCCGGATCGAGCGGGCGGACCTGCACCCGGGGGATCGGCTGCGGATCGGCCAGACCGTCATGGCGGTCACCGACGCCGCGGGCCAGACTGTTGCGGGCCTTGACGACGTCGTCGCCGGGGACGATCCCGACGGCTCGCGGATCGTAGCCGCGGCCCGGGTGGAAGACTCGATCGTGCTGGCCACGCCCGGGGACACCCGCGACCGCTGGTTGGCCCGGGCCCGGGGCAGCCTCCAGGTGATGTACCGCACGGCGATGGCAGTCAGCCACACGCTCGACATCGACGAACTGCTCGGCCGGCTCCTCGACCTGATCTTCGACTGGATTGCGGCCGACCGCGGCTGCATCCTGCTGGTCGACCCCGCCACGGGCAACCTGGAGACGCGGGCCCGGCGCGACCGGCGCGGCGACGGCAGCGGCCCGATGGCGGTCAGCCGCACGATCCTCGACCACGTCGTCGCGAACCGCACGGGCGTGATCACCAGCGACGCCCGAGACGACGACCGGTTTTCCTCCGGCAACAGCGTGGTGCGCACCGGCATCCGCGAGGCGATCTGCGTGCCGATGCAGGGCCGCTACGGCATGGTCGGCGCGATCTACGTGGACACGACGGCGCCGCTCACCGCCGACGCGTCCGCCGCCGCCGGCCCGGCCGTGTTCGGCGACGATCACCTCAAGCTCCTGCTCGCGGTAGGCAACCAGGCGGCCCTGGCGGTCGAAGACACGACCTACTACTCGGCCTTGGTGCAGACGGAGCGGCTGGCGGCGATCGGCGAGACGATCGCCAGCGTATCGCACCACATCAAGAACATCCTCCAGGGGATCCGTGGCGGCAGCTACCTGGTGGAGATGGGCCTGGCGGACGGCGACGACGAGACGCTCCGCAAGGGCTGGGGGATCGTGTCCCGCAACCAGGACAAGATCGCCGCGATCGTCATGGACATGCTCTCCCTGAGCAAGGAGCGGGAGCCGGAGCCGGTCGCCGCCGACCTCGTCGCCGTCGTCACGGAGGTGCTGGAGACGGTGCGGCAGCGGGCCGCTGAGGCCGGGGTCACCATCCGCTGGCAGCCGCCCGCTGACATGCCCCCGCTGGTCTTCGATCCCGAGGGTCTCTCCCGGGCGATCCTCAACGTCATCGGCAACGCCCTCGACGCCGTCGAGGACCGGCCCGACCCGACGATCGGCGTCGAGGTCGCGATCGACCGGGACGCCCGGGTCGTGCGGATCACCGTGGCCGACAACGGCGTGGGCATGTCGGCGGAGGCGATGGCCGGGATCTTCGACCTGTTCGTCTCCACGAAGGGGCCGCGAGGCACGGGCCTCGGCCTGCCGGTGAGCCGGAAGATTCTCCGCGAGCACGACGGCGACATCCGCTGCACGAGCAGCCCGGGCGCAGGCAGCACGTTCGAACTCGAGTTTCCCCTCCGGCTGGCGACCGACGCCCCACCGGCGGCCGAAGCCCCCGCCGGAGAGCCCCGATGACGGCCGCGAGCCGCGACAACCAGCCCGAAATCTCCGCGGTCATCATCACCCGCGATGCGGGGCGGCACCTGGCGGCGGTCCTCGCGGCCCTCGACTTCTGCGCCGAGCGACTCGTCCTCGACTCCGGATCGGCCGACGACACGGTGGCGATCGCGGCCGCGGCCGGCGCCCGCGTCGAGCACCAGCCATTCCTCGGCTACGGCCCGCAGAAGGCCCGGGCGATCACGCTGGCGAGCCACGACTGGATCCTGTCCATCGATGCCGACGAGGTGCTCGACGGCACGGCGGCCGCCGCGATCCGCGGTCTCGACCTCGCCGATCCCGCGGCCTGCTGGTCGCTGCGCCGGCGCACGTTCGTCGGCAGCCGCGAGATCCTTCACGGGCCGTGGCAAAACGACCGGGTGCTGCGGCTCTTCAATCGCACGCGGGCCGGCTTCCGGCCGCTCGTCGTCCACGAGCAGGTGGAGCCGCCGTCGCCGCCGCGGCTCCTCCCTGGCTCGCTGCTGCACTACAGCTACACCGGCCTGGCGGACGTCCTCGCCCGGCCACTGCGGTACGCGCCGCTCAAGGCCGCGATCATCCGCGACAAGGGGGAGCGGGTGCGGCTCTGGACGCTGCCACTGCGGGCCGGCAGCACGTTTTTCAAGGCCTTCGTCGTGCGCGGCGGCTGGCGGGACGGGGCCGCCGGCTTCGTGATCGCGCTGGCCCGGGCGGTCGAATCGACGCTCCCCCGCGCCCTGCTGCTCTTCGATCGGCATGGCTAGACAGGCCGGGCGGCGCCGTGTGCCTGGAGCACGGGGCGACGACGCATCGCCCGCCTCCGCAGCGACGGCTCGGTCTCATGCAGGGCGTACCCATCGAACTCAGCGGGCAACTCTCCGCCGCGAACCGCCGGGAGGGCCGATCCCGCGGCTCCCACGAGGATTATCAGCCGAAACGCCGTAACATGGTTTCGGAAGTACCATCGACCGGACTATCCTGCCCCCATGACCGCTCACCTCGCGGCAATGCGCTCGACCCGCGGCGCGGCATTCGTGGCCGTTGCCTTCGTTGCCTTCGTCGGCGGCGGCGCCGGCGCCGCCGACACGCCCAACAACGTCGTCCACAACGCCGACGATCTTGGCTACGGCGACGTGCAGTGCTACAACCCCGACCGGGGGCGGATCCCGACGCCGCACATCGACCGGCTCGCCGCGCAGGGCATGCGGTTCACCGACGGCCATTCGTCGAGCGGTGTCTGCTCCCCCTCCCGCTACACGCTGCTCACCGGCCGTTACCACTGGCGGAGCCGGCTGCAGGCGGGCATCGTCGGCGTCTTCGGCGCCCCGTTGATCGCCGCCGACCGGGTCACCCTGGGCACGCTCGCCAGGCGGCACGGCTACCGCACCGCCTGCATCGGCAAATGGCACCTCGGCTGGGACTGGCCGATCCCCGCGGGCCGGGAATCGCTCTTTCATCGCACACAGCGGGCCGATGGGCCGCCGAGCCCGGAGCAGATTTCGCTCTGGAAGGAGGTCTTCTCGCAGCCTATCGCCGGCGGGCCGATCAGCCGCGGCTTCGACGTCTACTTCGGCACCGACGTGCCCAACTGGCCGCCGTACTGCTTCATCGAACAGGATCGGACGGTCGGGATTCCCACGGAGTTCCTCCCCGCGCGGCTCCTGAGGAACAGCCAGGCCAGCGATCCGGGGCCGGCGCTGGCCGGCTGGGCGCTCGAGCCGATCCTGCCGGCGCTCCGCGATCGGGCGGTGAAGTTCATCGCGGAGTCGGCCGCGGCCAAGTCGCCGTTCCTGCTCTGTATGCCGCTCACGACACCACACACGCCGCTGGCCGTCAATCCGGAGTGGCGGGGCAAGAGCGGTCTCGGGAACGACTTCGCCGACCTGGTCATGGAGACCGACGCCGCGGTCGGCCGCGTGCTCGCGGCACTCGACGAGGCCGGCGTCGCCGGGAACACGCTCGTGCTCTTCACCTCCGACAACGGCTGCGCTCCCTCCAGCGGCGTCAAGGCACTGGAGGCGAAGGGGCATTTTCCGAGCGGCCCGCTGCGCGGCTACAAGGCCGACGCCTGGGAGGGCGGGCATCGCGTGCCGTTCATCGTGCGCTGGCCTGGCGTCGTGAATCCGGGCCGGACGTCGGATGCGCTCGTCCATCAGGCCGACCTGCTCGCCACGGTCGCCGAGATCCTGGGCACGAAACTTCCCGACGACGCCGGCGAGGACAGCTTCAGCCTGCTGCCGCTGCTGAAGGGCGGCACCGCGGCCGTCCGCACGCATGCCGTGAGCTGCTCGATCCGTGGCGTGCCGGCCGTGCGGCTCGGCTCGTGGAAATACATCGCCGCTCCCGGCTCGGGCGGCTGGGGCGGGGGAGACGACGCGATCGAGCCGGTGCAGCTCTACGATCTGGCCGCCGACATCGGCGAGACGAGGAACCTCGCGGCGGCGCACCCGGACCGTCTGGCGGAACTGCAGGCCTTGCTCGAGAAGCTGATCACCGACGGCCGCAGCACGCCCGGGAGTCCGCAGCCCAACGACGTCGCCGTCGTCCGTCATGCGAAACCTGCGGCTCGGGGCAGGGAGGCCGCGGCCCAGGACCGCGACCGACAGGATCGTGCGCCGGCCGGTGCCGCAGGCTCCCGGTGAGAATTCCCGCGGCACGACTCCCGGTGCTATGGCCGTCCTCGGCCACAGCATGGGGGTCAAGACGTGGTGGGGTCTGCGACGACCGCGGTCGCGTTGCTCAGCCCGCCGCCCGCAGGGCGGCGAGCACCCGCTGCATGTCGGCGGGCAGTTCCGCCGCGAACGTCATCCGGGCGCCGGTCCGCGGATGATCGACGGCCAGTTGGGCAGCGTGCAGCGCCTGCCGAGCGAGAAGCGGCTCCGCGACGGTCGCCCCGGGAGCCGACGGCCCGGGAAACCCGGCCTCGATCCGGCTTCGGCCGCTGTACAACGCGTCGCAGAGCACGGGGCAGCCGATGGCCGCCAGATGAACGCGGATCTGGTGGGTCCGGCCTGTTTTCGGCGTCAATCGCACCAGCGCCGCCGTGCGAAACCGCTCCACGACCTCGAACCGGGTCAGCGCCTCACGGCTGGTCGAATGATCGGCACGGATCGCCATCTTTTCCCGCTGATAGGGATGGATGCCGATCGGCAGGTTGATCTCGTCGCGATCGAACTGCGGCGCCCCCTGCGTGATCGCCAGGTAGGTCTTCTCGACGGTGCGGCGCTCGAACTGCCGGGCCAGCGCGTGGTGGGCCTCCTCGCTGCGGGCCACGATGATCACGCCGCTGGTGTCGCGGTCGAGCCGGTGGACGATGCCCGGCCTCGTCGCTCCACCCGCGGTTGACAGCCCCGCACCGTCCGCCCCGCCGAGGTGCCAGATCAACGCGCCGGCGAGCGTCCCCTTCCAGTTGCCCTTGGCCGGATGCACCACCATCCCCGGCGGCTTGTCCACGACCGCGATCGACTCGTCGACGTGGACGAAGACGAGCGGAATCTCCTCGGCGGCCGGACCGGCCCGCGGCGGCTCCGGCACGGTGAAGCACACGCTGCTGCCGGCGCGCAGCCTGTGGGACGCCCGCGCCGTCACCCCGTCCACCCGCACCGCCGACTTCTCGATGGCCCGGGCGAGAAACGAGCGGCTGTGGCCGGGAAACTCCCGGACGAGAAACTGGTCGAGCCGCATCCCGGCCGATTCGTCGCCGACGACGACCACGACCTCGGAGCCCGGTGCCGGATCCGTCTCCTCGGCGTCGATCAGGCCGTCACTTGGCAACTGGCTCGGGCTGGGCGGCGGCGCCGGCGGGTGCGGCCCCGGTCCCCGACTCGGCGGCGGGCTTTGCGGCTGGGGTGCCGGAGGGTTCGGAAGGTGCATTGGTCGGAGGCGTGACCGGTTCCTGGGCAGGCTTGTCGAGGGAGGCGAAATCCTGGCCTGCAAACCATTTATACCACTCGACCGCCGCCGGCCGGGCCAGGGACGCAGCGCGGGCCGCCGCCAAACCCGCGCAGGCGCCGTCGGCATACTCGCGGGCCACGGCCTCGTAGCCCTTGCGGGCCTCGTCGAGCCTGCCGAGCGACTCGTTCGTCTTCGCCAGACCGAAGACCGCCCGCTCGGCGACGATCCGGTTCGGCCGGCCATTCACGAGCTGCTGATACTGCTGGGAGACCTCCTCAAGCCGCTTCTTTCCCCGGGGGCCGTCGGTGAACAGCAGCTCGACTCCCTCCGCGAACGCCATGTCGGCCGCGGTCAGTTCCGCCAGATTGGCCGCCGGCGTCCCGGGAAACTGCCGAACGACGTTTTGCAGCGCGACGGCATTGCCCTCGCGCGAGGCGGCGAGGCTGGCCCGCCAGCTCTCGGCGCTGGATGCGGTCCGCTGGCCCGCGATCGCCACCCACAGGCCGAGGCCTGCGAACAGCAGCCCGACGACCGCCGCGATCGACCACTGGTGGCGCCGCAGCCGCTCGACGGTCTGCATCGTGGCCGCCGCGAGGTCGTTTTCCTGCAACTCGATTCGTTGTGCCGGCTGCATCCGCTGGTCTCCCTGCCGTACGGTTCGGCGGCCAATAGAAAACTCCGGCCGCGGCCCGTCAAGGTGAATCGGCCCGCCGGCCGCCCCGGCCCGCGCACCGCAGGCGTCTGGTACATTCTCTCCCCCGGCTCAGGCCGGACCACACGACGACGCAGGCCACCCATGGACGGAGCGACGACCGAGCCGCAGGCGAACACGGCACCGGTGCGGGAGCGGCCCGCGCGGCGGACGGGCGTGCCCGGCCTGAACGCGGCACAGTCCGACGCAGTGCTCGCCCCGCCCGGCCCGCTCCTCGTGCTGGCGGGCGCCGGCACGGGCAAGACCCGGGTGGTGATCGCCCGCATCGCCCAGCTCGTCCGGCGCGGAGCCCGGCCGTCGCGGATCCTCGCCGTCACGTTCACCAACAAGGCGGCCCGCGAGATGCAGGCCCGGGCGGCGACGCTCCTCGGCAGGAAGGAGGACGAGCGACCGGAGATCTCCACGATCCATTCGCTCTGCGTCCGCATCCTGCGCCGGCACGCCACCGCGCTCGGCTATCCGGAGCGGTTCGCCATCATCGACCGCGGCGAGCAGGAGACCGCCGCCCGCACGGCGCTCAAGGAGCTGCGGGTGCCCGAGACGACGCTCCGCCCCGGCGACCTGCTGGCGCGGATCGGCGGCTGGAAGAGCCGGGGCATCCGCCCCGACGCCGCCCTCGACACGATCGACGCCGACGCCGACGACTCGTGGACGCTGACGGCGGCGGCCTACCGGCGCTACCAGACCGCCCTGCGGACGGCCGGCGCCGTTGACTTCGACGACCTGCTGCTCCTCGTGGACGAACTATTTTCCACCGACGATGCCGCCCGCCGCGCCGAGGCGGGCCGCTTCGACCACCTGCTCATCGACGAGTACCAGGACACGAGCGCGATCCAGGAGCGGATCCTGACGGCACTGGCCCGCGACCACGGCAGCCTGTGCGTGGTGGGGGACGACGACCAGTCGATCTATTCCTGGCGCGGCGCCGAGGTGTCGCACATCCTCGACTTCGCCCGGCGCTGGCCCGGCGCCCGGATCGTCAAGCTGGAGGAAAACTATCGCTCCACGCCCGAGATCATCCGGGCGGCCAACCTGCTCATCGAGCGCAACTCGCGCCGTCACGGCAAGACGCTCGTCGCCGCCCTGCCCGCGGGCCAGCCCCCGGCGATCGTCCAGGCGCAGGACGAGATCGACGAGGCCCGACGGGTGGTCGGGGACCTCGAGAGCCTGCTCAAGGAAGGCCGCGTGGACCCGGCCGAGGCGGCGATCCTCGTCCGCACCGGCGAGCAGACCCGGGTCTTCGAGCAGGAGCTGCGCCGGCGCAACGTGGCCTACGATCTCGTCGGCAGCCGGTCGTTCTTCGACCGGCGCGAGGTCAAGGACGTGATGGCCTTCCTGCGCGTGCTCGTCGATCCGGACGACGACCTGGCGCTGTCGCGGATCGCCAACGTGCCGCCCCGTGGCCTGTCGTCGCAGGCGATCCAGGGGGCGCGGTCGCGGGCCCAGGAACGCGGGGCGAGCATGTGGCAGGAACTCGTCGCCTCGCGCGACGCGGGCCGGCTGTCGGGCGCCGCCGCCGGGGGCGTGGCGGCGCTGGAGCGGTTGATCGCCCTGCGCGACGCGCCGCCCGCCGCGGCCCCGGGCCTGACCCGCTGCGGCGCGATGCTCCGCGGGCTGCTGGAGTCCGTCGGCTACCGCCGGCATCTGGAGAAGGAATACGAGGCGGAGCCCAACGAGGCCGAGCAGCGCTGGGACTGCGTCGAGGAGGTGGCGACGGCGCTCGACCAGTACGAGCGCGGGCATCCGCAGGTCACGGACCCGGCGGCGGTCGTCCGCGGCTTCCTCGACGACTTCGTGCTCGACGCCGACAAGGACGATCGCTTCGAGTCCGACAAGCCGAAGGCGGGAGCGATCCGCCTGATGACGCTGCACGCGGCGAAGGGGCTGGAATTCGACTGCGTCTGGATGGTCGGCATGGAGGAGACGCTCCTGCCGCACCACCGGTCGCTGGCGGCCGGGCTGCTGGCGATCGACGAGGAACGCCGGCTTTGCTACGTCGGCGTGACGCGGGCCAAGCGCCGGCTCGTCCTCTCGCTCTGCCTGACGCGGACGAAGTGGGGTCGGAGCAAGCCGACGCGACCGAGCCGGTTCCTCTACGAGCTCACCGGCCAGCCGGAGAAGTTTCGCGAGGAGGGGGACGAGAAGCCCGAGCCCGCGACCCGCCCCCGCGGCCGCCGCGGGCGGCAGTAAGTCGCGCCGTCGCAGCCGACACAGCGGCTGCTCCGGCTTACGGTCGCCGGGCACAGCCCGGCTCCGCGAGGCTTACGCCTCGCACTCCGGTTATATGGTTCCTTCTTGTTCCTTGCGCACGAATCGAGGCTCCCGAATCAGATCACGGGAGGGGTTGCCCATGCCCAGGGAGCCGGCGTTAGCTGCCCAGCGCAGACAGGATGTCGGAGCGCAGGCAGGTCCGAGCGAGCGCAGGCCGGGCACCGATCCGCCCAAAAGGCGGATTGGTCGGGCCGGAGCGAACGTCCGGCGACGGGGCGTGGGCGGCCCCGACCAGCGAACCACGCGAGGCTCAAGTGTGGCCCGTATCACCGGCGTCCAACGCCTTCCACGATCCACGATCTCGGCAGCCGGCGGATCGGCGGAAGCTCGAGGAGCGTGAGGCGGCCTCGCCTCAGCGACGAGACTTCTGCCGTCCGCCGGCGGGTTGGGCTTTTGCCGTGCCGTTGGTGGCTTTGCCGTGGGCAGGCACCCACGTCACCCGCGCAGCACGCCCGGCAGCATCCGCAGGAGCGACCAGACGCCGGTCCGGCCGGCGGCGATCGCCGCGTACATCTCGGCGACGCCCCGGGCCAGCGACGCCCCGTGCCGATGCCAGGGAAACCACGGCGGCCTCGGCCACGACTCGAGCGGCGCCCGCAGGATCGTGTTGTGCACCAGGGGGAGCAGGAGCGGGTCGTGCACCCGCCCGATGCCGCTCTGCGGGTCGGCGAGCGTGGCCCCGGGAAACCCGCCCCACGGCACGCTCCCCATGGCGTATCCGAGCGCCGACCAGGTGTTGCAGGCCACGACGCCGTATTCGAGGTGCTCGACGAGCATCTCGACCCGCCGGGCGGCGTGGGCATCGAGCCCGGCCGGCGCCGTGACGCTCGCCGCCAGCGAGCCGGGCAGCGTGTGAACGAAGGCCGTCACCCGGCCACAGAACTCGTCGATCGAGCCGGCATCGAGCGGCGTCTCCACGGCCACCGGCCCGAACCACTCCCGCTCCAGCCAGCGCGGCTCGCGGTCGCGATCGACCCCGGCCTGAAACACGATGGGGAGCGTGCCGTCGGTCGGCGGCTGCCGGCCCGTCACCGTTTCCCACAGGGCCGCCGCGCCGGGATACCAGGCCGGCCGGGCAGGCAGCATCGCCAGACGGCCGGCCACGAGCGCGCAAAACTCGTCGCGTTGGTCCCACGACCGGCAGGTGACGACGCACTTCGTGGCGATGCAGTTGAACGACGTGTTGTTGGCGATCGAGGCGGCGACCAGGTCGGCCTGGTGCCGCAGCTGGGCCGGGGTGTAGCGGCCCGGCACGACGATCCACGGGGTGACATTGCCGAGCTCGCAGGTGATCGGCTTCGTGAGCCGGGGGACGGCGTCAACGGGCCGGGGCCCGGGGCCGCCCCACACGAGCGCGTCAAAGGCCCCCTGGCCGCCGGTGAGGTGCACGTGGGTGACCCGCGGATCGGCCACGGCCTGCGCGGCGACGTCCGCGCCGCCGACCACGATCTCGACGAGGCCGGCATCGACGAGCGGTGCGACCGCCGTCCGGAGTGTCTCGGCCAGCGGCGCGTGGAGCGGGTGGAGTTTGAGAAGCACGGCCCGGCCGTGCTCGAAGACCTGCGCGATCGCGTCGGCGACGGCGAGGCCGGTGACGTTGCCGGCGCCGAGGACCGCCGCCACGCCGCCGGTCGCCGGGCGCACGCGGGCCTCTTCGGCCCACGACCGGGTGAAGGCCGCCGTGTTGCCCGGATCGACGCAGCGCACCGTCGCCGAGAAGCCGCCGTTGATGGCGGCGTCGAGCAGGCCCGGCTCGGGCAGCACGTCCACGCCGACGAGCGGCACGGGCCCGGCACGGCCGCTGACGGCGGCGAGCGGTCGCGCCGCGCGGGCGGACCGCGGCACGCCCCGGGCCGCGACATCCGCCAGCGATCGGGCCGTGATCAGGAGCAGCCGCAGCGTGGCGATCGGGCCGGTGGCCATCTCCTCGGCGGCGGCCGGCGCGGAGCCCTGCGCCGACTTGATCGCGATCGCGGCATCGACCCACGGCCCGGCCATGCGGCCCACGGCGACCGCCGTCTGCCGGGCGAGCAGGCCGCGGGCCCGGGCATCGCGGGCCGCGTGCCGCGTCGCGCCGGCCGCGAGCCGCGTGCAGGCGTCGGTCAGTTCCTGGCTGGTGACGTGCATGGGATTCCGAGGAGGTCGGCACCGAGGGCGGGCGTCAGACCGCAATGAAGCGTGTCGCGGCCGGAGTGCCATCGCCGGCGTCGATCCTAGTCATGGCCGGCAGACATGGGCAAAGCCGCGCGACGGTCGCTGCCCGGCCAGTCGCCAAGGATCATGCCTGTCCTTTTCACTTCCTTTTCACTTCACGACCAATTCGCAACGACTCCCAGACGCTGGGCCATCTGCCGCAGCCGTCGATCGCGGGTCCAGAGGACGTGCGACTGGCTGGTGGCTGCCCAGAGCAGATGCATGTCGATCAGCCCCAGCCCCTTTCCGTGAAGCCGGTGGCGGTCGATGAAGCCGACGACTTCGACGTGGGTCGCCTGGGTGGCCTGCGGCAAGGCTCCAAGCAGCCCGAGGATCTCCGATCGCCGGGTGAGCGATCCGCACGCCAATTCGCCGATGACGAGCGGATGGCAGACGACGTCTCCCTGCACCAACAGGGACGCCGCACGGCCGTCGCCACGATTCAGGTGGTCAATCCACACCGATGTGTCGAGGAGCACCAATCAGCCCGGCCTCCGGCGGGGAATGGACCGTAGCCGCGGTTCGCTCCCGCCACGCGCCGCCAGTTCCCGAGCCGACTCCCGGGCGATCAGCGCCTCCAGGCCCAGCCGCACCAGTTGCGTCTTCTGTCGAACCCCGGTCAGTCGGGCCGCCTTCGCCAAGGTTTTCTCATCGATATTGAGCGTCGTTCGCATGCATCTATTTTTGGCAAAAGATATGCATGTGTCAATGACTGCCTGCCGGCGACGCCACCTGGACCGGGCTGCCGGCGACTGCGGCAGCCGCCCCGCGGGGGGCGTTACTTCCCGATGCAGTGCCGGGCAAATATCCGGTCGAGCAGATCCGCTCCCATGCTGCGGCCGGTGACCTCGTCGAGGGCGTCGATCGCCCGGCGCAGATGGGCCGCGATCAACGGCTCGTCGGCCCGGTCGTCGGCGCTGGCCTCGACCGCGGCCGCGAGCCCGGCCCGGGCGGCTTCGAGCCCAGCCGCCAGACGCAGCGTGGCCGGCGAGCCACGCGGCGGGAGCGCCGCGACCGCGTCGAGAATCGCCTGCCGCAACGCGGCGATCCCCTGCCCGTTGACGACGCTGGTGGCATGATCGGTCGGCCCTGCGGCAACACATGGACCACGGTCGCACCGCGTCACCACGTCGATCCGCCGCGCATCGCCGACGATGGAGATCGGCGGCCCGGCATCGGCCACGTCGCAGCAGACCATGAGCAGATCGGCCCGCTCGATCTCGCGCCGGGCCACGGCCGCTGCCGCCGCGTCGAGGTCGGCCACCGTGGCGGCCTGCGGCGCGGCCGACTCACCGCGACGGCCAGCACCCGCTCCCGCAAGCCCGCCGACGTCGAGCCCCGCCACGTCCACGAGCACGCAGGCCGCCCCCTCCCCTGCCACCGGCTCGAGCGTGCACTCGATCCAGTCCCGTGTCGTGCCGCGCTCGTCGGCCACGAGCGCGGCCGACCGGCCGACGAGCGCATTGAACAGGCTGCTCTTGCCGACGTTTGGCCGGCCCACGAGCACGACCCGCGGCAGGTCGTGCCCTGCGGCCGCCCGGCCCGCGAGCCGTTCCGCCTCCGCAGCCACAGCGTCCCGCGCAACCCGTAGCCGGTCACCGACAGGCCCGTGGGCCAGCGGCACGGCCACCGTGTCGGGCGCCGTCTCGTCGGCGAAGTCAATCGCCGCCTCGACGTCAGCGAGCAGGTCGAGGAGATCCTCGCGCACTCGGCCGAGCGCCGTGCCCGCACCGCCGGCCATCCGGTCGAGGGCCGTCGTCAGGTCCTCCGGGGTCCGCGCATCGACGACCGCGAGCACCGCCTCCGCCTGCACGAGGTCGAGCCGGCCGGCGAGAAAGCCGCGCAGCGTGAACTCGCCTCCGCGGGCGAGTCGGGCACCGCGCATGCAGGCCTCGGCGACGACCGCCTCGACGAGGGGCGGGCTCGCCGGCAACTGGACTTCGGCGAGCGGCCCGCCCGTCGGGCCGGCCGGCCCCGGCCAGTGGAGGATCGCGACGTCGATCTCGCCCCAATCGCGGGCCAGGCCGTCCGCTGCCAGCCGGGCGGCCACCACCCGGGGCGGCGCGTCAGCCGCGGCGAACGTGCCCGCCGACGGCGTGAACAGTTCTCTCAGCAGCCGATCGAGACCGTCGCCGGCGATTCGCACGATCCCCCGCGCCCCACTGCCGGGCACGGTGGCGGGGGCGACGATCAGGTCATGCGCCGACCACATGATGGCTCGCGGCCGCGGCGATCAACGCTGCTTCTTCCGCGCCTCGCGCTTCTGCCGGGCGACATCGGCGGCGCCGCCGGCCGCCCCGCCCCGCTCCACGGCCGCGAACGGCACGTCGATCGTGCGGGTGCCGGCCGGTCCACCGGCAGCCGTCGGCAGCGATTTGGGCAGCCAGAGGAGCCGCTCCGCGATGCCCCACAGGCTGGAGGCGATGAAATACAGGCACAGGCCGCACGGCACCTTGAAGAACGCCAGCGCCATGAACCACATCATGAAGTTCATCATCTGCTGCTGCATCCGCTGCTGCTCGTCCATGGCGGGGGGCATGAACAGCTTCTGCTGCCAGAGCATCAGGCCGATCGTGGCGATGGGAAACAGGTTGAGATACGGCCCGAGGTAGCCCTCTGGCGCGGTCAGGAACGCCGGCAGGTATTTCGACCAGTCGAGGAGCATGTCGGGGGCGGCGAGGTTCGAGCACCAGCGGATCGCCGAGCTGAACAGCGGCGCCTGCCGGAGTTCGACGTCGGTGGCCAGGGCCCGATACAGCCCCATGAAGATCGGGATCTGGATGAACACCGGCAGGCAGCCCCCCACCGGGTTCACGTTGTTTTTCCGCCACAGGTCCTGCGTCGCCCGGTGCCGCTTCTCGGGCTCGTTCTTGTACCGCTCGGCGAGCGCCTTCATCTCCGGCTGCAGGGCCTGCATCTTCTGCGACGAGATCGCCTGCCGGCGCGAGAGCGGAAACATCGCGCCGCGGACCATCACCGTGAGGAGGATGATCGCGATGCCGTAGTTGCCGATCAGCGCGTGCAGCCCGTGGAGCAGGGCGATCAGCGGCCGGGCCACCCAGCCAAACCAGCCGAAGTAGACGAGGTCGTCCATCCGCGCCTCGCCGGCACCGAACCGGCGCAGCAGGTCGGGCTTCTTGGGGCCGGCGAAGATCTCGTACTGATGACGGACCGGCGCGCCGGGAGCGACGTCGAACGCCCGCGACACGACCCGCGGGGTGACGTCCACGAGCCTGCGCCGGGCGGCCGGCGGCGGTTCGCCAACCGCCAGCGGCCGGACCTCCGCCAGGGCCGGCGCCTCGGGCCCGGAAGGGGCCGGGATCAACGCCGCCGCGAAGTACAGGGCGTCCACGCCGGCGAACGACAGCGGCTTGCCGGGCTGGACCGCCGTCGCGGGGTGGGTGAGCGAACCATCGGCGATCTTCAGGCCACTGACGATCGCCGTCTGCTCGCCGATGAACCGCATGGCAACGTCGCGGACCGCGAGCGACCCCCAGTCGCGGGCGACCCGCTGGGCGTACCACCAGCCCTCTGTCGGCAGGCCGGTCGGCCCGTCGAGGGCGTAGGCGACCGACGTGGCTCGGGCCGCGTCGCCGACCACGCTGAACTCGACGGCAAGCTGGAGCCGATTCTCGGCCTCGCCCTGCGGCGCCAACCGATATTCCTTGGCGACAACGAGCCCGTCGGCGAGCGTCCGCGTGAACCGCACGCCGCCGTTGGCCGTCCTCTCGGCTGCCCAATCGACGTCGGCAAGGTCCTGCCCGGGAAGTTCACCCTCCGGCTCGCGCCGGCCACGGCCGTCGCGCGACTCGATCGCCAGCTGGAACGAGAGCGGATCGTGGGGGTCGCCGTCGGGATCGGACACCGGCGCGCCGCGCAGTTCGGGCCGCACGACCTCCAACGGCCGGCGTTCGAGCGTGGCTTCCCGCGTCGTCTTGCCGTCGCCGCGCAGCACCGCGAGCGTCACCCGCTGCCCTGGCCGGCGTGTCGCCAGGCTCTCGCGCAGCGAGCGGGCGTCGGCCACCGGTGACGAATCGACGGCGACGATCACGTCTCCCGGCTCGAGACCGGCCCGGTCGGCCGGCGTGCCCGGGCCGACGACGCCGATCCGGCAGCCCTCGGGCGTCGCCTCGCCGGCGAGGTGGCCGAGGTAGCCGCCGCGGTCGTCCTGATCGTGAAACTGCTCGTCGGCGAGTTCGATCCGCTCCACCGCCGCCCCCCGGCTGGTGAGCGTGACGAGCATCCGGGCCGGCGCGGTGGGATCGAGCGACCCGAGCGTGAACCTGGTCCGCGGCGCCGCCGGCCCGACCGCGGGATTGGTCGGTTCGGCGACGGAACTCACCGTGGACGCTTCGCCGGCCGGCCGGCCGGCCGGCGCGTCGCGGCGCTCGGGCTGCGGCGCGGCGGCCACTTCGGCCTCCTGCTGCGGGTCGCGTTTGGCCGGCGGATACAGCCAGGCTTGCAGCGCCTGGGCGCCGAGGAGGATCGCCAACGACAGGGCGATGAACGTGAAGGTGCGGCGTTCCACGGCGGGCTCCGGCGGGCAAAAGCGTCAGTATAGACGGGCCTGCCCCGACCTGCACGCCGGCAACGCGCGATCAACGCCCCTGACCGAGCCGGTCGCCGAGAAAATTGTCGAGGTCGGCGATGGCGTGGATTTTGCGGCAGGTGGTTTCCCAGGGGTACTGGAGCCTGCGAAACCGCACCGCCGCGTTGTCCTCGACGATCGCGTAGCAGGCCCGCGGGTCGCCGTCCCGCGGCTGCCCGACCGACCCGACGTTGACCATCGCCTTGTCGCCCGGAAGTTCGATCCGCGCCTCGGCGACCGCACCCTTCGCGACCGCCGGGGCGATGAAGTCGGGTGCCGACGTGAACACGCCCGGGATGTGGGTGTGCCCCTGAAAGCAGACCCGGCCGACGAGTTCGAAGATGTGCTCCATCTTCAGCGGGCTGTAGATGTCCTCCGGAAAGACATATTCGTCGAGCGGCCGCCGGGCCGAGCCGTGGACGAACATCGCGTCCCCATCGGTGTGTGTCCGCGGCAGCTCGCCGATGTAGTCGGAGAGCATGGCCTGCGCGTTTCGCGGCAGCCGGTCGTGGGCCTCGAGCTGGGACCGCGTCCAGCGGATCGCCCGCTCGGCGCCGACGTTGAAGCCGTCGGGATCGAACAGCGCCCCCTGATCGTGGTTGCCGAGCAGCACGAGGCTGCAGCGATCGCGGACGAGCCGGACGCACTCGCAGGGATTCGGCCCGTAGCCGACGATGTCGCCGAGGCAGAAGATGGCATCGACCCGCTCGCGGTCGATATCCTCGAGGACCACCTGGAGGGCCTCGAGGTTTCCGTGAACGTCGCTGATGATGGCCCGCTTCACCTGTTCGCCACCCTCTTGCAGACCGTCCGCGGATGTCCGATCGTGATGCAGAACCGACGTGTCCGGCCCCCGGCCGTCGAGCGTGGGCGAGAGTACGCCCCTCGGCGAAGCGGGTCAAGGAGTTCGAGCCTCGCGGCGTGAGCGGCCAGATGCGGATCCTTGCCATCGACACGAGTCTCGCGGCCGGTTCGATCGCCGCCTGCACCGACGGCACGACCGTCGAGCGGCACCTGCCGCTGGCCGGTGCACACGCCCGGCTGGTCGTCACCGCCCTGTGCGAGGCCGCGGCGGAACTCGGCTGGGAGGTGGGAATGGCGGATCTGGTCGCCGTCGTCCGCGGCCCGGGGTCGTTCACCGGTCTGCGCGTCGGCGTGGCGACGGCGAAGGCAATCGCCTGGACCTGCGGGGCCCGGCTGGTCGGCGTGTCGGGCTTCGAGACGATCGCCTGGACGGCGGCCCGGGAAACCGACCTGGGCGACCGACCGTTGGAGATCGCCTACGACGCCGGCCGCGGCGAGTTGTATGCGGCGACGGCGACCAAAGCCGGAGATGCCGCCTGCGGCTGGCAGGTCGGGCCGGCCCGCCTCCTGCCGGCGGCGGACTGGCTCGCGACGCTGCCGCATGGCCGCGTCGTCGCGGGGCCGGGGCTGGCCGCGGTCGAGGAGAGCCTGCCGTCGCGGCCCGATCTCGTCGTCGTGCCCCCCTCCTGCTGGGCGTCGGGAGCGGTGGCCGCGGCCGCCGTCGCCCGGAGGGCAGAGGGACGGTCCGACGACCCGGCTCTGCTCGTGCCCGACTACCTGCGGCCGAGTTACGCCGAGGACCGCGGCTGAGGCGTGTCGCCGCGTGTCATGGCGGGCGCGTTGGAGTGAACCCAGGATCATGGGATACTGGATCCCGGTGCGGCGTGCCGTCGGTACGCCGGCCGTTTCCGATCCCGGAGTCAACTGAACCATGCCCCACCTTCGCCCGTTCCGCCCCGGCTCGCGTGTGGCCGGTTTGCTCGTGATGGCTTCCGCGGTGTTCGGCTGTCTCGCCGTCTCCGTGGCCCGGGCGGAAGACGCGCCGTCGGCAACGCCGGCCCAGAACCCGCCGCCCGCCGGTCTCCGGATCCTGTACAGCGGCGACAGCTGGCACCGGTTCATGCCCGGCCTCATGCCGCGCGTCGCCGCCGCAGCGGGCATCACCGGCCAGTCGGCCGCCTGGTCGGGCAAGCCGGACGAAATCAAGGAACTCCTGACCGGCGGCAAGATCGACGTCATGAGCTGGGGGCGGCCGGGCTGGTCCGACGGGCAGTTCAACCAGACGCTGGGAGACGAATTCGCGACCGCAGGCCTAGCCGGCAACCCGAACTTTCGCTTCTATCTGCAGATGGCCTGGAAGGTGCACGACGGCCTGGGCGGCAAGAAGAAGATCGAAACCGTCGCCGACTACGACGAGTCGAACCTCGACGAGGTGCAGGCGGTGATCGACAATTCACGCAAGACGGTCGAGGCGTGGGCCGACGCGATCAACAAGAAGCACGGCAAGCCGGTCTTCTTTCTCGTGCCGGTGGGCGATGCCGTGACGCAGCTGCGGCGCATGATCGTCGCCGGCAAGGTGCCGGGCGTCACGCAGCAGTCCGCCGTCTGGTCCGACGCCATGCCGCACGCCGGTCCGCTGGCCGTCGAACTCGCGGGCTACTGCAACTATGCCGCGGTCTACCGCCGGTCGCCGGAGGGACTGGACGTCAAGGACAGCGTCCCCGCCGAGCAGCGGGCGATCCTGCAGAAGCTCGCCTGGGACACGGTGTCGAAGTATCCCTACGCGGGCGTCGCGACCGATCCGCTCGCCGGCTGGAAGGAGAGCGGCGATCTGCCCGCCGACACGGTAGTCACCGATTACAACGAGTACATCGAAGCCCTGCCCGCGGCCGAGCGGCCCGGCGTGGCCAATGTCAAGTATTACACCGACGACACCGGCCGCACCGGCGTGCTGGTGATCGTGTTCGTCAATCGCGAGCCGTGGAACCATTTCCTCGTCTACGACAAGGACCAGCGGCGGACCGGCGTGACGAAGCAGCCCGCGGCCCCGGCGTCGAAGTAGCGCCCGCTTGGCCGGACGCGGGGGGGCGGTACGATAGGGCCGTTTCGGCCGGTTCCCGGTCTCCACGTCCCCCGTCCCTCCAGGCCACCATCCCGGCTCCTCATGCGCCCCATCAAGAAGCTGCTCGTCGCCAACCGCAGCGAGATCGCGATCCGCGTCTTTCGCTCGGCCCACGAGCTCGGCATCCGCACCGTCGCGATCTACGCCCACGAGGACCGGTTCGCGCTCCATCGCTTCAAGGCCGACGAGGCCTACGCCGTCGGCAAGCCGGGGGAGCCGATCCGTTCCTATCTCGACATCGACGCCGTGGTGGCGACCGCCAAGGCCCACGGCGTGGACGCAATCCATCCCGGCTACGGCTTCCTTTCCGAGAACCCCGCCTTCGCGGCGGCCTGCGGCAAGGCGGGCATCGTGTTCGTCGGCCCGCGGGTGGAGCTGCTGGAGACGCTCGGCGACAAGACGGCGGCCCGCGACCTGGCCGCCAAGGCCGGCGTGCCGATCCTCGCCGGCAGCCCGAAGCCGGTGGCCAGCCACGCCGACGCCCTTGAGATCGCCCGCCAGCTCGGCTGGCCGGTGATCCTCAAGGCGGCCCACGGCGGCGGCGGCCGCGGCATGCGCGTGGTCCGCGGCGAGGACGAGCTCGCCGTCGCCCTGGAGAGCGCCCAGCGGGAAAGCAAGACCGCCTTCGGCAGCGCCAGCGTGTTCGTGGAGAAGTTCATCCCCCGGGCGCGGCACATCGAGGTCCAACTGCTCGGCGACCTGCACGGCGGCCTCGTCCACCTCTTCGAGCGCGACTGCTCCGTGCAGCGCCGCCACCAGAAGGTGGTGGAGATGGCCCCCGCCCCGAACCTCGATGCCCGGACCCGCGCGGCGATCTGCGAGGCGGCGCTGGCCATCGGCCGCACCGCCCGCTACGAGAACGCCGGCACCGTCGAGTTCCTCGTCGATGCCGACACCGGCAAGTTTTTCTTCATCGAGGTCAATCCCCGGATCCAGGTCGAGCACACGGTCACCGAGGAGATCACCGGGATCGACATCGTCCGCCGCCAGCTGCTCGTCGCCCAGGGGCACCGCCTCTCCGATCCGCAGATCGGCCTCGGCGACCAGGCGAAAATCCAGCTCATGGGGGCGGCGATCCAGTGCCGGGTGACGACCGAGGATCCCGAGAACCGCTTCCTCCCCGACTACGGCCGGATCACCGCCTATCGCTCCGCCAGCGGCATGGGCATCCGGCTCGACGCCGGCACCGCCTTCTCCGGGGCCGTCGTCACGCCCTACTTCGACTCGCTGCTCGTCAAGGTCACGGCCCGCGGCCTGACGCACCAGGAGGCGGCCGGCCACATCGAGCGCTGCCTGCAGGAGTTTCGCATCCGCGGAGTGAAGACCAACATCCCGTTCCTCATCAACCTCGTCACCCATCCGGCGTTCCTCGCCGGCGAGTGCACCACGCGGTTCATCGACGAGACGCCGGCGCTGTTCGATTTCCCGGTGCGCCGCGACCGGGCGACGAAGCTGCTCGAATTCCTCGCCGACGTGATCGTCAACGGCAACCCGCTGGTGAAGGGGCGGCCGGCCGCCGCCCGCCGCCAGCCGGCGGTCGTGCCGGACTTCGACCCGCTCGCCGCGCCGGCCGCCGGCACCCGCGACCGGCTGCGCGAGCTCGGCCCGACCCGGTTCGCCGCCTGGGTGCGGGAGCAGAACCGGCTGCTGCTCACCGACACCACGATGCGCGACGCCCACCAGTCGCTGCTCGCCACGCGGATGCGGACCCACGACATGCTCGCCGTGGCCGACGCCTACGCCCGGCTCGGCGCCGGCCTGTTCTCGCTGGAGATGTGGGGGGGAGCGACCTTCGACACGGCGATGCGGTTCCTGCGGGAATGTCCCTGGGACCGGCTCCTCGCCCTGCGCGAGCGGATCCCCAACGTCCTCTTCCAGATGCTCCTTCGGGCGAGCAACGCGGTCGGCTACACGAACTACCCCGACAACGTCGTGCAGGCCTTCGTCAAGGAGTCGGCGGCGGCCGGCATCGACCTGTTCCGGGTCTTCGACCCGCTCAACTGGGTCCCCAACATGCGGGTGGCGATCGACGCCGTCGTCGAGAGCGGGGCGATCTGCGAGGCGGCGATCTGCTACACGGGGGATGTGCTCGACCCGGCGCGATCCAAGTACACGCTCGACTACTACGTGAAGCTCGCCAAGGAACTGGAGCGGCTCGGCGCCCACATGCTGGCCATCAAGGACATGGCCGGCCTCTGCAAGCCGTTCGCCGCCGGCCGGCTCGTCAAGGCGCTCCGGGACGAGATCGGCATCCCGATCCACTTCCACACCCATGACACCTCCGGCGCCGCCCTGGCGAGCGCCCTCGAGGCGGCCCGCCACGGCGCCAGCGTCGTGGACGCCGCCTGCGGGCCGTTCGCCGGCCTCACCAGCCAGCCGAACCTCAACGCCATCATCGAGGCGGTCCGCAACACGCCGCTTGACACCGGCCTCGATCCCGAGCCGTTCCGCCACCTCGCCCACTACTGGGCGGGCGTCCGCGAGCACTACACGGCGTTCGAGTGCGGCATGAAGGCGCCGGACGTGGACCTGTATCTCCACGAGATGCCGGGCGGCCAGTTCACGAACCTCCTTGAGCAGGCCAAGGCCCTCGGCCTCGGCGATCGCTGGGAGGAGGTCTGCCGGGCGTATGCCGACGTCAACCGGCTGCTCGGCGACATCGTCAAGGTGACGCCGACGAGCAAGTCGGTTGGCGACCTGGCGTTGATGCTCGTCACCAACGGCCTGCGGGCCGACGACCTGCTCTCCGACTCCCGCGAACTCGCCTTCCCGGAGTCGGTGATCGATCTGCTCGCCGGCCGGATGGGCCAGCCGCCGGGAGGCTTCCCGCCCGCCGTCGTCAAACGGATCGTCCGCGACGCGGACCTCGTGACGGGCCGCCCCGGCGAGTCGCTGCCGCCGGCCGATTTCGCTGCCGCGGCCCGCAAGGCGGGGGAGCTCGTCGGCCGGACCGCCTCCCCCCGCGAGGTGCTTTCCTGGCTTCTCTATCCCCGCGTCTTTCAGGACTTTGCGCAGCACCGAGCCAAGCATGGCGACGTGAGCCCGATCCCGACGCCGGCGTTCCTCGAGGGGCCCAAGCCGGGGGAGGAACTTTCGATCAGCATCGAGCCGGGCAAGACGCTGGTCGTGCGGCTGCTGACGGTGGGCGAGCCCCATGCCGACGGCACGCGGACGGTGTTCTTCGAGCTCAACGGCCAGCCGCGGAGCGTGACGGTGGCCGACCGCAGCCTGGAGGCGAAGGTCCAGCGTCGGCCCAAGGCGGTGGTCGGCGACGCCCGCGAGGTTGGGGCCCCGATGCCGGGGCTGATCGTCACGGTGGCGGTGCGGCCCGGCGACGTGGTGACGAAGGGGCAGAAGCTCCTCTCGCTCGAAGCGATGAAGATGGAGACGACGGTCTACGCCGAGCGGGACGGACGGATCGGCGAGGTGCTCGTGGCTCCGGGGACGCCGGTGGAGGCGGGGGAGCTTGTTGCACGTTACGCTGACGCGTAACGGCACGGCTGCGAAGCCTTTCCGTATACACGCGAAACACGGGCATCCTGCCCGTTTTCGCTTGGCCCGTCATGGGCAACGCCAAGGGTTGCCCGGACGGGCGGCCGCGGCCATCCTGGCCGCGGGTCCCGTTACGCGCACGCGGAGCGGCACGGCTGCGAAGCCTTGCCGTTTTCGCGCCGCCGCAGGAAGCGGCGATTGTCGACCCAGGAAAACCTCGGCTTTTCCTGCGGTCGACCAAGTGGAAAAAGGGCAGGGATGCCCGGAGCGAACGGCCGGCGAGCGGGCATGGGCAACCCCGAACCGTGCCCAAGCAAGTATCAACTATTGGATGCTCCCGGTAGTGACGCCCCGCCGCAGGAGGCGGCCGCGGGGCGTCGTGCGCGGGTGCCAGGCCACGATGCTACGGTCCGCCGCCGGCCTTCATGCGTGCGATGTGCTCGGTGATGGTGGCATCGCCGAAGTCCGGTGCGAACCGGTGTCCCGCCTGCGGTCGGTCGACGATCCGCTTCTTGCCGGGCCAGTTGTTGTAGGCGGCATACACGGTCGTGGGTCGGCAGTGAGGATCGAGGAAGCCCACGTCGAAAATCGCCTCGCACTTGGCCCTTGTGACGAGATTCATGCCGTCAAAATACCTTGCCACTTGCAGGACCTTCGGGTCCGGCTTGCCGTCCTCGCCCATGGGCACCAACCCAGGCCAGCCGCTCGCGCGACCGATCGCACAGCCCGAGTGATCACACATCGCCGGCACATTGGCGGCAATGAAGCTCACCCGGGAATCGAGGCCCGCAGCGGCGATCGCCTGTCCGCCCCCTTGACTGCCACCGCGGACGATCAAGGTCTTGCCGTCCCATTCCGGCTGGGCACAGAGGAAGTCCAGCCCCCGGAGGAGCCGCAGGTACATTCCCAGGAAGTAGCTCTGCTCTCGGTCTTCACGGCCGAGAGCCGCGTAGTCGCCCAGTGTGCCGGCTATTTCCTTGAACGCCTCGGGCTTGCTGGGCAGACCGTGCGCGTTCATGTCCAGTACCAGCGCATGGAACTTGTTGGCGACGGCGGCCGGGTCGTCAGGCTTGTTTTGATAAACCCCCGCTCGCTGGACCATCAGAATGGCCGGCAGGCTCTTGGGCGCCGCACCCGCGGGCCGGGCGAAGTAGCCCGTCGTCGGCCGCGGCGGCACGCATGGAATCTCCGCGTGAAAGCACTCGATCCCTTTCGGCGACTTGACGGGTTCGAGGATCGGCGTCATGGGCACGTCCGCCAGTCGGATCTTCTGCTGCGCCCAGAACGCGTCGAAGTCCTCCGGCACGGGCAGGCTGGGCGGAATCTTCAGCGGGTCGATGGCCGCCACGGCGACCGCTGCCGCCGGCTTGCCGCCGCTGCCGTACGTCACTCGACATTTCAGGAAACCAGGTTCGCCGAGGGTTCCTTCCACGGTCCCGGTCCCGTTGGTCAGTTTCAGCGTCTTCGCGACGCCGGGCGGCATGCCGTCTTTGTCGATGGTGCAAACCACTTCGATGTCGGCCGCTTGCCCCGCCTGCTTCGCGGTCACGACGAACTTCACCGGCGTGTCAACCGCGTACGTCGCATCGCCCCGGTCTGTCGCCACGGTCAGATCGACGGCCGGCTCGGCCGCCAGCACGCAGGATCCGAGAAATAACCACGCACACGCGTTTGCAAGCAACGGAGTTCGTCGTCGCACCGAAAACCTCCTGAAGGAAGTTATGAAAAACGGGGACGGGAACGGATTGTGCCAGGTGTGCTCCAGCACCCACTCTGTGTGCTCCAGCACCCACTCTGGGTGAAGGCACAATCCGCTCCCGTCCCTGATGTTCTGCGTCGCTACTTCACCAGGTCCTTGAAGACCTTCCGCACCTTGTCCACCTTCGGCGCCGCCACCGCCCGGCAGTAGGGCTGGTTCGGGTTGTTGGCGAAGTAGTCCTGGTGGTAATCCTCGGCCGGGTAGAACTTCTCCGCTTTCTTCACCTCGGTGACGATCTTCGCCGGAAATACCTTCGCGTCATCGAGCGCCTTGATCACCTTCTCCGCCACCTGTTTCTGCTCGTCGTCGTGATAGTAGATGCCCGAGCGATACTGCGTGCCCGCGTCGGCCCCCTGCCGGTTGAGCGTCGTCGGGTCGTGGGTGGCGAAAAACACCTCCAGCAGCTTCTCGAACGGCACCACGGCCGGGTCGTACTCGACCTCGATCGCCTCGGCATGGCCCGTCAGCCCGGTGCAGACCTGCTTGTAGGTCGGGTTCGGCACGGTGCCGTTCGTGTAGCCGCTGACGACCTTCTTGACTCCCTTGAGCTCGGCGAACACCGCCTCCGTGCACCAGAAACAGCCTCCGGCCAGCGTGGCCTTCGCCGTCTTGGCCGGCGTGTCGGCGGCGACGGCCGGCGCACTTCCCACGGACATCATGAACGCACCTCCGGCCAGCAGGCATCCGATCGCGACATGGTTCATCTCGAAGTTCTCCTCGGACTCGAACGACGCTCTTTCAGTGTAGCGAGTCTTTCCGGTTCGACGACGAACCGGAGCGGCGCGTCGGCCCACTCCCCGGCGTAGCCGACGCCGATTCGCGGCGTCCTCGCGACCAGCCGTCTGGGGACGGCGACGGCCGCCGCCTCGAACCACAGGCCCGTTGCCCGGCCGGCGGGCCGACCGTCGAACCGCCGGTCGATGCCCAGTCCGCGCGTCAGCCGGCCCGGCCCGACGAATCCCCCGGCCCCGCGGATCAGGACGGCCGCGGGCACGCCGGGGGCGCCGGTGACCACGTTGAGCATCCAGTGCATGCCGTAGCAGAGATAGACGTACCACCGCCCCGCCGGGCCGAACATCACGGCGTTGCGGGCGGTCAACCCCTTCGATCCGTGGCAGGCGAGATCGTGACCGCCGAGGTAGGCCTCGGTCTCGTGAACGACGTGCCGCGCGATGCGTCCGTCGGCTCCGCGCACGGCGAGCACGCCGCCGAGCAGCTCCCGCGCCACCCGGTCGGCCGGCCGGTCGAAGAAGGCGGCGGGGAGGACCGCGGGGCGTGGCATCATGCCCCCCTTGTATGCGATCCGGCCGCGGGAGGCGAGCGGTCCGCAAACACCCGTCCCCACCCCGGCAGACTTGCGCCGGCCCTCGCCGTCTTCTATGATGCCGCCCCCGGACCACCTCGCACGGAGCCCCCCATGGAAGCAGGCATCGTCGGACTGCCGAACGTCGGCAAGAGCACCCTCTTCAACGCCCTCACCCAGTCGAAGGCCGCGCAGAGCGCCAACTACCCGTTCTGCACGATCGAGCCCAACGAGGGGATGGTGAGCGTTCCCGACGACCGCCTGCAGCGGATCACCCGGCTCATCCCCCCGCAGAAGGTGATCCCGGCGGCGCTCAAGCTGGTGGACATCGCCGGGATCGTGAAGGGGGCGAGCGAGGGCCAGGGGCTGGGCAACAAGTTCCTCGCCCACATCCGCGAGGTGGACGCCATCCTCCAGGTCGTCCGCTGCTTCGAGGATCCCGACGTCATTCACGTGGCCGGCAAGGTCGATCCCGTGTCGGACATGGAAACGATCGAACTGGAACTGCTGCTGGCCGACATCCAGCACCTCGACAACCTGCTCCCCAAGGCGGAGCGGGCCGCCAAGGGCCCGGACAAGGACGCCAAGGCGAAGGTCGACGCGATCCGCAAGTGCCTCGCCCATCTGGCCGCCGAGAAGCCGGTGCGGACGCTCCCCCTCGACGAAGCCGAGCAGAAGGCGGTCCGCGAGCTCGGCCTGCTGTCCGCCAAGCCGATCCTGTACGTCGCCAACGTCGATGAGGGGGACTTGGCGGGCACGGGGCCGCTGGTGCAGGCGGTCCGTGCGGCGGCGGCGAAGGCCGGCGCGGAGGTGGTGCCGGTGTGCGCGAAGCTGGAGGCCGAGATCGCGGAACTGGACGAGACCGACAGGGCGGAGATGCTCGCCGGCGCCGGCCTTACGGAGCCCGCGCTGGCGGCGCTCGCCCGGGCGGCCTACCGCACGCTGGGACTGCAGAGCTATTTCACGGCCGGCGAGAAGGAGGTCCGGGCGTGGACGATCCCGGTCGGCGCGCTGGCGCCGCAGGCGGCGGGCGTGATCCACACCGACTTCGAGAAGGGTTTTATACGGGCGGAGATCTACGCCCTCGAGGACCTCGAGCATTTCAAGAGCGAGAAGGAGATCCGCGCCGCCGGCAAGCTCCGGGTCGAGGGAAAGGACTACGTGATGCGCGACGGCGATATCTGCCACTTCCTCGTGGCCACGAAGTGACCGGCTGCCGGGCTGTCTTCACGCAAAACACGGACATCCTGCCCGTTTGCCAGCTACATGCGAAACACGGGCATCCTGCCCGTTTTCGCTTGGCCCGTCGCGGGCAACGCCAAGGGTTGCCCGGACGGGCTCGCGTAGCGCGGCCCTCCAGGCCGCGTGGAGTACTTCGGT
>JBIKKQ010000272.1:0-3505 GCA_044360305.1 Pirellulales bacterium
CGGCGGCCCCGCTGCCCGCCGCCAGCCCGAGCCCGACCGCGACCAGAGTTTCGCCGACGAGCAGCCGGCGCACCTGCGGCAGCGTGAAGCCGAGGGCCCGGAGCAGGGCGAGCGAGCCGGCCCGCTCGATCGCGTTCTGCACCTGCACCGCGGCGACGCCCGCCGTGCCGAGGAGCAGGCCGAGCGTGCCGAGGATCTGGAAGGCGGCGAGGAATGTGTTCTGCACCCCCTGCAGGCTCCGCACCCTGTCCACGGCGGCGGTGAACTCCGGCGCCGCGTCGGCCCACGCCGCAGCCAGGCCCGAGCGGGCCGCCCCGCGGTCCCCGGCCGAGAGCGCCGCGTCGTCCACCAGGGCCATCCCATGGCCGGAGCGACCGGGGAAGACGCGGGTGAACTCGCGTTCGGCGACGAGCACCATGCCCTGGAGGATGCCCGGTTCGAGGAGGGCGACGATCTCGAACTCCACCGGCATCCCGCCGTCGTCCGGAAGCGTGAACCGGGCGCCGACGCCGCCGAGTTTCAGGGCCCACTGCGCCGTGGCCTGATCGAGGATCGCAGGCACCGGGCCAGTAGCCGTGCCGCCACGGTCGAGCAGCGTCCACGGGTTGTCCGTCGCGGCCGCGCGGCCCCGGTCGGTGAACGTAAATCCGCCCCGGGCGACGAAGTCGGTGCCGACGCCGACCACCGGCGGCCGCGCGGCCGCATACAGGCTGGTGCAGTCGGCGGCGTCACCATCCCGCCGGCGCAGCCGCGCGATCGTGCAACGGGCGACGGCCCGTTCCTCGGCCTCGGTCATGCCCAGCCCGCCGCGGTTCTCGGCCGCGGCGGGATCGACCGCGGTCGGAGCGCCGAAGCCGACGACGAGCGACCAGCCGCCGGTGGGCGAACGACGGTCGGCCGGATCGGCCGGCGGCCGGACCGCGAACGACGACACGGCGACGACGAGAAACTCCGCGACGGCGACGATGGCGGCGACTGCGAAGCCGCGGGCGGGCGCGTGGGCAAGCCCGCGGCCGACGAGCCCGGCGAGCGACCGCAGCGGTCCGCGCTGCAGGCCACCGACGAGCCAGGCCCGCACCAGCGCGAGAGCGGCGACGAGTGCCAGCCCGCCGGCGGCGAAGAACCAGCCGACCGCCGCCTGCCCGCCGGCCCGCCGGCCGAGCAGGGCGACGCCGGCGGCGGCCGCCGCCGCGGCCCCGGCCCAGGCCAGCGCCCACCCAGGGCGGCCCCGGCCGCCGGTGATCGTTTCGCTCGCGCCGCCGAGCAGCGCGAGCGGCGGGGCCGCCGCGGCCCGGCTGGCGGCCCAGAGCACGGCGAGCAGCGAGACGACGAAGGCCACCGCGCCGCCGGGCCAGACCGCCGCGGGGCTCGGGGCCGGGGCGTGAAACACCGCGGCCGCGCCGGCACCGACGTCGGCCTCCCAGCCGCGCGACAGGCCCGCGAGCAGCAGCCGCGTCCACAGCGGCCCGACGATCGTGCCGACGACGGCGCCGACCGCCGCCGCGCCGGCGGCCACGCCGCCGAGCAGCATGGTCAGGCGCCGCGGCGGCCAGCCGATCGCGGCGAGGATGCCGATGTCGCGCCGCCGGGCGGCGACGAGCAGGCGGAACAGCAGCCATTCGAGGATCAGGCCGGCGCCGACGACGAAGCTCGACAGGGCGAGGAACAAGCCGCCGAACGGCGTGGAGCCGCGGGCGGCCGCGAGGGCGTCGGCCCGCAGCGGCAGGACGCGGATGCCGAGGGTCTCGGGTTCGACCGCGGCGGCCAGCCGGCCGCGGACGTCGTCGAGATCGAGTTCGGGTTGCGCCGGCAGATGCCAGGCCGTCGTGGCCCCGAACCGACTGCCCGCCAGCCGCCGGGCGGTCTCCAGCGCGACGAACGCCTTCGGCGTGGCGCCATGCTCGCGCCAGTAGCGGTCGTCCTCGTCGTGCGGCGCCGTCGTCCGCACCCGCGCGGCATCGAACGGGAACGGGGGATCCCAGTCGGCGATCGACTTCTCGTCGGTGATCCCCTCGACCTCGGGCACGAGATCACGGGCGACCGCCGCCCCCTCCATCGCCGCGATGCCGGCGATCCGCAGCCGAGCCTCGGTCTCGACGACGCGGCCGTGCAGGGTCTCCGGCGCGAAGAACCGCAGGTCGAGCGTGTCGCCGACGGCCACGGGCGTTCCCTGGGCGGCGAGGTCGTCGGCCATCCAGCGATCGATCACGATCTCGTCGGGGCCGGGCAGGGGCAACTGCCGGCCGTCGGCGGCGACGAGCGGCCCGACCGGCAGGCTGGTGGCGTCGATGCCCGCGACCGTCGAGTAGGGAATCGATGCCCGCCGCGCGGCGGCGGGCCGGTCGGCTGCCGGCTGCGGCTCGATCGCGTTGACGAGAAACACGAGCGACGGCCGGCCCCCCAGCGGCCCGAGGACGGCCGACGCCGCCCGATCGACGGCCGCGGGCAGGATCAGCCGGCGACTGGTGAGACGCGGTCCGCGGCCCGCGTCGCCGGGTTCGAGCGTCAGCCCGTAGTCGGCGAGCGCCGGCCGGAGGCGCCGGCGCAGCGTATCGACGACCGCGCCCTCATCGGCTCTGACGGCGAACACGGCGTTCGTCGCCCCATCCCGACCAAGCAACTCGCGGGCGACGTCGAGCGTCGTCACCACCAACGGACCGGTGACCTGCGTCGGCCGCAGCGCGAACCGACCGAGGCCGGCGTCGGGGAGCAGGGCCGTAACGGCGAGCCGGCGGCCGCCGGTGTCGGCGGTGCGCCTGCCCAGCGGGCTGTCGGCCGGCACGGCCGATGGCCGGGGCACGCGCAGCACGACCGCGTCGCCGGCGCGGGCCGCCAGCGCGGCCGCCAGCGGCGCGTTGAGCCACACGCCCTCCGCGGTAATCGCGGGCGGATGGGGCACGAACCCGAGGCCGGCCGGGTCGTCGCAGGCGAGCAGCGTCGCCCGCGCCGACACGTTGCGGCCCGCGGCGGCGTGTTCGACGGCCACCTGGAGCACGACCGCGGGCACGAGCTGGCCCAGCGCCCGCTCGCCGGACGCGGCCGCCGCCTGCAGGCCGGCCGCGAGCCCCGGACCGAACGGCTCGTCGGCGACGACGGCGGCCTCGATGCGGCCGAGCCGCGCGACCGCCAGGTCGCGGAGCCCGCGCCGCAGCGAGTCGCCGACGCCGAGGCTGCCGGCGATCGCCGTGGCGACGACCGCGGCGGCGGCGGCCACGGCCGCGAGCCGCGGCCACCAGGCGACGCTCAGCGCGGCGATCAGGCCGCCGAGCGATCGGACCGGGGGCCGCGCGGCGCGGCGGGCCGGCGGCGCATCAGTTCCTTCGCCGACGCCGGTCATGGCTCGAGCCGGCCGGCGACGAGCCGGCGGACGGTGCCGACGCGGGCGGCCACCGCATCGGCATGCGTGACCACGACGAGCATCCCCCCCGCCTCCTCCACGAGTGACACGAGCAGTTCCGTGATCTCGGCGGCGGTCCGGCCGTCGAGCTGGCCGGTGGGCTCGTCG
>JBIKKQ010000094.1:0-12572 GCA_044360305.1 Pirellulales bacterium
CAGCCGACATGGCGTCTGCTCCGGCTTACGGTCGCCGGGCTAAACCCGGCTCCCGCGCAAGCGATGCTTGCAGCGTTGCTGGTGCTCGCAGCCGGCGGATCGGCGGAAGCTCGAGGAGCGTGAGGCGACCTTGCCTCAGCGACGAGACTTCTGCCGTCCGCCGGCGGGTTGGGCCGTTGGACCCCACGCTCGGCAGTGCGCCCCCTACCCCAGCAGCCGCGAGAGCAGCAGCGTGCCCGCAAGGCCGACGACCGCGACGATCGTCTCCATCACCGTCCAACACTTCAGCGTGTCGCGAATGCTGGCGCCAAAATATTCCTTGAACAGCCAGAAGCCGGCATCGTTGACGTGCGACGCCGCCAGGCTGCCGGAGCCGACCGCCAGCACCATCAGGTTGGGGTCGATCCCCGAGTCAGGCGCCGCCACCATCGGCGCGAGGATCCCGGCCGCCGTCAGGCCGGCGACCGTCGCCGAGCCGACGCAGACGCGGATCATCACCGTCACCACCCAGGCGAGCACCAACGGATCGAGGGCGAAACCCTGCAGGGCCGTCGCGATCGCCTTGTCGACCTTCGTCGCGGTCAGCACCTCCTTGAATGGGCCCGAGCCGCCGATCACGAGCAGAATCGGGCCCACGTCCACGAGTGCGGCGGTGTAGATGCCCATCACGTCTCCCAGCGACCGGCCGCGGGCCAGCCCAAGCGTGACCGTGGCCACGGCGAGTGTCACCAGCATCACGATGTCGGAGTGCGAGAAGAAGGCGAGCAGCGGCCCGACCCGGTTCTCCGGCCACGCTGCCGTCGTTTCGCTCATCACCTGCGGCGCCGCGATCTGCACGACGGTGGCGGCGATCAGCAGCAACGCCGGCAGCAGGGCCGTGAGCAGGCTCGTCCATAGTCCCGGCAGCCGGTCCTCGGGCAGAAGCTTGGCCTCCAGCCCCGGCAGCGGCCGGGCCGGCACTGACCGCACGAACCGGGCATACACCGGCCCGGCGAGCACCAGGGCGGGGATGGCGATGATTGTGCCGTAGAGGAGCGTGAGCCCGAGGTCGGCCCCGAACTGCGCGACCAGGCCGGTGGGGCTCGGGTGAGGCGGCAGCAGGCCGTGGGCCACGCTCAGCGCGGCGAGCGCCGGCAGCCCGACGCCCACCGCCGGCAGTCCATACCGACCGCTGACGGCGAAGATCAGCGGCACGAGGAGCACGAACCCGACGCTGTAGAACAGCGGCACGCCGACGATGAACCCGGTGGCCGCCATCGCCCAGCCGATCCGCGCCAGGCCGGTCCGGTCCACGAGCGCGGTCGCGATCCGTTGTGCCGCCCCCGACTCGACGACCAGCTTGCCGAGCATGGCACCGACCACGATCACGGTGGTGAGCGAGCCGAGGATGCCCCCCAGCCCCTTCTGCACGAGTTTCGGCACCTCGTTCGGCGCGACGCCGAGCGCCAGCGCCATCCCGATCGAGACGAGGAGAAACGCCAGGAACGGATGGAGTTTCGCCCATGCCACGAGCAGCACGAGGACCGTGATCGCGACGAGGACGACGGCGATGCTCATGCGGTCAGGCGAGCTCGAACACTGCCTCGATCTCCACGGGCACACCGAGCGGCAGCGCGGCGACCCCGAGGGCGCTGCGGACGCCGACGCCGTGGTCGGCGCCCCAGACAGCGGCGAACAGTTCGCTGGCGCCGTTGATGACGTGCGGATGACGGTCGAAGTCCGGGGTGCAGGCGACGAAGCCGGTCAGTTTCACCACCCGCCCGATGCGGTCGAGGCTGCCGAGCGCGGTTGCGAGCGTGGCGAGGATCGCCAGCCCGGCCTGGCGGGCGGCCGCCTTGCCGGCGTCGGCGTCGAGGTCGGCCCCCACGCGGCCGCGGACGAGCGAACCGTCGGCCTGCAGCGGCAGGTGCCCCGACACGAAAGCCTGGGAGCCGACGACGAGGCAGGGTTTGTAAAGGCCGGCCGGCGCGGCGGTCGGGGGGAGCGCGAGGCCGAGGGCGGCAAGCCGGGATTGGGCGGAATCCGACATGAAGGGACGTGCTCCGACAGGGAAGGCAACCGCGACACCGCGGGTTGCTCGCTCCCCACGATCGTCATACCGTAGCGTACGGCCTGAGCCGCTGCCCATCGCCCCCGCGAAACCCCCCGGGTTTGTCGCGGTTCAGGTCCAAAGGATAGTCTACCCGAAGAGACGTTTACCCCCGCTCACGTTCAGAATCATCGGACATGCCAAACCCCTGGACCGGATCCGGAAACCCCTACACCCGCGCGGAGGTGCTGGCCCGTCTCCGCGGCACGCTCGCCGACGGCAAGCCGATCATCGCAGCGGGCGCCGGCACGGGCATCACCGCCAAGTTTCTCGAGCGCGGCGGCGTCGATCTGATCATCATCTACAACTCGGGGCGTTTCCGCATGGCCGGCCACGGGTCCACCGCCGGGCTGATGGCCTACGGCGACGCCAATGCCGTGGCGATGGAGATCGGCGAGCACGAGGTCCTGCCGGTCGTGCGCGAGGTGCCCGTGATCTGCGGCGTGCACGGCACCGATCCCCGGCGGCGGATGTGGCACTGGCTGCAGCAGGTCAAGGCGATGGGATTCTCCGGCGTCAACAACTTTCCCACCCACTGCATCGTGGACGGCGTCTTCCGGCAGATCCTCGAAGAGACGGGGATGGGCTTCGAGAAGGAGGTCGAGATGGTCGAACTCGCCCACCGGATGGATCTGTTCACGATCGTCTACGTGGCCACGTCCGCGGAGGCCGCGGCGATGACGTCGGCCGGGGCGGACGCGGTGATCGCGCATGTCGGCACGACGATCGGCGGCTCGATCGGCGTGACGCAGGCCGCCTGCTCGCTGGAGGAGGCGGCCGCCCGCACGCAGGCCATCTGCGCGGCCGCGGCGGCGGTGCGAAGCGACGTGATCTGTCTCGCGCACGGCGGCCCGATCTGCACGCCCGCCGACGCGGCCTACGTCAACGAGCACACCGATGCCGTCGGCTTCGTGGGCGCCTCGAGCCTGGAGCGGCTGGCACTCGAAAACTCGCTCCCCGCACTGGCGCGGGAGTTCAAGAGCATTCCCCTCGGCCGCCGGAGGTGACGCATGGCCGCGATCGCCGTCCTCGGCACGCTTGACACCAAGGGACTCGAGCACGCCTTCGTCGCGGAACGCATCCGTGCCGCCGGCCACGCGACGCTGCTGGTCGACGTGGGCACCGGCGGCCCGCCGCAGGTGCCGCCCGACGTTTCCCGGGCGGAGGTCGCGGCCGCGGGGGGCGTCGATCTGGCCGGGGTCACCGGCCGAGGCGACCGGGGCGAGTGCGTCGCGGCCATGGCCGCGGCCGCCCCCCTGCTCCTCGCGCGGCTGCACCGCGAGGGGCGGATCGCCGGCGTGATCGCGCTCGGCGGCGGGGGCGGGACGGCGATTGCCTCGGCGGCGATGCGGCCGCTGCCGCTCGGCTTCCCGAAGCTCATCGTCTCCACGCTCGCCAGCGGCAACACCGCGGCGTACGTCGGCACGAGCGACATCGTGATGATGCCCGCCGTGGTGGACGTCTGCGGACTCAACCGGATCTCGCGGACGATCCTCGCCCGGGCGGCGGGGGCGATCTGCGGCATGGTGGAGGCGACGATCGCGACCGATGCCGACCGGCCGCTCGTCGTCGCCAGCATGTTCGGCAACACCACGAAGTGCATCGAGGCGGCGGTGCCCCTGCTCGAGGCGGCAGGCTACGAGGTGCTCGTCTTCCACGCCACCGGCACCGGCGGCCGGACGCTCGAATCGCTCGTGGCCAGCGGGATGGTGGCGGGCGTGCTCGACGTGACGACGACCGAACTCGCCGACGAACTGGTCGGCGGCGTGCTGTCTGCCGGGCCCGAGCGGCTCGACGCCGCGGCCCGGCACGGCGTCCCGGCCGTGGTCGCGCCCGGCTGTCTCGACATGGTGAATTTCGGCCCCCGGGAGACGGTGCCCGAGAGGTTCGCGGGCCGCACGTTCTACGCTCACAACCCGCAGGTCACCCTGATGCGGACGACGGCCGCGGAGTGCGCGGCGCTGGGCGGGCTGCTGGCGAGAAAAGTCAACGCGTCCCTGGGCCCGGTCTCCGTGCTGCTGCCGCGCCGCGGGATCAGCGTGATCAGCGCCGCCGGTGGACCGTTCGCCGATCCGCAGGCCGACGCCGCCCTGTTCGGCGCCATCGAAACCGGACTCCGGGCCGACATCCCCTGCGTGTCGCTCGACGTCACGATCAACGACCCGGCGTTCGCCCGGGCGTGTGTCGAAGCCCTGCTCGCGAACATGCGGCGTTCGGCGCCGGCCGCATGACACCGGCGCCCCACCCTCGGCGGAGTTTTCCATGCCCCAGGTCAAGCACTACGGCGTTTTCCAGTTCAAACCCGAGATCACGGCCGCACAGATCGAAACCTGCTTCCGCGAAATGGCCGGCATGGTCGATGTCATTCCCGGCCTGCTCGATTTCGCCTGCGGTCCGTACGCGAGCGGTGAGGGGCTGAACGACGGCTTCACGCACGGGTTCATCATGACGTTTTCGAGTCCCGAGGCCCGCGACGCGTACCTGCCGCACCCCGAGCATGAGCGGGTGAAGGCGGTCGTGGTTCCATGCCTGGCCCGGGTGATGGTGTTCGATTTCAACGCGCCGGCTCGCTAGCCGTGGGAGGTATCGTGCGTTCCGCACTGCTGCTCGGCTGCTGCCTGTGTCTGGCGTCCGGCCGCACCGGCGTGGGGCAACCGCTGACCCCGGCCGAGGAAGTCGGGCGGTTCAAGCTCGCCGACGGCTTCGCCGCCGAGCTCGTGCTCGCCGAGAGCGAGGCGGCGGACAATCCGTACGGCAAGTTCGTGGCCCTGGCGTTCGACGGACGGGGTCGCCTCTGGACGACGACGGCCCTCGAATATCCGGTTGACGGCAACGAGAATCCGGAGGCTTCGCGGCGGCTGTTCGCGGCGGGCGGCCGCGACAAGGTGCTCGTGATCGACCGGCCGTTTGGGGAACGTCCCGGCCCGGCCCGGGTGTTCGCCGACGGTCTGGCGATCCCGCTCGGCGTGCAGCCGTGGCGAGACGGCGCCTTCGTGCAGTATGGCACCGAGATTCGCTGGTATCGCGACGCGGACGGCGACGGCCGGGCCGACGGCCACCAGACCGTCCTCGAGGGGTTCGGCGTTCAGGACTCCCACCTCTTCCCGCACCAATTCACCCGCGTGCCCGGCGGATGGATTCTCGTCGCTCAGGGGCTGTTCAACAGTTCGACCGTGAAGCGGCCCGGCGGGCTGCCGTTCGCCGATGGCAGCAAACAGGCTCGGTTCGACGCCTGCAAGCTGGCCCGGTTCAAGCCCGACGGTTCGGCGTTCGAGCTGCTCACAGCCGGTCCCAACAACATCTGGGGCCTGACGATCTCGCGGCTCGGCCAGACCTGGATCCAGGAGGCCAATGACATGGGCTATCCGATCATTCCGTTCGAGCCCGGGGGCCTGTATCGCACCGGCTCACCGGACCGGCTCCAGCCCTATCAGCCGCTGTGCCCGCCGCCGCTGGCCCCGCCGCAGATGGGTGGCACCGGGCTCAGTGGGCTGGCGATCGCCGACGATCTCGATGGCTGGCCGGCCCCCTGGGGGGCCGGGGCGGGCAGTTCCGCGGACGAGCGGGTGTTTTACGTCGCCAATCCGATCACCAACGCGATTCAGTCGATCATCGCGACGCGGACCGGCGGGCGATTCACCTATCGCAAGGGGCCCGATCTGCTGACGTCGGCCGACAAGTGTTTTCGCCCCGTGGCGATCCAGTTCGGCCCCGATGGATGCCTGTACGTCGTCGATTGGTACAACAAAGTCATCTCCCACAACGAGGTGCCGCGGAACCATCCGGACCGAGACCGGGTGCGGGGCCGGATCTGGCGGATTCGCCATGCCTCGCAGGAGCGGCGGGCACCGGTCGCGGTCGCCGACCTGGCCGTCAACGAACTGCCGGCCCACCTCGGCGCGAAGAACGCCCGGATCGCCGACCTCGCCTGGCAGGAGATCATCGACAGGGATGCGCGGCAGCTCGTCCCCGAACTCCGCGCCATGGTGGCCGACGGGAAGGCATCGCCGTCCGCCCGGGCGGGAGCCTTGTGGGCGCTGGAGGGGCTTGGGGGCGTGACCCCCGCACTCCTCGAAAGGCTGATCGAGGACACCGACGCCGATCTGCGTCGCGAGGGGATCCGGGTCGCCGGCTCGACCTGCTCGGAGGCCGACTTCCGCCGGCTGGCCATCTCCCGGGTCGATGATCCGGTGCCGCGTGTGCGGGCTGCGGTCGGCGACGCGTTGCGCCGGATACCCGTCACCGAACCGGACACGGTCGCCATGATCGTGAAGTTCGGCCGGGAGCGGCTGACGGGCGATCCGTGGGCCGCGTACGAACGGAATTTCGAGCGCTATCTGGCGCGATGGGCCCTGGAACTCCATCGCGGCCAGCTGACCGCCTTCCTCGACTCCCCCGCCGGCAGGGCATTGCCGATCGAACAGCGGGCCTTCGCGGTGCTCGCCCTCGAACCGCCGGCCGCCGCGCGGGCCCTGGTGCGGTTGCTTCCCGACCTGCCACGGCCGCTCGCCGAGGAGGAGATTCGCGCGCTCGCCGGCCAGGCGGATCAGCCGGAGGTGGCGGCCGCACTGGAGGGAATGGTGCAGGCTCGGTCGACGCGGTCGGCGACCCTCCGTACCCTGCTCGAATTTCGCACGGGCCTGCATCCGGCGTTCCTGCCGATCATCAGCCGCGCGACCGGCGCCCTCCTGGCGCAGGATGGCTCGGCCGACGACAGGAAACTCGCCCTGCTTCTGGCAGGGGCGTTCAGGCTTCGCGATCTGGCGCCGCAGGTTTCAATGCTGCTCGGTGATGCCGGCGCGGATCGGGAGCTCAAGCGGTCGGCGCTCCGCTGCCTGCGCGAGATGGGCGGGATGTCCGCCGAGGTGGGCCGGACGCTGCTCGCCGCGACGGCCACGGATCCCGCGCTGCGCGCCGAGCTGCTCGCCGCCTGGTGCGAATCCCGCGATCCGGCCACCTGCAGGGCGGTCATCGATGCCTGGGACGTGCTGACGTTCCAGGAGAGGAAGGCCGTGGCCGCGGGGCTCGCCCGGCACCGCGAGGGCGCATCCGCCGTCGTCGCGGCGCTGGCGAGCGCCGCGATCGAGGCTGGCGAGGTTCCGCTGGCGACCGTCGCCGACATGCGGTCGGTGCTGCGCGGCGATGAGACGTTGGAGCGGCTCTGGAAGGATCTCACCGCCGGGGCGCCGAACGTCCTCCGGCTGTCGGGCGCCGACGCCGGCGCGGCGGCGACCGTCTCCCTGGAGGGGCCGTTTACCGTCGAGGCGTGGGTGAATCTGGAGGCCCCGATCGACAACGGGGACAGTCTGCTCGGCGGCGCCGGGCGGATCGACATGAACTTTCACGCAGGCCGGTTGCGGATCTGGACGAAGCCTCACGGCGACGTGGTCGTCGCGAAGTCCACCATCACCCCGGAGACGTGGACGCACTGCGCCGTGACCCGCGACGCGGATGGAACGTGCAGAATCTTCCTCGACGGCGAACTCGATGCCGAGGGGGCGGTTCGGGATTCGAGCCGGTATCCCGACCTGCGGATCGGCACGAGCGTGCACCCCGGCAGCGGCACCCGCGGCCGCATGGCCGAATTCCGCGTCTGGAACCGGGCTCGAACCGCCGACGAGATCCGCAGCGACTTCGACCGCAGCTACCAGGGGGCCGACGAGCGACCGGCGGGGCTCGTCGCTGTCCACGGCGGAACCTCGTGGGGCGATCTCGCCGGCGGCGCCCGCGTGGAGCCGGCTCCAGACGCGCCGCCCCTGGTGACCGCGGCGGCGCTGGCGGCGCGGGCGGAGAAGTTCGATCGCTTCCGGACGCTCGCCAGGGGAGCCGGCGACCCGGCGAAGGGGAAGCTTGTGTTCGCGGCCCGCTGTCTCACCTGCCACCAGCAAGGCGGTCAGGGCGGCCGTATCGGCCCGGCGCTCGACGGCATCGGCCTGACCGGAGTCGAGGCGATCCTGCGGAACGTGCTCACTCCCAGCGCCGCGATCGAGGGCGGTTATCGCACCTTCCGCGTGGTCACCCGGGACGGCCGCGTGCTGCAGGGGCTGCTCGTCTCCCGGGATGCGGAGGCGATCGTGCTCCGGCAGCTCGACACGGCTGACATCCGCATCGAATCCGGCAACGTCAACCAGGCCGATTTCACCCCGGTGTCACTCATGCCCGAGGGCTTGCTGGAGTCGCTGTCGCCGCAGGAGGTCACCGATCTCTTCGCGCATCTGGCGACGCTCGTGCCAGAGCGGCCCTGAATCGTGGACGGCTCGCCGCACGCAGACGCCTCCAGCCTGAGCCCGCCGCGGCGGGTGGGCCGGCGGACGTTCGCCGCCCTCAGCCCCGGTACTCGAACTTGAACCTGCCCGGCATCGGCACCGGATAGCTGCCGTCGGCGTTGCGCTGCAGCGGGGCCGGCGAGTCGTCCTTGAGGGCGTCCACGCCCGCGGTCAGGTCGTCGGGCGAAGCGAGCATCTCGTCGTAGGTGATCACCCGGCCGGTGTGGGCCGCCGCCCGCCCCATCGCCGTCACCAGGCTCGCCTCGGCCCCGCGGACGACCTCGTTGTAGGGCTGATTGTTCACGATCGCCTCGACGAGGTGCTGCCACTCCAGCCGGTAGGGATGGGGGGGCTCGGGATGCTCGCCGGACCAGAGAATGTTGGCCTTGTCCATCCGCTGGCTCTTGTAGATCGCCGGCTTCGCCGGATGGTGGCCGATGGAGATCGTGAACGCCCCCTTCGAACCCATGCCGTGGAGTTCGAACCGCTGGTAGGTGTTGGGCATGTGCCGGCCGGTGTACTGGAACTTCGTGCCGTCGGCGAACGTGTACTCCACCGCGTAGCTGTCGAAGTTCTGATCGTCGAGCTTGCCGTGGAAGTGCCGCCCGCCGACTGCCTCCGCCTTCTGCGGCCAGGCCCCCTTCATCCAGCAGGCCTCGTCGATCTGGTGGATGTAGTAGTCGCTGAAGATTCCGCCGCTGGCCCAGAGGAAGTTGTGGAACCGCTTCGCCTGCCAGAGCAGCTCGCTGTTGGTCACGCGGCCGTCCGGCCCCCGGGCCAGCTCAGGCGGTCCCGGGGCGAGGTCCATGTTGGAATAGGCCGGGTGCATCCGGTAGCCGCGAAACAGGAGCAGGTCGCCGGCCTCGCCGTTCCGCAGCCGGTCGAGCAGTTGCTTGCGTGCCTCGCAGTGCCGGCACATCAGGCCCACGCCGACCTTGAGGTTCTTCTCGTCGGCCCGCTTCGCCAGGGCGAGCATGCGGTTGGTGCTCGGCCCGTCGATCGAGACCGGCTTCTCCATGAACACGTTCAGCCCCTTGTCGATCGCCGCGGCGAAATGCACTGCCCGGAAGGCGGGGGGCGTCGTCAGGATCAGGATGTCGCCCGGACGGAGCGCCTCGATCGCCTGCCGGAAGGCCTCGACGCCGACAAAGGCCCGCTCCTCGGGGACGTCGATCCGGTCGCCGAACTGCTCCGCCAGCGTCCGCTTCAGGCCGTCGATCCGCTCCTTGAAGATGTCGGCCGCCGCCACGAGTTTGACCGGCGCCGCCTTGGCCCCCTGGATCGCGTCCCGAACCGCGCCCGATCCCCGACCGCCACAGCCGACGACGGCGAGCCGGATCTCCTCGCTGCCCGCCGCATGGGCGTTGCCCAGACCGGTCGCCCGGACGGCGGCCGTCACGGTCGCCCCGACGCCGGCGACGCGGCCGACGTCGCCGAGGAACGAGCGACGCGATGTCGGCGTCGGGCTGGCCGGAAACTGATCGGCTCGAGGCTTCATGGCAAGGTCTCCCGGAGGCATCGGCAGGTGGTGTCGGCGACGGCGATCAGCCGCCGTAGGCGGTCGCCGTGGGCGCCCGGACGAGATCATCGTCCAGCGTCCGCAGCGGGGCGATCCCGAGTGTACCAAGGGCGGCATGGTAGGCCCGCACGCCCTCGGCGGCGGGCAGTTCGCCGTCGGCCACGTGCCGGAGGAACCGCACGAACGTCGGCTGGTGCTCGGCGGCGTTGATCTTCCGGCCGTACAGGGCGACCCGGGCCCCGTGCCGCCGAGCATCCTCGAGGAGGCCGAAGGCGTCGTGGGTCGTGCCGGCGCCCCCGCCGAGGATGCCGACGATCAGCGAGCGGTCGTAGGCGGCCAGTTGCTCCGTCACCTCGGGCCCGAGATAGGGGATCTTGAGAAACACCGGTCGCCCGGCCCGGGGCACCCCCGCGAGGGCGCGGACGACGTGGTCGGCGAGGAACCGGGCCATGTCCCGCGGCCGCTCTGCGTCGGGCCGGCCGGGGATCCGACCGACCGCGTTGGGGAAGAACACCTCGAGGAAGTGGCGAAATCCCTGCCGCTCTGCCTCGAGCCGGAAGTCGCGATAAGCCGTCAGCATGTCGCGGTCGAGCCGGGCGTCGTCGTTGAGCGTCAGCGAGAACAGGCCGAGGTCCACGCCGCGGGCCGGACCGGTGCCGTCTACGCGTCCGGTGCGGGCCTGGCCAATCGTGGTCGTGAAAAAGGGCAGCGCTGGCTGACGCGTGTAGCTTCCGGTGCCCGCGGCCAGCCAGATGTCGGTGGTGTCGTTCATCCGCACCGCCGGCGTGATGGTCGACGCCGCGAACAGCCGTTCGTCGATCGCCAGCCGCTCGGAAGTGCTGGCGCTCATGAGCATGATGTCCACGAGACCCTGGGCAACGAGTTCGCGGATCGAGTCCTCGTACGCTGCCATCGTCCGGTAGGGGCCACGGGCCGGGTCGCCCCCGCGTTGCAGGCCGGGGGAGGCCAGCCCGAAGGCCATGTCGGCGTCCTTGGCGTCGGCGAGGATGAAGTCCCCGCAGCCGGGGTCGGTGAGGAGCCGGGCCAGTTTCCGATCGAGCGATTTCTGCGGGGGCGTGACGGTCATCGGTGAGTCGGGTAGGTTTTTGGTTCGGCGGCCGATGTCCCGACCGCCCGTCGAGGAGTGTTGCATGAGCGATTCCCGCCCGTCCACGGAGTGTATCGTCTGCGGCACGTGCGTGGCAGACGTCCTCGTGCGGCCGGTCGATCTGACGCGGCCGATTGGCGGCGGCCGGCTGTTCCACGTCGAGCCGATCGAGGTCACGACCGGGGGCATCGTCTGCAACACGGGCACCGGGCTGCGGCGGCTGGGAATGAGCGTCGCCGCGGCGAGCCTGATCGGCGACGATCTCTGGGGCCGGGTGATCCGCGAACGGCTGGCGGCGGAGGGGATCGACGCCACGGCGGTCGAGGCCGACGCGACGCTGGCCACCAGCACGACCGCGGTCCTGATCGAGGCCACCGGCGAACGGAGCTTCGCCCATCACGTCGGGGCGCCGCGGGCTCTCGATCTCGCGTACATCCGCCGGCAGGCGGCGGCCTTCTCCCGGCACCGGCTGGCGATCGTCGGCTACTTCGGTCTCCTGCCGGGGCTCGAACCCGCGCTCGCCGACGCGCTCGACATCATCAAGGCGGCCGGCTGCCGGGTGGCGTTGGAGACCGGCGGCTCCGGCGGCACGCTCGCCTCCCTCGCCCCCGCCCTGCCCCTCGTGGACTACTACGTGCCGAGCCTCGACGAGGCCCGGCACCAGACCGCGCTCGACGACCCGCGGGAGATCGTCGCCTGCTATCGAAGCCACGGGGCCGCGGGCCTCGTGGGCGTGAAACTCGGTGCCCGGGGCGTGCTCTTGTCGCCGGCCGCGGGGGAATTCGTCGAGATTCCCTGCATCCCCGCACCGGGACCGGTCGCCGACACGACGGGCGCCGGCGACGCGTTCCTCGCCGGCCTGTTCACCGGCATCCTTCGCGACATGCCGATCCGCGATGCCGGGCTGCTCGGCGCGGCGACGGCCGCCTGCTGTGTCACCGGCCTCGGTGCGACCGCCGGCCTGCGGTCGTTCGCCGACACCCGCCGGCTGGCAGGACTCTGAACCACGGACCGCGACGCCATGCCTTCATGCCGAAGGATAGCCCTGCCAATGGCGCGTCCGCAACGATGACCGAGCTGATGAGCGGCTCGTGAGTCGCGTGCTCCAGTCTCCCGGCCCGCACCATGCCTTTCCCTGTCCGCCTGCCTTCCCCCTCTGGAGTGGCGTTTTTCTCGTGTCGGCGCGGAGTCTCTCCGAGTTCGGCGGCCTCACGGCTTTGTTGTGCCCTCGCCCCCGGCACGGCTCAGAGGCTGTGGATGTCGATCGCGGGCAGCTCGTCTATCCATCCCTGAAAGATGTCGCGGTCATCGTGGACTTGTACGAGTTCGCCCCAGTCGGTGGGCGGGCCACGAGCTGGAGAGATCGGTGGCGGTTCGAGTGGTTCGTTCAGGTGCGTGAGGGGCCAACTTCACGCGGGCTTTCGCATCCCGGCCTTCTCCCGCTTGCGAACCTCCGGTTCGACGTGAGCCGGCTCCTGCCGGCCGTCTCCTCTGAGCCGGATGTCGCCGCCACAGTTCGGGCACTCGAGCGGAAACTCCTCCCTCACCCGGGCCATGAGTTTCGCCCACGCAATCCGCGAGGTGTCGTGC
>JBIKKQ010000273.1:0-3501 GCA_044360305.1 Pirellulales bacterium
TGGCACTCTCCCGCCACCCGCTCCCCCTCCCCTTCCCGCCCCAGATCGGCGGCCAGCCCGCGAACATCGAGGCCGGCACGATCGCACGCGGCCAGGGCCAGTCGCACGCCTTCGGCTGACCGGCCGACCACGAGCACCCGGGCTCCGGCCGTCGCGAGGTGCCGGGCCAGGACGAGCCCGAAGCCGGCGGTGCCGCCGCTGACGATGATCCGTCGATCCTTCCACATGGTCGGGCATGGCCCCCGGTCTCGCGGCCGATCGGGCGATCGTGGGCCGCGCCCCGCGCCCGTCGCGGCTCGCCGAGTATACGTCCACCGACGCGAACCCGGCTGCCATCGACGCCCGTCGCGGCGGGCGGCACAATGGCCGCAGGCGGACAGGCTACCCGACCGCATCCCGAGGAGTGTTCGCCATGTCGTCCCCCGCCCCGCCGCAGGTCGTGCGCACGAAGATCGTGGCCACGATCGGTCCCGCCACCCAGGCCGAGGAGGCGATCCGGTCGCTGGTCTCGGCGGGCGTGGACGTGTTCCGGCTGAACATGGCCCACGGCTCGATCGAGCAGCATCAGCAGGTGTTCGACCGGGTGCGGAAGGTGTCCGACGCGGCCGGCCGCCCGGTCGGCGTGCTCGTCGATCTCGCCGGCCCGAAGATCCGCCTCGGCGAACTGCCGGGTGGGCAGGTGACCTGCGTCGAAGGGGGTGAATTCTCCTTCATTCGCGGCACGGCGGCGAACGCGGACGGCTTCACCGTCACCTACGCGCCGCTCATCGACGAACTGGCCGTGGGCGATTCGGTGATGCTCGCCGACGGCACGGTGAGCCTCGTCGTCGAGGAACGGCTGCCGGACCGGGTCCGCTGCCGCGTCGTCCAGGGGGGCGTGGTCCGCAGCCGCCAGGGGGTGAACCTGCCCGGCGTCAAGCTCTCCGTGGCGGCGATGAGCGCCGACGACTGGCGACATGCCGAGTGGGCGGCCGCCGTCGGCGCCGACTTCGTCAGCCTGTCGTTCGTGCGGTCGCCGGTCGAGGTGCGGCTGCTCAAGGAACTGCTGCGGACCCGCGGCTCGCGGGCCCGGGTCGTCGCCAAGATCGAGAAGCGCGAGGCGATCGACGACCTCGACGCGATCGTCGAGGCGGCCGACGTGGTGATGGTGGCCCGTGGCGATCTCGGCGTGGAGATCGACGTCGCCACGGTGCCGATGGTGCAGAAGCAGATCATCCGCACCTGCCAGCGGTATCAGAAGCCGGTGATCGTGGCCACGCAGATGCTCGACAGCATGCAGCACGCGCGGCGGCCAACGCGGGCGGAGGCGACCGACGTCGCCAACGCGATCCTCGACGGCGCCGACGCCTGCATGCTCTCCGGCGAGACGGCGATCGGCGACCATCCGCACCTCGTCGTGGCGATGATGCGCCGGATCGCGGAGGCCACCGAGCGGCAGTACCTCGCCGACCGCTGGCAGTATCTCGAGGGGCGGTTCGGCCGCGACCGCAGCGGGGCGGCCGTGGCGGCCGTGGAGTTTCCGCCCCCGCCGGAGAAACTCGCCGACGGCCTCCATCCGATCACCCAGGCCGTCGTGGACGGCGCCGGGCGGATCGCCGCCGAACTCGACGCCCGGCTCGTCGTCGTGGCGAGCAAGACGGGAGTCGCCGCCATCGCCCGCTCCAAGCGGCGCGGCGCAGTGCCGACGGTGGGCCTGAGCGACAGTCCGGAGACGCTCCGGCAGATGGCCCTCTACTGGGGCGTGACGCCGCTGGCCGTGACGGCGGGCGCCGATCCGAGCGGCCTGCTGGAGCAGGTCTGCGCCTGGGGACTGCGCGAGGGGCGGCTGCGCCGCGGCGATCGAATCATCCTCGTTGCCGGCACCGGGTTCGGCGCCGGCGGCCACAACATGGCCCTCGTCCACGAGGTCTGACCGGCCGGCATGCGGCGTCCGGTCGCCGGTTTCGGCCGGGGTTTGCCGGGCCGGCTTGCATCCCGCGCCGCCATCGGGCCGAATGCTCGGGTTCGCGAAAACCAGGTCCAAGGAGCGACGATGGGCAAGCGGTGCGTGCTGGCATATTCGGGCGGGCTGGACACCTCGGTGATCCTCGGCTGGCTCATCGAGCAGGGCTACGAGGTGGTCGCCGTGTACGTCGATCTCGGGCAGCCGTGCGAGGACCGCGAGGCGATCCTCGCCAAGGCCCGGACCTGCGGCGCGGTCAAGTCGCTGATCGTGGACGTCCGCGAGGAGTTGTGCCGCGACTTCGCCTTCCCCGTCATGCAGTGGCAGGCCCGCTACGAGGGCACCTACCTGCTCGGCACGTCGATCGCCCGGCCGCTGATCAGCAAGGTGTGCGTGGAGATCGCCCACCGCGAGGGCTGCTCGGTCTTCGCCCACGGCGCCACCGGCAAGGGCAACGACCAGTGCCGCTTCCAGCTCGCCGCCGAGGCCCTCGACCCGGGGATCCGCGTCCTCGCCCCGTGGCGGATCGCCGCGTTCCGTGAGCGGTTTCCGGGCCGCAAGGAGCTGATCGAGTTCTGCGAGGCGAAGAACATTCCCGTCAAGGCGTCGAAGGGGAAGCCCTACAGTTCCGACGAGAACTGCCTGCACACCAGTTACGAGGCGGGAGACCTCGAGGAGCTGACCACCGACGGCTTCGGCCTCGTCGAATTCGGGATGACGGTGTCGCCGCAGCAGGCACCCGAACGGGCGGAGACGGTGCGGATCGACTTCGACCGCGGCCTTCCGGTACGCGTCAACGGACGGACGCTCGCGTCCCACGAGATCGTCCTCGCCCTCAACGAGATCGGCGGCCGCAACGGCATCGGCCGCACCGACATCGTCGAGAACCGGCTCGTCGGCATGAAGAGCCGCGGCGTCTACGAGGCGCCGGGCATGACGCTCCTCTACGAGGCCCACAGGCTCGTGGAGCAGATGACGCTCGACCGTGATCTCGTCCACCTCCGCGACCGGCTGTCGCCGGAAGTGGCGGAGATGGTCTATTACGGATTCTGGTACTGCGCGAAGATGGACGCGCTCACCGCCTTCATCCGCGAGGCCCAGCGGCCCGTGTCGGGCACGGTCGAACTCAATCTCTACAAGGGCAACATCCTGGTGAAGAGCCGGGAGAGCGGCCAGAGCCTCTACGACGCGGCCATCGCCTCGATGGAAGGGGGCGGCTCGTACGACCAGACCGACGCCGAGGGCTTCCTGCGGATCCTCGGCCTTCCCCTGCGGGTGCAGGGGAGGGTCCGGCCCCGCGGCCGGGCCTGAACGACGGTTCGGGGCGGCCCGCGCCGGGCCCTCGCGGACGACCGTAAGATGCCCCGCATGACCCTGACCGCGGCTCCGCTTTCGACCCTGATGCGCATCCACGCCCGCACGCCGGAGGCGTGGATCGGGGCGACGCTCGCGGCCGGGGCCGCGTGGAGCCTGGCCGTCGGCCGCTCATCGGTGCCGGCTGGCGGCCCGCTGCTCGGTGCGGCGTTGGTGGCGGGCGCCGCCGCCCAGGCCGCGGCCGG
>JBIKKQ010000095.1:0-12568 GCA_044360305.1 Pirellulales bacterium
GGCGAGCAGATAGCGGGCGTTCGTCGCGGCCGACGAGCGGCGCGGGACGAGTCGCAGGGCGATGGCGAGCAAGGCCGCGATCGCCAGGCCTTGCCAGAGCGAGTGCAGGCAGGTCCAGCCGAGCCGGGCGGCCAGCGGCGAGGCGAGCAGGTCGGGGAGCCGATCGGTGATCCATGCGGCGAGCGCGGGCATGATGGCGAGGCCCTTCTTGGTTGGTGGGAGGCGGGCGGCAGGCGCGGGTGAGAACGGGGGAAACCGGCAGCGACCTGGTCAGGGGGATTGCGATTCCATGCGGTCGAGCAGCCGGCGAATCTCGCCCAGCTCCGTGGGCGTGGCCTTGCGGCCGGCGAGCGCATGGAGGACGAGCTCCGCGGCCGCGCCACCAAAGGCCCGCTCGACAAGGTCGTCCACGAGCGCCTTCTGGGCCTTCGGCCGCGGCGTGGACGCCCGATAGAGATGGGCCCGGGCACGGTCGTCGCGGCGGACGAGCTTCTTGTCGGTCATGATCTGGAGCGTCTTCAGGACGGTGGTGTAGGCCACCTGCCGGCCGTCGGCCGCGAAGGCGTCGTGGATTTCGCGGACCGTGCAGGGCTCACGCTCCCAGAGCACGCGGAGCACCGCGAGCTCGGCATCGGTCGGCTGAAACGGGGCAGACATGGAGAACTCCGGGGGCCGCGGACACGATGCTGAGGGTTTGTCGTACGGAAAGCATAGTAGTACGGCGACTTCCGTACGTCAACCCCAATCCTTGGCACGGCGTGGCTGAGAGTTGGGGCGGCCGCCTGGCGGCCGGGGTGCGGTGAGGTCCGCGCAGAGAGAGGCCGCCGCCGTCGTCAGCCGGCGGGCCGCCGGGCGGGCCGGGCGACCGGGGGCGGCACGAGGCCGGCCCGGTGCCGCATGGCGCGAAGTTCGTCGCGGATCGCCAGCCGCCGAACCAGCCGAAGAAGGGCCTTGTTTGCAGCGACCATCGCATTGCCCCCTTTCTGCCGGAGGACCGCGTGCCCGCGCACCTGAGTTGAGTACGGGCCTCGCTCCCCCGATGTTCGGGGGTTTTGGGGCGGATTATTCCCGCTGCCGTCCGCTATATTCGTGCCCCCCTTGCCCCCTGCGGAAACCGGTTATGGCCGTCCTCGTGGAGATTCAAAACGCCTGCAAGCGGTATGGCGACCAGGTGCTCCTCGACGGGGCCTCGGCGACGCTGACCGACGACGGCAAAATCGGCTTCATCGGCCGCAACGGGGCGGGCAAAAGCACGCTCCTGCGGCTCATCCTCGGCGAGGAGGAGCTCGATTCCGGCGAGATCATCCGCCATCCGCGGCTCCGGCTCGGCCACCTCAGGCAGCACGATCCGTTTCTCCCCGGCGAGACCGTGATCGACTTTCTCCAACGCGACAGCGGCCGGCCGGCCTGGAAGTGCGGCGAGGTGGCGGGCCGGTTCGAGATCAAGAGTGCCGCGCTCGCCGGCCCCGTGGCGGCGCTGTCCGGCGGCTGGCAGACGCGGGTCAAGCTGGCGGCGCTCCTGCTCCACGAGCCCAATCTCCTCCTCCTCGACGAGCCGACCAACTTCCTCGACCTGCGGACGCAGATCCTCCTCGAGCATTTCCTCCGGTCGTTCGACGAGGCCTGCCTGATCGTGTCCCACGACCGGGCGTTTCTGATGGCCACCTGCGACCGGACGCTCGACCTGTCGGCCGGCCAGCTCACCGTCTATCCCGGCAAGGTCGAGGCGTTTCTGACTTACGACCGCGAACGCCGGCTGCATGCCGAACGGACCAACGCCACGGTGCTCGCCCGGCGCCGGCAACTGGAGGACTTCATCGCCCGCAACAAGGCCCGGGCCTCGACCGCCTCCCGGGCCCGGTCGAAGAGCCGGCAGCTGGAGCGGCTGGAACTGGAGGAGGTCGCCTCGACGGAGCCGACGGCGGCGATCCGTTGTCCCGCCGTCTCCCCGCGGCGCGGGCCGGCGGTCCGCTGCCGCGGGCTGTCGATCGGCCACGGCGACCGGGTGGTGGCCGCGGAGATCGACGTCGAGGTGGTGCACGGCGCGCGGGCGGCGATCGTCGGCGACAACGGCCAGGGCAAGACGACCTTCCTGCGGACACTCGTCGCCTCGCTCGAGCCGCTCGCCGGGGAGGTGCGCTGGGGGCACGGCTGCGCGCTCGGGGTCTACGCCCAGCACGTCTACACGAGCCTGCCGGCCGACGAGACCGTGCTCGGCTACCTCGAACGCGGCGCGGCGATCGGCACGCCGTCGCAGCGGATCCTCGACCTCGCCGGGGCGATGCTGTTTCGCGGTCGCGCGGTCGAGAAACGGATCTCCGTCCTCTCCGGCGGCGAGCGGGCCCGGCTCTGCCTCGCCGGCCTGCTCCTCGGGTCGGCCAACGTGCTCGTGCTCGACGAACCGGGGAACCACCTCGACGTCGAGACCGTGGACGCCCTCGCCGCGGCCCTGGTGGACTACGCCGGCACGGTGATCTTCACCAGCCACGACCGGTCGTTCGTCCAGGCCGTGGCCAGCGACGTGATCGAGGTCGGCGGCGGTCGGGTCCGGCTTCATGGCGGCGGCTACGCCGACTACCTCGCCGCCCTCGGCCGCGAGGCCGATGCCGTGGACGCGGCGGCCGGCCGCGACCGTGCGGGCCGCGACGGCGGGACACGGGCCGCGGACCGGCGCGACGAACCGCGGCCGCGGAACGACCGCGACCTGCGCAAGGAGCTCTCCAACCTCGAAAAGAAAGTCGCCACGCTCGACGCCGAAAAACGCCGGCTCGACGCCGCGCTGCTCGTCGAGACCGACCCGGCCAAGGCGATCAGCCTCCACGAGGCGGTCGTGAAGGCGGCCGCGGAACTGGCCGCGGCCGAGGAACGCTGGCTGGCCGTCAGCGAGGCGCTGGGGGGGGCGTAGCCGACGCGGCATCGGGACCGCGGCCGGTCCGCGGCGGCGGCTGCACGGCCGACCGATTCCGATTACGCTGTCGGTGGATTTGTCAGCCCTGTCCCGCACCGCCCGCCAATCGTTTTCGTCTCATGGATGCCCTTAGCCGTCACGAGCAGCTGCTCCGAATCTTCCACCTCATCGACATCCTGTTCGGCGCCCGCCAGCCGCTCACCGCCCCGGAACTCAAGGACCGGCTCCGCGACCGGGGCGTGATCGACGACATGTCGGAGAAGAACCTCGGCCGCGACGTCGAGTTTCTCGGCCGGTTCGGCTACGCCATCAAGGAGACGCGGAAGCGCACGGAACGAGGCACCGCACGCAAGGCCTGGTCGATCGAGCCGGGCCGCGGCATGGACGAGCTCGCCGTGCCGGCCGTGACGCTGCCCGAACTGCTCTCGCTGGTCGCCGCGCGGGAGTTTCTCGCGCCGCTGGCGGGCACGTTCTACTGGCGCGGGATCGGCCAGCTGCTCGCCAAGCTGGAGCGGGTGGCCACGCCCGAGCTGATGGCCTATGCCGAGGCGCACAAGGAGGGGCTGGTCGTCCACCCGAAGCCGGCCGCCGCCAAGTACGGCGCGAGGATGCTGAGCGCGGTGAACACGGCGATCCGCAACGGCGTCGAGCTCGCGATCCGCTACCAGGGGCTGGCCGATCCGCGGCCGAAGCGGATCGTGATCCAGCCCGAGGCGCTGGTGCTCTACGAGGGCAGCGTGTACATCGCCGCCCGCAGGGCGCCGTCCGCCGCGTCAACCACCGCGGCAGCCCGCCGCTCGCGGGGCGACGACGCGGTCCGGTTCTACAAACTTGACCGGGTCGTCGAGGCCAGGCAGTCGAGCCGCCGGTTCACCCGCCGGCTGGAGTCGATCGAGGCCCTGCTCGCCGACAGCATCACGATCTACCGCTCCACGGAGCCGGCCCGGCGCTACCGGGTGCGGATCGACGCCGAGCGGGCCCGCTGGGCCTGCGAGAAACCGTTTCATCCCCGGCAGCGGGTTCGGCGGCAGGCCGACGGCGGCGTGGTGCTGGAGATCGAGCGGGCCTGGGATGCCGAGATGATCCCCCAGCTCCTCGCGCTCGGCAGCCATGCCGAGGTGCTGGAGCCGGCCGACGTCCGCGAATCGATCGCCGCCGAGGCCCGGCAGATCGCCGCCCGCTACGCCGGCCGTGGGCTGCGGTCGTTCGAGGCTCGCAATGCCAGCGGCTGACCGGATGCCCGACCTCGGTCACATCGAAGCCGGCCGGCTCGGTGACCTCGTCGCCCGGGCGCCGAAGGCCGAGCTGCACGTCCACGTCGAAGGCACGCTGGAGCCGGAACTGGCATTCGCGATCGCCCGACGCAACGGCATCCCCCTGCCCTACCCGACCCCCGAGGCGATGCGCCAGGCCTACGCGTTCAGCGACCTGCAGAGTTTTCTCGACGTCTACTACGCCACGGCTGCGGTGCTCGTCACGGAGGAGGATTTTCACGATCTGGCGTGGGCCTACCTGACGCGGGCCCGGGCGGAGAACGTCGTCCGGGCGGAGATCTTCTTCGATCCGCAGACGCACACCGACCGCGGCGTCCCCTTCGAGACGGTGATCCGCGGCCTGTCGCGGGCCCTCGACCGGGCCCGGACGGAACTGGGGATGTCGGCGGCGCTGATCATGTGCTTCCTGCGCCACCTCTCCGAGCGCGAGGCCTTCGAGACGCTCGACCGCGCCCTGCCGTTCCGGGACCGGTTCATCGGCATCGGCCTCGACTCCGGGGAGCGGGGCAACCCGCCGGAGAAGTTCGCCCGGGTGTTCGCCCGGGCGCGATCGCTCGGGCTCCATGCCGTGGCCCATGCCGGCGAGGAGGGGCCGCCGGCCTCGATCGTCGGCGCCCTCGACGCCCTCGGGGCCGAGCGGATCGACCACGGCGTCCGCTGCCTCGAGGACGACGCGCTGGTGGCCCGGCTGGTCCGGGAGCGGATCCCGCTGACGGTCTGCCCGCTGTCGAACGTCCGCCTGCGGGTTTTTTCTACGCTCGAACGGCACACGCTCCCCGCCATGCTGCAGGCGGGGCTGCGGGCCAGCATCCATTCCGACGATCCCGCCTTCTTCGGCGGCACGATCAACCGCAACTACGCGGCGGTCCTGGCCGCGCTGCCGGTCGGGGCGGCCGACGCCTACCGGCTCCTGCACAACGGGCTGGAGTCAAGTTTTCTCGAGCGGGCCGAAAAGGACAGGCATCTCGATCGGCTCGCGGCGACGTTTGCGGCGGCCGACTGACGGCGGGAGCGGGCGGCGTGGGGGGCGGGCAGACCGCAGGGCGGCGCGGCCGCGTGGGCGGCGTCGGTCAGCGGGCCGCGAGCGGCCGGATCCGGATGCTTCGGAACGCCACCTCATCGCCGTGGTCCTGAAGGCAGATGTGCCCCTTTTCCGCCTTGCCGAACCGGGGCATCGTCGCGAATTTGCTCTTCGCGACCCGGTCGTTCCAGTCGGCGCTTCCCTTGACGAACTCGTAGTACTTCCGGCCGTTCATGAACGTTTCCGACTTGTCCGGGGCGATCCGCACGCGGATCTCGTTCCACTCGCCGGCAGGCCGGGTGGCGTCGGCGTCGGGCTTGTAGAGCTGGTAGAGCCATCCCGCCCGCTGCGGGTCCGCGCCACCGGCGCTGTCGAGGATCTGGATCTCCGGCCCGGTCTGCCACGGCGCGGCTTCCTCTTCCGTGACGTGAAACATCAGGCCGCTGTTGCCCCGCGGCGTGATCCGGTATTCGAGCGCCAGTTCGAAGGCGTCGAACTGCTCCTCGGTCATGAGGTCGCCGGCGCCGGCGGCGTGCCGGACGAGAGCGCCGTTTTCGACCTTCCAGCCGGGGGCCACCGCCTGTCGGCGGAAATTCCGCCAGCCCTTCGTGGTCTGGCCGTCGAACAGCAGCCGCCAGCCGTCCCGCCGCTCCTCCGGCGTGAGCGTGTTCGGCTCGGCGGCGTCGAGCGAAGCCAGGCTCAGGAGCAGGAACGACGCGAGCAGCGCGGGGTACGAAAGCGTTGGCACCCTGATCATCGGCCGGGTCTCCGGAGGCTGGGGGCGGAACCCTGCATGAAGTGTAGCAGGCCGTCGTGCGGGGCCGGCGGGGACGGTGGTCCCGCGGAGGAGGTGCCGGCGCGATCGATCAGGACGCGTCGAGCGCGGCCAGCGGGACCGCGATCCAGTCGGGCCGGTTGCGGATCTCGTATGCCAGTTCGTAGATCGCCTTGTCGAGCCTGAATGCGTCGAGCAGCCGCGCGGCGACGGCGGCGTCGGCGGGCCACCAGCAGCTGCCGGCGACGCGCGTCTCGTAGGCCGCAAGGAACGTCGTCTCCAAGAGCCGCAGGTCGTCGGCCCGCCACGGGCCGGCGCCGTGCAGGGCAGCGTGCCGCAGCAGGTAGTCGAACGAGCGGCACATGCCGGCGATGTCCCGGCAGGCCGGGGCTTTGGCCCGGCGGTCGGCCAGCGGCCGCCCCGGCTCCCCCTCGAAGTCGATGATGAATGGCCGGTCGTCCGCGGCACCGAGAAGCACCTGTCCGAGGTGATAGTCGCCGTGGATCCGGATCAGGCTCGGGCAGGCGGGGAGCGTGGCCCAGGCCCGCAGCCGGTCGGCGAACTCCGGCTCGCGGGCCGCGAACCGCAGGAGTAGGCCCCGGGTCGGTTCGGCGTGACGCCCGGCATGAAGGCGGGCGAGGCCCGCGACGTCGGCGAGACGGGCCGTCATTGCCGCGGTCATGGCGTGGCGGACCGCGGGCGTCGCCGGCTCCGGCGCGAACGCGGGGATGTCGGCTCGCGACGCCAGCCGGGCGTGCATCTCGCCGCTGATTGTGCCGATCGACGCGACGATGGCGAGCAGGCGATCGCGGTCGGCCCCGTGCAGGGCTCCCGTGGCGACGAGCGATCCGAGCCGATCCCAGGCGGAGACGCAATTCGGCACCGCGTCGTGGATCGTCGCCAGGACCGTCGGCTCCGCGGACTGCTCCCGGGGCACGTATTCGAGCCAGCCCCGCAGGCGGGGCGTGCCGGCCCAAGGGGCGTGCGTGGCGTGTGCCGGATCGGTGGCGTGCGTCGCGAGCGTGCCATCCTTGGCGAAAAACTCGCCGATTTCCACTTCCGGCTGGAGGCCCGGCCGGCAGCGGCGCAGCAGCTTGACGACGAGGTCGGGCCGGCCGGCGTTGATGCCGACGAGCAGCGACGTGTTGGAGGCGTCGTGGCCGAGTGGGCGGACGGTGACGGAGTCTGGCACGTCAGTGGCCGGCGCGGCGGTGGCACGGTCCGGCGCCTGGTCCGCCCCGCGGGCGGTCGTCCCGGCCAGCCGGCCGTGGAGCGTCCCCCGGTCCGCCTCGACCCGCAGGCCGCGGAGCACGACGTCGATCAGCCAGCCGCTGAACGCCGGCGCGGCCGCGGCGTCGGCGCTGCGGGCATCGACGGGCACCGCGTACCGCTGCTGCTCGGCGTTGCCGGCGGCGACGTCCACGAGCAGCAGGCTGCCCGCGGCGTGGCCGATCCGGTCGTGGATCGAGATCGTTCCAATCGCAGCCGCATCCTTGCCGGCGAACCAGCGGGCCCGGGGCAGCCAGGAGGCGAGCGTGGGGATCACCGGCTCGATCGGCTCCGGCATCGGTCTGCTACTCCGCGGGCGTGAGGCGGAACACGCGGACGGGGCGATCGGGGGTGCATTCGATGGTCACGCCGGAGAGATCCCAGGCGTGATTCGTTTCCTCGATCAGGTCGTTGGCCAGCACCCGGCCGTGACCGTCGAGGCCGAGCGTCGTCGGGTCGAGCGTCAGCCGGCCGGAGCGTTCCTCGCCCGGCTGCAGGTTCACCACCACGAGAACGCGGCTGCCGGTGAGCGGATCATGCCGCGACCAGGCGAGGAGCTGCGGGTCGTCGATCTCCTGGATGACCGGTGCCCGGTCGCGGGCCAGCGCCGGCTCGCGGCGCCGGATCTCGTTGAGCCGGGCGATGAACGGGGCGAGGCTTTCCGGGGCGTCGAGGTTCCAGCGCTTGATCTCGTACTTCTCCGAATCGAGATACTCCTCGCTGCCGGGCTCGCGGGGCGTCGCCTCCATGAGCTCCATCGCGGGGCCGTAGATCCCCCAGTTGCCCACGGAGAGCGCCGCCAGCGCGAGCCGGACGAGGAACATCGGCCGGCCGCCGTGCTGGAGGGTTTCGTGGAGGATGTCGGGCGTGTTGGGCCAGAAGTTGGGGCGGAAGAAGTCGGCGACGGGTGGACTCGTGACCTCGGTGAGATAGGCGGCGAGTTCGGCCTTCTCGGTGCGCCACGTGAAGTAGGTGTAGGACTGCGTGAAGCCGAGCTTCGCGAGCCGGTACATCGTCTTCGGCCGCGTGAACGCCTCGGCGAGGAAGATCGTGTCGGGCGCCGTGCGGCGGATGTCGGCGATCAGCCACTCCCAGAAGGGCAACGGCTTGGTGTGCGGATTGTCCACGCGGAAGATTCGCACCCCCTTGTCGATCCAGAACCGGAACACGCCGGCGAGGGCCCGCCACAGCTCCCGCCACTGGGCGCACTGGAAGTCGAAGGGCACGATGTCCTGATACTTTTTGGGGGGATTTTCCGCGTAGCGGATCGAGCCGTCGGGGCGATGCCGAAACCACTCGGGATGTTCCGTCACCCAGGGATGGTCCGGCGAGCACTGCACGGCGATGTCGAGGGCCAGTTCCATGCCGAGCGCCTCGGCCCGCGCCCGCAGCCGCTCGAAGTCGGCGAACGTGCCCAGTTGCGGATGGATCGCGGTGTGCCCCCCCTCGGGCCCGCCGATGCCCCATGGGCTGCCGACGTCGTCGGGCCCGGCGACGAGGGCGTTGTTCTTGCCCTTGCGGAACGAACGGCCGATGGGGTGGATCGGTGGCAGGTAAAGGACGTCGCAGCCGAGGTCGCGGACGTAGTCGAGCCGGTCGGCGAGGTCGGCGAGCGTGCCGTGCTCGCCGGGAGTCCGGCCCCAGGAGCGGGGAAACGCCTCGTACCAGCTGCTGCGCCGGGCCTTGGCCCGGTCCACCCAGATCGTCCGCGGCGGATCGAGCCGGGTCTCGTCCCGGCGGTCTGCGTAGAGCGTCATCAGCTCGCGCAGCCGCGGCAAGCGGGCGGCGGTGCTGCCGCCCGGGCCACGGACCGTGAGCGCGAGCGCGTCGAGCTCGGCGGCGGCGGCGGCAGGGGCCGCGTGGCCGGCGGCCGAGATCAGCGCCGCTCCGACGGCGAGTTCGAGTGCGAGGTCCTCCCCTGCGGCCTCGCGCAGCTCGAGGTCCCGCAGCCACGTGCCGAACCGATCGACGCGGGCGGTGACGGTGTATTGCCAACTGCCGATGCGATCGACGATGAACGAACCGCGCCAGCGGTCGTTCCCGTCGCAGGCGAGGGGATGTTCAGCCCACTGACCGGTGTCGCCGTGCCGGACGAGCAGCCGGCAGTCGAGTTCCTCGTGGCCGTCGCAGACAATGTCGGCCGCGACGACGGCCTCGTCGCCCCGGATCCGCTTGACGGCGAACCGGCCGCCGTCGATCTCGGGGCTCACGCGGTCGATGGCCACGCGGCGATTGGCGTCGGCGGGAAACTCCGGCTGTCGGTCAGGCACGGGCTGGGCTCGCGGCGGGGTGAACGTCCACCCGGTGAGTCGGAAGGACGCGGGCCCAGTGTAGGAACGTCGCTTGAAAAACGCGACCCGCCGACGCCACGTCACCCGGTCGGGCCGGCGTGCAGCCGGTCGAACCGCGGCCCCCGAAAAAAGCACAGGCACGCCGGGGGCGAAACGCGAGCAAAAACAGGACAGGCATAACGCCCCGGATGCTGGCAGATATAGGGAGGGCACGCAAGGGACAGGCAAGGCATCAGCAGGGGCCGAGATCAGCGGATCCGCAATCGCCCGCAATCGCTCGGGACTCATCGCACAGGCATTGTTGAGACTTCCGAGTCGTCCGAGCACACGTCGATCACCAGCCAAGATCCTGAAGCCGCTTGCGGTATTCGGCCACACGGGCTGCGTCTTGACACTCGCGCTCGATCCACGCCTGCACGGCGGCGGGGTGTCATTTGGGTGGGACGAAGGCTATTCGCAGCAGGCGGCAGGGGTGGCGGCTTCGTAGAGGACAGGCATCGGCTGGTCACAGACAGCGGGCTGACAGCATGCGTCACCGACGGCCGGAACGACTCCCCCAGGCATCGGACCGGGAAGCATCGCGGACGCCGCCGTGCCCTGAACCGGCGGCACCGGCGCGGGCGCGGACTGCACCGCCGGACGCGGAGGATCCTGAGGCTGCGGGTAGACCGGCGGAGCCAGTGGCGGAAGATACGAGTACGGCTCGCGGGTATGCGCGCACCCGGAAGCGACGAGCATGACGGCGGCAACGACTCTGCAACGCATGAAGGACCGGCTCCGGCCCGAATCGGGATCGGGGCGGGACGGTACGCCCGGCCGCCGCCACCGGTCAAGGTCGCCTACGACGCTGATTTCGCCGCCCCGAGGCCGCCGTCAGCCGTTCGCGAACACCGCGATGCTCGCCGTGAACCCGTGGAGAAACGTCCGCCGACCGATCGGGCCGATCTCCCCCTGGGCAAAGAACCCCGCCACCGGGATCGGCCCGAGGCAGTCGCGGACGCAGCGGGCGTCGTGATGCGGCTCTTCGAACAGCCGCGCACCCCGGCCGTTGCAGGTGAACATGACCGCACCCGCCGGGGACGCAGCGCCGCGGGCGTCGGTCAGCAGCCGGCGCAGGTCCTCGTCGGCACTGGCCGCATCGCGGACATGAAACTGAATCGTCTGTCCGGTCCGCATCATGTCGCCGACGGCGATCACCCCCGACTCCGGATCGGCACCGACCACGTTGCGAACGAGAAAATCACCCTGCCGGAACGCGTCGCGGTATTCGCTCGCCGCCCGGCCGACGTGGAGCGACGAACGAACCAGACCGCGGTCCGCCTCGTCAAGTTCTCCGTAGATCTCCCGGAGACGCTCCAAGGCCGGCCGGCCGCCGAGTTCCACGATGACGTTCGCCTCCGCCCGCGTGATGACCAGCGGCCGGCCGATCGGGCGGCAGCCCTGGGACACCACCGGCCGGATTCGCACGCCGCCACCGATCACCACCGCGACGGCGCCCGAATCGTAGGATGTCGAGCCAACCACGAGCGTGTTGCTGCCGGGCGTGTCACCGCCGCTCGCCATGCCGCCGATGATGGGAACGCCGGGCCTGTCCTCTTCGAGCCGTCGGATCAGCGCATCGACCGGAAACGAGAACGGATCGGCGAGCAGCAGCACGGCGGCATTCTCCGGCCAGCCCCCCTCGAGTTCCCGCGGCCAGCCGAGAAACGTGCCGCCGTCCTGGGTCTGGCCGTACTGCAGCGCGAACGGGGCGACCACGGCACCGGGCAGCCGGGCCAGCCAGACGGCGACCGCCGGCCCCTGCTCGTGCTCCGCGCCGTTGGCGACCACCCCCTCCGCGGTCGTGCCCAAGAGGGCACGAGCGGGAAGCAGGTCGGAGAGCCCGTCCAGCACTCCGCGCACGCCGCGGCCGTAGGCGGCCGACACGAACACCAACGCCAGGTCGATGCCCCCGGGGCCGAGGCCGGCCGTCGCCTCGGCGATCGCCGCCCGAACCGCCTCGGCGAGGTCGGGAAGCGTGGAACCACCCGCCGCGCACTGCACCGTCGCCGCGCCGGTGGCCGTCATGTGACGATCTCGGCGAACGAATGCAGCGGATCGTGGTCGAAGACGCCCCCCGGATCGCGGTTGCCGGGGCGGATGGCGAGCGCCGTGGCCATGCCTGCCCGCCGGGCCGCGTCGAGTTCCGCGCCGATATCGCTGACGAACAGGATCTGCCGCGGCTCGCACTCCATGTCGGCGGCGATCGCCGCGTAGCTGGCCGGCTCGCGCTTCGGCCCGGTGGTCGTGTCGTAGTGGCCGCGCAGGTGGGGCGTCAGGTCGCCGGCCTGGGTGTGGCCGAAGAACAGCCGCTGGGCCTCGATCGAGCCCGACGAGTAAATCCGCACGTCGAGCCCCGATTCGGACCAGGCGGCGAGCGCCGGCGGAACGTCGTCGAACACGTGGGCCACGATCGCGCCCGACTCGAACCCGCTCCGCCAGATCATCCCCTGCAGCGCCTTCAGGGACGTGTCCTTGACGTCGCGGTTCATCAGGTCGATGGCAGCCAGGGCCACGCGAGCCACCCCGGCGGGCGTGTCCGCGTCCTCCGGCGGCAGGCCGGCGCCCGTGGCGATGCCGACCGCGGCGGCACGGACGGCGGGCTCGGCCATGTGCGCGAGGAGAAAATCGGCGACCTGCTGCTTCGCGTGGGCGAAGAGCACGTCGTAGACGAAGGCGATCGACGACGTCGTGCCCTCGACGTCGAGGAGGATGGCCCGGCCGTCGAAGACGATCACGAGGCCGTCCCCACGGAGCCAGGAACCCAGGCGGGGCCGAGGCAGAGCGGCTCGTAACGGCCGTGGACGCCGTCCTCGAGGTAGTGGGGCGTCCAGCCGCTCATGTCCTGGAACAGACGGATGGCGCGGATCCGCCTGTCGCCGCAGAGGTCGAACCAGTGCCGGGTGCCGAGCGGCACACTGATCAGGTCGCCCGCCCAGACCTCGATGGCGAACACCGGCCGATCGTCGGGATTGATGTGAAACACCCCCC
>JBIKKQ010000274.1:0-3499 GCA_044360305.1 Pirellulales bacterium
GGTTGCCGCACGCCGACCTGCGGATAGATCGGAGGGGCGACGGGAGCCGGCGCCGGAGCCGGCGCGGGCGTTCCCTTGTTCGCGGGGCCGGCGACTTGGGCAACGCCCGTGACGGGCACGGCAACGGACTGGGCGACCACCACTTCGGCCGCACCCGCGGCCCACCACACGGCGGCCAGCACCGCGGCGGACGGACCGACATGACGACGAAGGCATGACATGGGAGGGCTCCTGCGAGGAAGGGAGGGGATCGAGCCGTGGGGAAACCGGCGGACGCAGGCTAGACTGCCGGAACGGCGGGCAAAGATGCCTGTCCTTTTCCGGAGAGATTCATGCTACCTCGTCACGTCGCGGGCTCCAAACTGGGGCGGTGCTGGTGTCTCCTCATCGGATCGCTGGTCGCCGCGGCCGAGGAGCCGCCGGTCGGGCGGCCGGCGCCCTCCGCCGACGCCGCCTCGCGGGAGCGGATCGAACGGGCGGTCGATCGGGTCTACCCGACGCTGGTCCGGATCGACGTGGTGATGGAGGCGGGCGACGGGGGCCGGATGCAGAAGTCGCGGGGCACCGGCTCCGGCGCGATCATCTCCCCCGAGGGCTACATCGTCACCAACCACCACGTCGCCGGCCGCGGCAGCCGGATCACCGTGCGGCTGACCAACCGCGAGGAACTGCCGGCGACGCTCGTCGGCACCGACCCGCTCTCCGACCTCACCGTCCTGAAGATCGATCCCGCCGCCCGGCGCGATCCGGCCCGGCCGCTGCCGCACGCCACGTTCGGCGACTCCGACGCCCTCCGGGTCGGCGACGTCGTCCTCGCGATGGGGAGCCCGGCCGGCCTATCGCAGTCGGTCACGCAGGGCATCGTCTCCAACCTCGCGATGGTCATGCCGCGCGGCGGCCTGGAGATCGACGGCGAGAGCGTCGGCGAGCTGATCCGCTGGATCGGCCACGACGCGGTCATTTTTCCCGGCAACAGCGGCGGCCCGCTCGTCAACCTCGCCGGCGAGATCGTGGGCGTCAACGAGATCGGCGTCGGCAGCCTCGGGGGCGCCATCCCGGCGAACATCGCCAAGGCCGTGAGCACCGAGATCATCGCCGCCGGCCGCGTGGCCCGCAGCTGGATCGGCATGGGCGTGCAGCCGCTGCTCAAGTCACAGCACGCCGATGGAGGCGTGGTCGTCGGCTCCATCATTCCCGACGGGCCGGCGGCCCGGGCGGGCATCGAACCGGGCGACATCGTCACGTCGTTCAACGGCACCCCGATTCCCGCCGCCCGCTCGGCGGAGGACGTGCCGGCGTTCAACCGGCTCGTGTTCGCGGTGCCGGTGGGCGGCAGCGTGCCGGTCAAGGGCCTGCGGGCCGGCACTCCCCGGGAGTGGACGATCACCACCGAGATCCGCGAGCCGACGCTGCCCAAGGAGCTGGAGGTGCAGCCGCTGGGAGTCACGGTCCGCGACGTGACGCGGCTGCTGGCGCTCAATCGCAGGCGGTCCACCACCGACGGCGCGGTCGTGGTCGGGGTCCGCAACGGCGGCGGCGCGTCGGAGGCCAAGCCCGCCCTCAGGCCCGGCGACATCGTCACCCGACTCGGCGACGCGCCGATCGCGCGGGCAGCCGACCTGCAGACGGCCGCCGCGGCGATCGCCAAGACCGCGTCGGACCCGGTGCCCACGCTGGTGACGTTCGTCCGCTCCGCCGACGAGCTGGTCACGGTCGCGCGGATCGGCGCCGCGGCCGCCGAGGAGCGGGTGCAGGCGCCGGTTCGCCCCTGGCTCGGCGCCCAGACGCAGGTCCTGACCCGCGAGATCGCCGAGGCGCTCGGCGTGACGGCCCGCAAGGGGGTGCGCGTGACCCACGTCGTGCCCCGGTCGCCGGCAGAGGCCGCCGGCATGAAGGTGGGCGATCTGCTGCTCAAGCTCGACGGCCGGGTGATTCCGGCGGGCAGCCCGACCGACACCGACGTCTTCGACAGCCTGATCCGCGAATATCCGAGCGACGCCACGGTTGCCTTCGACGGCCTGCGTGCCGGCGCGCCCCTGCGGCTGGACGCCACGCTCGCCGCCAGTCCGGCCACCAGCGGCGAGCTGGCGACCTTCCGCGACGATGCGTTCGAACTCACCGTCCGCGACATGCCCCTCGCCGAACGGATCGCCGAACGGATGCCGGCCGACAGTCCGGGGGTGCGGATCAGCACCGTGCAGCCGAACGGCTGGGCGGCCCTCGCGGGACTGGCGTCCGGCGACGTCATCGAGTCGATCGACGGCAAGGGAGTGAAGACGGCAGCGGACGTCGAGGCGATCCTCAAGTCATGCCGCGACACGAAGCCGCGGCAGGTCGTGTTCTTCATCCGGCGCGGCGTGGCCACGGCATTCGCCGAGGTGGAGCCGCGCTGGTAGTCTGAGCCGCGAGCGAGGGCTTCCACCGGCCCCTGACTTCGTGAACTGCCGCCTGCAACCGTCTGGAGACACTGTCCCATGCCCGCCCCCATCGTCCGGTCGCGGCCGTCCGCGTCGCTCGCCTGCCTCCTGCTCGCCGGCTTCTTCTTCGCCAGCTTCGAGGTGGCGGCGCAGGACCCGGCCACCAGCGCCGCACAAGCCCGGCGGGTGTTCGAGAAGAACCGCGAGGCGATCGTCAAGGTGACCGCGGTGGCGACGCTTCGCTTCACCGCCACGGACCGACCCGGCATGACGCTGCCGGAGCGCGAGCAGAAGGTCCGCGCCGACGCCACAGTGATCGACAAGACCGGGCTCGTCGTGCTCTCGCTGAGCGCCATCGATCCGTCCGTGCTCCTCGACGGCCGCGAGGCCAACACACCCGCGGGACCGATCAAGGTGGAGGCCAGCGCCACGGTCAAGGAACTGGAGATCCTGCTCGCCGACGGCACCGAAATCCCGGCCACGATGGTGTTCAAGGACGCTGATTCGGACCTGGCCTTCGTGCGACCGAAGCCCGATGCTCCGGAGGCCCAGGGCCTCGCCTTCGCTCCCATCGAACTCGGCGCCGGCGGCCGCCCGCAGATGGCCGATCCGACCGTGTCGGTGACCCGGCTCGACGACGTGTTCAACAACGAGCCGGCCCTGACGATCGGGCAGGTGTCCGCGATCATCGAGCGGCCGCGGGCCTGCTACCTGACATCGAACATGGTCCGCGGCTGCCCGACGTTCACGCTCGACGGCACGCTGCTCGGCATCGGCGCCCTGCGGATCAACAAGACGCAGGGCCAGTCCCTGGTGATCGTGCCCGCGGCCCAGGTCGCGAAGCTCGTCGCCCAGGTGCCGGCCGCGACGGAAAAGAAGCCCGAACCGGCGAAGTGAAGAAGCGTCACGGACCGGTCAGGCCGCCCGCGGCCGCTCCGGGACCGTCGTGCGACGCACCGCGGCGACGGCCGCGGCGCCGGCGGCGAGGATCGCCAGTCCGGCGCTCGTCGCGATCCAGGCCAGGGGCACGCTGGCCGTCCCGGCCGCCAACGCCGGCCAGACGGCGAGGGCGGCGGCCCCGC
>JBIKKQ010000013.1:0-39386 GCA_044360305.1 Pirellulales bacterium
AACCCGTTTCATCCGTCCTGCGTAGTTCATCGTCGTGCCTCCGTGTCGTGGGACGGGGCCGATGCCCGACCCGCACCTGATCAGCCGCGAGGCGCCGTGAACAGAACGTTGCCACCGCCCTCGGCCAACCCCGTCGCAGAGGATACCGGCCGGGCGGCTGCCGAGCCACCGTCCGGCGACGGCCTGGCGGGGCCCCCGGACCCGGTCCGGCGCCGGCTGGACGCCGCGGGCCTCAACCACCGTCCGGTGCTGCTGGCGATCGACAGCGACATCTCCCTGGAGGGGAATCCGGCCGCCGAGTGGCTCGTCGTGACCACCGACCACCTCGCGGTGACCGACGGCGCCGCCGTGCTGCGCAACGTCGCCTGGCCGGCCGTGGCGGAACTGCGGACCAGCGCCGGCGTCGGCGGGGGCACGCTGCAGGTGCGCACGGGGGACGGCTGGATCGACCTCCTCCGCTACTCCAACGCCCTCGCGGGCCGGTTCCACCGGGTGTCGCGGGCCCTGGAGCGAAGCCGCGCCGACCTGGCGGTGGGGCTCCCCGGCACCGCCGTGCAACTCGAAGGCCCGGTCGATCCGCCGCGCTGCCCGGCCTGCAGCCTGCGGCTGGCACACGGCGAGGACGCCTGCCCACGGTGCCTGCACCGGGGACGGGTTTTGCGCCGCGTCGGGGCGCTGCTCGCGCCGCACGCCCGCGGGGCCGTGATGCTCTGCCTGCTGACGCTCGTCGGCGTGGTGGCGGAACTGGTGCCGCCCAAGCTCCAGCAGCACCTCGTGGACGACATCCTTTCCACCCGGGCCGACGGTACCGGCCCCGACTTCCGCACCGCGCTGCTCGTGGTCGTCGTGGCGCTGGCCCTGTCGCGGGTGCTGCTCTCGGCCGTGGGCGTGCTCAAGGGGCGGCTCGCCACGGCGATCGGCGCCCGCCTGACGGCCGCCCTGCGCGGGGAGCTGGTCGCCAAACTGCAGGGCCTGTCGGTGGCCTACTACGACCGGCACCAGGTGGGCTCGATGATCAGCCGCGTGGCCCACGACAGCGAGGTGCTCCACGGCCTGATGCACCAGCTCACCGGCGGGTTCCTGCTCCAGATCGTGCAGCTCGTCGGTGTCGGGGCGATGCTGGTGTGGATCAATCCCACGCTCGCCCTGTTCACGCTGATTCCGGTCCCGCTGGTGATCCTCGGCTCGTGGATCTTCTGGCGGCACGTCTATCCGCGGCACTACCGGCTCTGGGACGCCTCCAGCAAGCAGATGGCGACCCTCTCGGGCATGCTCTCCGGCATCCGCGTCGTCAAGGCCTTCGCCCAGGAGCCGCGCGAGGAGGGCCGGTTCGCCGACGCCAGCGACCATCTGCGGCGGCTGCGCGAGTGGGTGGAGCACACCAACACCACCTACGCCGCCACGATGCAGGTCGTGTTCGGGCTCGGCGGCCTGATCGTCTGGTACGTCGGGGGCCGCGACGTGATCGGCGGCAGCATGACGCTCGGCCAGCTGATCGCCTTCCTCGCCTACCTGGCGATGTTCTACGCCCCGCTGGGCGCCCTGTCGAACTTCACCACCTGGCTGACGAGCTTCCTTTCGGGGAGCAAGCGGGTGCTGGAACTGCTCGACACGCCGGCGGTCGTCGAGGATCCGGCCGCCCCGCGGCCGTGGAACCCGGTCCGCGGGGCGATCCGCTTCGAGCACGTGACCTTCGGCTACGACCGCAACCAGCCGGTGCTGCACGACGTCTCGTTCGACGTCGCGCCGGGGGAGCTCGTCGGGATCGTGGGCCGGTCGGGATCGGGCAAATCCACGCTCGTCGGACTGCTGTCCAGGTTTCACGACGTGCAGGAGGGACGGATTCTCGTCGACGGCATCGACATCCGCGAACTCGCCATGCACGACCTGCGCCGCGGGCTGGGGATCGTGTTCCAGGAGTCGTTCCTGTTTCGGGGCACGATCTGGCGGAACCTGGCCTACGGCCGCCCGGAGGCGACGGTCCGCGCGGGGCTGACCGCCGCCCGAGCAGCCGGAGCCCACGACTTCATCTGCCGCCAGCCGCTCGGCTACGAGACGCTGCTCGGCGAGCACGGGGCCGGCCTGTCGGGGGGCGAGAAGCAACGGCTGTCGATCGCCCGCACCCTGCTCGCCGACCCGCGGGTCCTCGTCCTCGACGAGGCGACGAGCAACATCGACGCCGAGGCGGAGAAGAGCATCCAGGAGGCGCTTGCCGTGCTCGTCCGCGGCCGGACGACGATCGCCATCGCCCACCGGCTGTCCACGCTGCGGAACGCCGACCGGATCCTCGGCTTCGACCGCGGCCGGCTCGTCGAGGAGGGAACGCCCGCCGCCCTGCTCGCCGCCGACGGGCTCTACGCCCGGCTCGTCAGGATCCAGACCCAGGTCGCCGGGCAGCCGGCGATCGACACGCTGCTCGCCGCCGGTGCGGCCCCCGCGGCCGGGCCGGTGGCCGAGGCCGCGCCCGCCCCGCCCAACGCGGCGCAGATCGAATGGCTCGATCCGGCGACGCGCCGGTTCGCCATCGGCGTCCACGAGCGGATCGAACTCCACGACCGGACCAGGAGCGGCGTTCCGCTCGCCGCGGGGATCTTCGTGGTGCGCACGTTTCCCGCCACGCACCCCGAGGGCTACCTCTCGGTCCGCGGATGGAACGACGCCGGCGAGGAGTGCGAGCTGGGGATGATCGAGAACCTGGCCGACTGGCCGGAGGCCGACCAGGAGGTGATCCGGGCTGCGGTTCGGCGCCGGGCGCTCGTGCGGTCGATCCGACGCGTGCACGCCGCCACCCTCGCTCATGGTTACCTCGACTTCGATGTCGACAGCGACGTCGGCCGACGGATGTTCACGATCCGCTGGACACAGTCCCAGGCCGTGGACTTCGGCGCCGGCGGCAAGATGCTCATCGACACCGAGGAGAACCGCTGGGCGATCCCCCGGCTGGACGACCTGCCGGCCCCCGACCGGGAGCGGTTCCTGCGGTACGTCTACTGGTGAGGACCCGTCCCCGCCGCGGATTCGGCACCGGTTCCTTGCAGACCCCCCCACCGCCCCCTACAAAGACTGCCGGAATGCAGGTTCGTTCCGGCCCGGTGCCGGGGCGGTCCCGCAGCCTGCTCGTCAGGGAGGACGGGGCCATGCCGGTCCGCATCCCCTGCGGACGCCACGGCCCGGGTTTTTGATTTCCCTACCCTTTTGGAGACGAGTGATGAATATTGTTGATCTCATTGCCGGCCAGCTGTCCTCGGGCGACGTGCTCGGCAAACTGGGCGGCCTCATCGGTGCCAACGAGTCGCAGACGAAGTCGGCCACGGCCGCGGCGGTGCCCGCCCTGCTGCAGGTGTTCGGCAAGCTGGCCTCGACCAACAGCGGCGCCGACCAGCTCGCCAAGGCGATGGGCGGCCTCGACCTCGGGATGCTCGGCAACCTCGCCGGCGTTCTCACCGGCGGCCAGGCCTCCGGCATCGGCAATCTGGGCGGCAACCTCCTCGGCTCGCTGCTCGGCGGCGGCAACAGCAACACCCTTCAGAGCATCGTCGGCGCGCTGGCGTCGTTCGCCGGCATGCAGCCGGGCATCATGAAGACGCTGCTCACCTACCTGGCGCCGATCGTGCTCGGCACGGTGGCCAAGCAGTTCACCGGCAAGCCCGACGCGGCCGGCGTCGCCCGGCTGTTCTCCGAGCAAGCGGGGAACATCCGCGGCGGCCTGCCCAAGGGCTTCTCGCTTCCTGACCTGGCGCTGGGCGCCGTCTCGGGTGGCAGCCGGCCGAGCGAGCCGGCCCGCGGCCACAGCCATGGCCACGCGCCGGAGAAGGCGGGCATGCCCGGCTGGCTCCTGCCGCTGCTCGTGCTCGGCGCGCTGGGGCTGGGCTACTACCTGTGGAGCAAGAACCAGGCCAACAAGCCCGAGGAGCGGGCCGTGGTCGTCGAGGAACGGGACAAGAAGGGCCCGGTGACGGTGGACCGCACCGAGGTCATCGAGAAGACCGGCAAGGCGATCACCGACACGGTGCTGGAGACGTTCTCGATCGACCCGAAGTTCCTCGAGGCGGGCAAGACCGCCGGCAGCCTGTTCACGGGCCTCGCCAAGACGCTCGGCGGCGTCACGGACGCGGACTCGGCGAAGGCCGCGATTCCGGAACTGGAGAAGTTCGGCCCGCTGCTCGCGACGCTCGAGGACGAGGCGGGCAGACTGCCGGCTGACGAGAAGCCCGCGTTCGCCAAGGTGATCGCGGACAAGCTCGGCCTGCTCGGCAAGATTGTCCAGACGGTGATGGCGCTGCCGGGGGTCAAGGACCTTCTCGGCCCGGTCGTCACGCCGATGATCGAGACGCTCACGAAGATGAGCAAGTGAGCGGCCGGTCAGGCTGCTGATCACGGATTTCGATTCCCGCCGGCCCGGGGTGGCATCGCCGCCCCGGGCCGGCGTTTTTCATGGCCGTCTCCCAGAGCGGGTTCACGGCTGGCAAACCGCCCCGGCCCGGTTGCCGACCAACGGAACGCGACGGATCCGCCGGTTCGCCGTGAACGCCGGATCTGGAGGAATGCGTTTATTGCGTAACAAAACAGATCGATTGTGATTTGCTTTATTACGCGGGTGGATCGACGACATGGCGGATTCAGCCCAGCAAATCTCTGAACAGATACAGCGTTTGGTCGCGTCACTGGTGGCCACGCAGCCGGCCGGTGCCGGCCTCTGGCTCGTGGGTGGGTTTCGCTACCGGTTGCTCGACCGCGGCGTCCGCCGGTCGATCGACATCGACTACCACTGGCAGGGCGATCTCGCTGCGAAGCGGGGCGAACTGATCGCGGTTTTCCAACGCAGGCTGCTTCCCGACGTCCGCCGCCGGCTCGGCCTGGAAGGGAGCGCGGCCGCGGCCCGCGGCACCGGACACGAGTCCGTCGCCGTCATGACCATCGACCTCGCGTTCCGGAGGCTCGGTTCGACGCTGGGCCGAATCGAGATTCCCGTCGACATCCTGCGGATCGAGTGTGTCGATCCACCGGCGGCTCGGACGACCGACGGCATCGTCTACCGCACCGCCTCCGATGCCGACATGATGGAATCGAAGGTCATCGCGATCATCACCCGGACGCATCTCGAACATCGCGACCTGCTCGACCTGCACCTGTTCGCCAACCACGCCGCCCCCGACGCCGCCCGTCGCATCCGGACGAAACTCGCACGGCTGAACGTCGCCGAATCGCTTGTCCGGCGACGGCTCGACGATCTCGGGCGATCCGCCAACCACCACGCGAAGATGCTCGACGCCGTGATCGGCTCACAGCTCGATCCCGCCGCTGCGTCGACGCTCGTCGAGGTCGGCGGCGGCCGGGCCGTGCTGGAGTGCGTTCGCCCGCTGCTGACGGGGATGCTGCTCGCGGAGGGGCCCGCGCCATGAAGGCAGTCGCGTTGGTGCGGTTTCTCGTGGAGCAACGCGACCGCCACGGCAAGACGGTGTTCTCCGTGACTGAACTGGCGAACGTGGCCAACGTGTCGCCGGCGACGATCAATGTCCAGCTCGGCCGGCTCGTGCGGCAGGGGGTGGTCCGCCGCTGGGTGCCCGGCCGATACGGGCTGCCCGAAGGCGTGACGGCCGAATCGCTGGCGCGGTCGATCGACGCCGATGCCTACGTGACCGGCGGCTTTGCACTCGCCCGGCACGGCTTCATCACCCAGCAGCCCTCCGAGATCGAATGCTTCACGCTCCGGCGTCACAACCGTTCACGCCGCCGGAGCACGCCGTTGGGCACGCTCGTGTTCGTCTGCGTGAACTCGCGGATGCACGCCCCGCCTCCGCACGGGAGCCTGGCGCCGCCGGACCAGGCACTCTGCGATCTGGTTCATCTGCTCCGCCGCCATGGCCTCGATCCGCGGAGCTTGTACACGTTTCGCGGGCTCGACCGCCTGAAGATCCCGGCGGCGGTTCGTGCCCGCTACCCGCGGTCGGTGCAGCGGGCCGTTGCTGCCCTCGTCGGCGCGTTGCCGGGGCGTCGATCGATCGGTGATCCCGACCGATGCCGGGACAGGCAGGCCGGCGATGGGCAGTCAGATCACGGCCAGCGGGTTGCGTCGCTCCTCGAGCGTGCCCCGGGTGACGCCGACGCGGTTCGTCGCCCGCAGTGACTGCCAGACCTCGCGGCCGGTCGTTCGCCCCGCGAGCAGGTCGCGGTAGGTGCCGATCACGCGGCCGATCTCGGCCGCCGGCTCGTCGAGCAACTCGACCCGGTAGTGGCCGATTCCGCGGGCGAGGAGCGTCGACACCACCTCCGCCGCGCTCTGTGGGACGGCGTTGAACAGCGTGTTGCGGCAGCCGACGTCGGCCGTCAGCGGATGCTCCATGCCGATCCGGTCGCGGAGCTGGACGACGTGTCGGTCGCAGGGGCGGCCGCAATTGCTCTTGTTGGTGCCAGGCGAGAGGACCGCGCAGAACACGCAGTGTTCCATGTGAAAGAGCGGCATCCGCTGGTGGATCACCACCTCCAGCCAGGCCGGAGGCGTCTGCGCCACGAGCCCGAGGAGCTGCTCGCGGTTGAGGTCGTAGGAGGCCGTCGCCCGGCCGCAGCCGGCCGCCCGGAAGAAGTCGGCCGTGTACTCGTTGGTCACGTTGAGCGAGAAGTCGCCGACCAGCGGCAGACCGAGCGGCGCGAAGAACCGCAGCCCGGCATGATTCCGCACGAGAATCCCGTCCGGCTCCTGCCGGGCGAGGAGCCGGAAGATGCCGAGCTCTCCCGGCTTCTGGATCCGCGGCGTGGCGAGGAGGATCGTCGCGCCGGCGGCGCGGGCTGCCGTCACGGCCTCGCGATACTGGCGGATATCGGCGAAGTCGGCGTACAGGCTCCGGGCCCCGGCGGCGATCGCGGCCTGGAGCTGCTCGAGGGAGCGGACGAGCACGTGGAGTGTGGCCGCAGCGGCCGCGCCGGCCGCGGCCGGGGGGGGCACGAGGAACGGCGGAAACGGGCGGGCCGGCTCCGCCGCCGTCGGCGCCATGCCGGCCCGCCGCCGGTCGGCCTCGGCCCGTTCGAGCGCCGCCACGAGTTCGTGCCGCAGCGCCCCCAGCACGCTGAACGGCACGAGCGGTCCTCCCGCGATCTCCGCCGTCAGCGTGCCGAGCGTGAACGGCGTGCCCCCCAATCGCCCGAGCTGGTCACGGAGGGTCTCGATCGTGAGCGGATGCCGCGTTGCCGCCTGGGCAGGCTCCGCGGAAGCGACCGAGCAGGAGCCGCCTTCGGCCGCCCGGGCCGTGATCCGCACGACGTCGCCCACGGCGGCCGCGACGTGGAGATCGACCGGCTGGCGGCGGGCCGGCAGGTCGCCCGCGAACGTGCGGCGCAGCCGGGCCGTGAGCCTGGGGTCGTCGGTCTTCCAGACCGGCTGGCCCGGCCGGACCGCGGCGAAATCGATCGCCCCGCTCGCGAATGCCAGCTCGACGCGGCCCGCCGTCACCGCTTCGGTCACCGACCGGCCCCCATGAAAAACCTCGTAGACGCGGCCGCCGGTCGCCTCGTCGCTGGTCACGCCTGAGGCGATGGCCACCCCGTCGCCGCGCTGCACGCCGCCGACGAGACCGGCCGCGAGATCGACGACGACCCGGCCGCGGCCGCAGCCGACGACCGTGCCCAGCCGCACGCCGCGCTTCGCGCTGCTCGTCGCCGGCACCAGCATCTTGTGGTCGCAGCCCTTCAGCCAGCCGGGGGAGAACCCGCGCGAGAAGGAGAGCTCCATCTCCTCGACGTCGCGGGGCGTCACGTCCGCCGGCCGGCCAGCCACGGCCGCGTCGATCGCCCGCCGGTAGTGCCGGGTGATGTTCGCCACGTATTCGGGGGTCTTGAGACGGCCCTCGATCTTGAGCGAGGCCACGCCGGCGGCCACGAGGTCGGGCACGAGGGCCCAGGCGGCGAGGTCCTGGGGCGAGAGGAGGTATTGTTGCGGCCCGAGGTCGACGTCGCGGCCGTCGCAGACGAGGTCATAGGGAAGCCGGCAGGCCTGGGCGCACTGGCCGCGGTTGGCGCTCCGCCCGCCGAGCGACTCGCTCGTCAGACACTGCCCCGAGTAGGCGACGCACAGGGCACCGTGGACGAACACCTCCAGCGGCATGGTGGTCTCGCGCCGGATCGCCACGATCTCCTCGAGCGACAGTTCGCGGGCCAGCACCACCCGCTCCATCCCCAGTTCCCCGGCCAGCGCGATGCACTCGGCGCTGGTGAGCGTCATCTGCGTCGAGGCATGGAGCGGCAGGCCGGGGCAGGCGGCCCGGAGCAACCGGGCCGCCCCCACGTCCTGCACGAGCGCCGCATCGACCCCCGCGGCGGCGCATTCCCGGGCCACGCGGACGAACTCCGCCAGTTCGTCGCTGAACACCAGCGTGTTGAGCGTGACGTAGCCGGCGACGCCGTGGCCATGGAGCAGGTCCATGAGCCGCGGCAGGTCGGCGAGGGAAAAATTGGCGGCCCGGGCCCGGGCGTTGAAGCCGGTGTCGATGCCGAAGTAGACGGCGTCGGCGCCATTGGCGATGGCGGCGCGCGCGCAGTCCCAGTCGCCGGCGGGGGCCAGGAGTTCGGGCTTGTGCGGTGGCTCAAGCATGGTGCGTGGTGTCGCCGCCGGACGGGGTTGCCCGCACCCCGTTCGCCGGACGTTCACTGCGGCCCTCCGGGCCTTCGTTCACTCGATGCTGGCTGCGCTCTCGGCATCCTGCCTTCGCTTGCCAGCAACGCCGGCTCGCGGGGTACGGGCAACCCCTTGTGGATGTGCCGATAGCAGGGTGGGACGAGCAGATGCTCCGGGGGGCGGCAGGCAACGGGATGGGACGGCTGTTTCGAGGTTTTCAGGGAACCGGACATCACTCGTCATTACCGCGCAGGCTGGCGAGGACGGTGTAGTCCTCCAGCGTCGTCGTGTCGCCGACGGTCTCCCGGCCGGCGGCGATGTCGCGGAGCAACCGGCGCATGATCTTGCCGCTGCGGGTCTTGGGCAGGGCCGCCGAGAAGTGGATGTCGTCGGGCGCTGCGAGGGCCCCGATCTGGTGCCGCACGTGCTTGCGGAGGGCGTCCTTGAGGGCGTCGTTCGGCTCGCCGCTCTTGAGCGTCACGAACACCGCCACCGCCTCCCCCTTGACGTCGTGCGGCCGGCCCACCGCGGCCGCCTCGGCGACGGCCGGATGGCTGACCAGCGCGCTTTCGATCTCGATCGTGGACAGCCGGTGGCCGGCGACGTTGAGCACGTCGTCGATCCGCCCCATGATCCAGTAGTAGCCGTCGGCGTCCTGCCGGGCGTTGTCGCCGGCCAGATATTTACCAGGGACTCGAGACCAGTAGGTCTCGACGAACCGCTCGTCGTCCCCCCAGATGCCGCGGAGCATGCCCGGCCAGGGTTTTTCCATCACCAGCCAGCCCCCCTCGCCCCGGTCCACGGGCTCGCCGGCGGCATCGACGATCCGCGGCACGACGCCCGGCAACGGCAGCGTGCAGCTGCCCGGCTTCGTCGGCGTGCAGCCGGGCAGCGGGCTCATCATGATCCCGCCCGTCTCGGTCTGCCACCAGGTGTCCACGATCGGGCAGCGCTTGCCGCCGATCACCTCGTGGTACCAGATCCAGGCTTCGGGATTGATCCCTTCGCCGACGCTGCCGAGGAGGCGGAGGCTGGAGAGATCGCGGCCCTCGATGTGCTGCATGCCCCATTTCATGAACGAGCGGATCGCGGTCGGGGCCGTGTAGAAGATCGTCGGCTTCTCCTGCTCGATGATCTCCCAGAAGCGGCCCTCGTGCGGAGCGTTCGGGGCACCCTCGTAGATCAGGATGCTGGCGCCGGCGGCGAGCGGGCCGTAGGTCACGTAGCTGTGGCCGGTGATCCAGCCGCAGTCGGCGGTGCACCAGAAGAGGTCGTCCTCCTGCAGGTCAAACACCCACTCGGCCGTGGTCTTGGCCCAGAGCAAATAGCCGGCCGTCGTGTGCTTGATGCCTTTCGGTTTTCCGGTGGAGCCGCTGGTGTAGAGGATGAACAGCGGGGCCTCGGAATCCATCGGCGTGGGGGCCTTGTCGGCGGGCATGCCGGCGACGAGGTCGTGCCACCAGACGTCGCGGCCCGGCACCATGTCGCAGGGCTGCCCGGTGCGCTTGAGCACGATCACGTGCTTCACGGTCGTGGGCGGATGGCTCGTCGAGGCCAGTGCCGCGTCGACGTTTTTCTTGAGCGGTAGTTGCGCCCCGCGCCGCCAGCCGCCGTCGGCGGTGATCACGGCCACGGCCCTGGCGTCGTGGTTGCGGTCGGCGATCGCCTCGCTCGAGAACCCTCCGAAGATCACGGAGTGCACGGCACCGATCCGGGCGCAGGCGAGCATCGCGATCACGAGCTCCGGCGTCATCGGCATGTAGATCGAGACGACCTCGCCCTGCTTCACGCCGAGCTTCTCCAGGCCCGCGGCGAACCGGCAGACCTCCGCGTGGAGCTGCCGGTAGGTGTATTCGCGCCGCTCGCCCGTCGGCTCGCCCACCCAGACCAGCGCGATCTTGTCCCCCTTGCCGGCGGCGACGTGCTGGTCGAGACAGGCGGCCGAGGCATTCGTGTGGCCGTCGACGAACCATTTCGCGAACGGCGGCTCCCAGTGCAGCACCTTCGAGTAAGGCTTCATCCAGGGCAGGGCCTGGGCCCGTTCGTGCCAAAAGCCCTCGGGGTCGGAGGCCGCGGCGTCGTAGAGTTTCCGGTACTCGTCCAGCGAGCCGATCCGGGCGCGGCGGGAAAACTCCGCCGGCGGCGGAAACACCCGGTCTTCCTGCATCACGCTGGCCACGCGGCCGGCCGCCTTTTCCGACGCTGCCATCAGTCGCTCTCCCCCGCTCGCTTGAAAATATGGTGCTCGTGACCCCGGCTTCGCTCGGCAATCAGACCATTCCTGAGAACGACGGGCAAGGGGCGATGAGGGCCGTCGTGCCGGACACGGCATGCTCCCCCCGGGGTATGATCGTGGCATCCGGAGACCGCCACCGATGACCGAATATGACGGGCTGCTGGCCCTCGACCGATTGGAGCGCGCCGTGGAAAGGGTTCGCGATCGGCTGCTGCGTTCGACGGCGGCCCTCGAGGCCGCGGGAGTCCCCTATGCCGTGATCGGCGGCAACGCGGTGATGGCCTGGGTGGAGCAGGTGGACGAGGCGGCCGTGCGGTTCACGCAGGACGTGGATCTGGTCCTGCGCCGCGAGGATCTCGGTCGGGCCGTGGAGGCGCTCGACCGCGCCGGGTTCGTGTACCGCCGCGTCGCCGGCGTCGAGATGTTTCTCGACGGTCCGGAGGCCCGGCCGCGGGACGCGGTGCACGTGATCTTCTCGGGGGAGAAGGTGCGGCCGGAATACCTGGCGGCGGTGCCCGATGCGGCCGAGAGCGTGACGTTCAAGTCGTACCGGGTGCTGGCGCTCGAGGCCCTGGTGCGGATGAAGCTCACGTCCTATCGCCGCAAGGATCAGGTGCACCTCCTCGACATGCTCGACATCGGCCTCATCGATGCCACGTGGCCGGTCCGCTATGCGCCGGAACTCGCCGCCCGGCTTCAGCATCTCATCGACACGCCGGACGGCTGAGCGGATCGGGTCAGGCGAACGGACTGGCGTCGGCGGCGTCGCCGAAGCCGATGCCGAGGGCGCGGGCGGCCTGCACGGCCGAGCCATGCGGGTCCACGGTGGAGAGCTGCCGAATCGCCTCGGCGATCGGCACGCTGTCGATCCGCGGCGGCCGGTAGCAGACCATCTCCCCGAACCGTCCCTCGTGCACCAGCCGCACCGCGTGGGCCCCGAACTGGGTGGCCAGCGCCCGGTCGAAGCTGGTCGGTGGCCCGCCCCGTTGCAGGTGGCCGAGAACCACGGCCCGCACGTCCCGGTCGAGCCGCCGGGCGATCTCCCGGGCGACGATCTCGCCGACGCCGCCGAGTTTCACCTGGCTTCGCCCCGCTGTGCCGCCGTCGTGCACGAGCCCGCCGTCGGGGAGCCGGGCGCCTTCGGCCACGACGACGAGCGTGAATCGCTTCCCCTCGGCCTCGCGTTGGCGGACCTTGCGGCAGACGTGCTCGAAGTCCCAGACGATTTCGGGGATCAGGATCACGTCGCCTCCCCCGGCGATGCCGGCATGGAGGGCGATCCAGCCGGCGTGCCGGCCCATCACCTCGAGCACCATCACGCGCTCGTGGCTGGCGGCGGTCGTGTGGAGCCGGTCGAGCGCGTCGGTGGCACAGGCCACGGCGGAGTCGAAGCCGAAGGTGAAGGCGGTGCCACCGAGGTCGTTGTCGATCGTCTTCGGCACCCCGACCACCGGCATGCCGTGCTCGTGGAGCTGCTGGGCGATCGCCAGGGAACCGTCGCCGCCGACGCAGACGAGTCCGCAGATGTCGAGCCGACGCAGCGTGTCCGCGGCCGCTGCCAGCAGTTCGGGGTCGATCCGCACCCGGTCCCCCTCCCCGACGAGGGCGGAGAAGCGGCCCCGGTTGGTCGAGCCGAGGATCGTGCCGCCCTGGAGGAGGATGCCGCTGGTGTTGTGCGGCGAGAGCGGCATGTAGCTGACCGGCTCGACCAGCCCTTCGTAGCCGCGCAGGAACCCGATGCAGTCGTAGCCCAGCCGGCAGGCCGACTTGGTCGCGGCCCGGATGACGGCGTTGAGCCCGGGGCAGTCGCCGCCGCCGGTGAGGATACCGATCGTGGGTTTGCGGAGCGGCATGGGAGTGTGTCGCGGAGGGGCGGCCCAGTCCTTCAGGCGGCATCGACGCGGCCGGGCAGGAAGTCGAGCGCGGCTCGTACGAGCGGGTCGGGCTTTGCCACGGAGGGGCTCGCGAGGAAATCTGCCTGGCCGGCGCGGAACGCCGACTGCAGACGGGTGCGGAATTCAGAAGTTCACCGTCGAATTCTCGACTCCCGTCGCCCCTGCGGCAATGGCTCGCATGTTGCCCCGGGCTTCTCCGCGGGCTCGTCCGGCCGCGCGTCCACACAGCGAGGACCGCGGCCACTATCGCGCCCTGAACGACGATCCGAGGCGTGGCGCCCTCCACCGAGGCACCAGCCGACGGTTGCGACCCTTGTTTTGCCGGTATAGTGCGTGCCGGGCATGGCCGAACGACCACGGGTCATCCGTGGGAACCCGGCGCGGCAGGGGACGGAAAAGAGGTATTCATGGGCAGCGGTGATGCGAAACCGGACGGCAGGGACCGGACTCCCCCCACGACGGCCGCGCCGGCTGGCTGGTTGGCCGCGGCATGGCCGTCCGGAATCGATGCGTTGCTGCTCGGCGTGCTGCTGGTCGTGGTCGGCTGGGCATGGTGCGACGGCCACGGCATCCGCACCGAAGCGGACTGGTCGCAGCCACTTGCCTACATCGAGGATCCCGAGAAGTCGGACGTCATCTCCACCTATGCAGGGCTGAAGGCGGCGGCCGCGGGGCAGATGCCGCCGCTGTTCTGGAAGCACGTGCCCGAACTGGGGGCGCCGTTCGGATCGAATTGGTCCGACTGGCCGATGATCGAGGAATTGCAGTTGGCCTTCTTCGGGCTGCTGGCGAAGGTCTTCGGGCTGTTCATGGGGCTCAACGTCGGCATGCTCAGCGGGCACCTGCTCGCGGCCGCGACCTGCTATGCGGTGGCCCGCGCCGGCGGCTGCCTGCCGAACTGGTCGTTCGTCGCCGGACTGGCCTACGGGCTCGCTCCCTTCTTCTTCGCCCAGTCGCCCCATCACCTGCAGGTTCAGTGGGCCTGGCACGTGCCGCTGTTCGCGCTCGTGTGGCGCTGGGTGGCCACGGCGCCGGGGCTGGAATGGGGCTCGGGCCGGTTCCGCTGGGCGATCGGTATCAGCGTGCTCACCGGGCTGATGTTCGTCTACTACACGAACGTCTTCTGCCAGCTCGTGCTCATCGGGGCTCTGGTGCTGTATGCCCAGAGCCGCGGCCGGCCGGCCCTGCAGGCCGCCTGTGCCGTCATCGGGGCCGCGGCCGCCGCCGTCATTCTCATGAGCCTCGACACCTGGACGTTTGGCTGGGCGCATGGCCCGAATCGGGGCGCGCTCGTCCGCGAATATAAGTGGCTGGAGATCTACGGCCTCAAGCTCGTCGATCTCGTCATCCCGCCGGTGACGCACCGGTCGGCCTTCGTGGCCGCCTGGGCGCGGGGGCATCACCAGGCCGCGCCGCTTCTCGACGAGCAGTCCTCGTATCTCGGGCTTATCGGAGTGGCAGCGCTGGGCTGGCTCGGTTGGACGGCAGTCGCGGCCGCGGTCCGACGCCGCCAGGACGCCGTGCCGATGGAGGCCTGGCAGGTGCTGTGGATCGTGATCATGTTCGCGACCGGCGGCCTGAACTCCATCCTCGGGGCGCTGGGAATCACGATGTTCCGGGCCAGTTGCCGCTACAGCATCGTGATCCTCGCCATCGCGCTCCTCTGGGCGGCCCGTCGGCTGTCGGAGATCCAGGCGGCCAGGACGCGGCCCGGCGACGCCGCCGGCGTTGCCGGAAGCGGCGGCCATGAACTGGTCTGGCTGGTCGCGCCATTCATCTGCTCACTGGTCGTGCTCCGCGATCAGGTGCCGCGGCCCCCGGCCCGGGAGCTGCAGGCCCACGTCGCCCAACTGGTGGCGGCCGACCGCGAGTTCACGGCAAAGATAGAGGCCGCGCTGCCCGTCGGGGCGATGGTGTTTCAACTGCCGGTCATGGAGTATCCCGAGGCACCCGCGCCCGGCATCCCGCCGTACGACCACTTCCGTCCCTACCTCTTCAGCCGGCAGTTGCGCTATTCATTCGGGGCGATCAAGGGACGCGAACGCGACCGCTGGCAGCTGGAGCTGGCGGCGATCGAGCCGTCGAGGGCGGTGGCGGAGATGCGCCGGCGCGGGTTCGCCGCCGTGCTCCTCAACCGCAACGGCTTCCCCGAGCGCGGCCGGAAGATCGAGGAACTGCTCCGCGGCCTCGACGGCGTCGGGCCGGCGATCGAGTCGGCAACGGGCGACCTCGTCTGCATCCCGCTCGGCGCGGGCGGACCGAAGCCGGGAGACTGACCGCATGGCCGCCCCGGCGTAACGCCAGCCGCTGGCGATCGCGGCCCTGACCGTGGCGGTGTTCTCGGGAACGCTCAGCGCGGGGTTCGTCTACGACGCGCGGATGCAGATCCTCGTCGATTCCTTCCTGCACGATCCCGCCAACTGGCTCTCCGTGCTCACGTTCCGCGTGCTGGCGCTGGACGTGCTCGACTTCAACCGCCCCGTCCATCTCGCCTCGCTGATGCTGGACGCCGCGGTCTGGGGCCGTGAGCCCTTCGGCTACCACCTCACGAGCATCCTCCTGCACGCACTCAACGCCGTCCTCGTCTGGGGCGTGACACGGGCGGTCTGCAGCCTGCCGGCCGGTCCCGACGCCGCGGGCCCGCGGACCGCCGCCAGCCTGCTGGCCGCGGCGGTGTTCGCCTGCCATCCGCTCGTCACGGAGGCGGTCTGCGAGCCGACCTACCGCGAAGACCTGCTCGTCGCCGGATTCACGCTGGCCGCGGTCCTGCTCGCCATGCGGCATGCGCTGGCGGGAGTCGGGATCGCGGTCGGCTGCCTGCTCGAGGCCCCGTGGGTCGTCCGTCGCCCGGGGCTTCGCCGCCGGCTCGTCGAGGCCGCCACCGGCGTCGTGTTCATCCTCGCCTTCGCGAGCATGGAACGGCAGAAGGTGTGGGTCGATCCGGTCGCGCTCTGGACCGATGCCTGGCGAAAGAACCCCGGCGGAAGGACACCGATCCTCGGCCTCGCCGCTGCCCTCAACGAGGCCGGCCGACCGGCCGAGGCCGAACGAATCCTCGAGCCGTTCGTCCGCGGTCCTGGGGGCGCGCAGGCCGCGGTGCTCGTCCAATGGTCGGTGATCCTCGAAGCCCAGGGAAAACGTGGACAGGCGCACGAGGCGGCGGTCCGGGCGGTTGCCGCGGATCCGAGATTCGCCGATCCCGCCCGCTGCGTGGCCGACCTGATGCTCACGCCCGAGGTGGCGGCCGCCCTGGCGCGGGCGCTCGCGACCGCCGGCGGGGATTGATCGGCTCCCGCGGATGCGCGCCGCGGCAATCCAATCCGCGACCGCTCCCCCGGTTCGACCGGCGTCTGCACCGCATTTGTCCGGACCGCGGCCCGGGGTAGACTCGGTCGTCCAGGGGAAGCCGCCGGCAGACAGGGGCCGAGCCGGGCGTGACGTTTCCCGGCAGGAGTTCGTCTTCGCATGTCATCAGCACGCCGTCCGCCGCCGCTTCCTTCCAGCCGTCCCGCCGACATCGCTGCGCCGGTGCACGGGGCGAAGGGGATCGCCGCGGCCGGCACTCCCCCGCTCGGCGGCCCGTGGGCCGAGACCCTGATCAAGGTGGCCCTGATCGCCGTCTTCTGCGCCTGGATCTACTCTCCTTCGCTGCACGGCGACTGGCTCTGGGATGACGACACGTCGATCTGGAAGAACGTCACCGTCAAGAATCCGCAGTACGACGTCAGGAAATTCTGGGTCGCCCCGGACGGAGCCGACTACTTTCCGCTCACGGCCACGGCGTTCTGGCTCCAGTGGCAGCTCTTTGGGCCCGCCTACGATCCCAACATGCCGGCGGACCTCCTCGGGTCGGTTTCCAATCCCGCCATGCTCCCGAAGGAATTGGCGGCCGCGGTCGAGAACGTCAAGACCTGCTACCACACCGTCAACATCGCCCTTCACGCCGCCGCCGCCCTTCTCCTCTGGCGGCTGATGAACGTCATGAAGCTCCCCGGCGGCTGGCTGGCCGGACTGCTGTTCGCCGTCCATCCCATCGGCGTCGAGTCGGTGTCGTGGATTTCCGAGCTCAAGAACACGCTCTGCCAGCCGCTGTTTCTCCTCGCCGCCATCCACTTCGTCCTCTTCGACGACGCGGAGCGCGAGGCCGGCGACTGGGATTCCCCTCGGGTCTGGGGCAACTACGCGCTGTCGATTCTCTGCTTCCTCCTGGCGATGCTCGCCAAGACGTCGGTCGTCATGTTTCCCGTCGTCATCCTGCTCTATGTCTGGTGGCGGCGCGGACGCATCGGCCCGATGGACATCATCCATTCCGGACCGTTCTTCCTCGTCTCGCTGCTGCTCGGCCTGATGACGCTCTACTACCAGCACGGCCGGGCCATCGGCCAGGAGCGGATGCCGATCGAGGGCGTGTTGCCGCGGCTGGCGATCTCCGGCATGGCGATCCCGTTCTACGTCTGGAAGACGGTCTGGCCGTTCGGCCTGCTCCCCATCTACCCGCAGTGGCAGGTCCAGCCGGTGAAGGTCTGGCAGCTGCTCCCCTGGCCGCTGATGTTTGCCGCGGTCGGCTGGCTGGTGTGGCAGTGCGTCGGGCCGGCCCGCAGGGCCGGATGGCCCCGGCACGTCCTCTTCGCCTTCGGCTTTTTCGTGCTCATGCTCCTGCCGGTCCTCGGTTTCATCACCATCTCCTACATGCGGATCACCTGGGTCTGCGACCACTTCCTCTACCTGCCGATGATCAGCCTGATCATGCTCGGCAGCGCCGCCGCGGCCTGGTGGGCCCACCGGCTCGACGAGAACGAACGCCGGCTGGCGATCACGGCCGCCGCGGCCGTGGTCGTCGTGCTCGCGTTCTCCGCCTTTCGCTATGCGGGCGCGTGGTTCAACGAGGATCGGCAGTGGACCTACACGCTGGCGTCGAATCCCGACGCCTGGCAGGCCCACAACCGGCTCGGGGCCTGGAGGGCGGCCCGTGGCGACATCCAGGCCGCCCACGAGCACTTCAAGAACTCGTCGCGACTGCGGCCCGATCTCGGCGAGACGCACAACAACCTCGGCACCACGCACCTCCAGCAGCGGAATTGCGACGAGGCAATCGCCGGCTTCGAACGCGCGGTGAACGCCACGCCGCACATCCCGCTGTTTCGCGTCAATCTGCTGAATGCGCTCCTCGAGTGCGGCCGGGTCGACCAGTTCGACGCCGCCTTCCTCGCGATGCTGGAGAAGGAGGACCCGGCGGCGCTGGAGTTCCTCGTCGCGACGGGCCAGCAGGCGATGACGCTGGAGAACGCGGCCAACGCCGCCGCCCAGGCCAACCGGACCGCCGAGGCGAAGCAGGCCGCCGAGTCGGCGCTGGCCCGGTTCGACCTCGCGGCGCGGAAATACCGGATGGTGATCGACCGCTATCCGCGGAATGCGGTGGGCTGGAACAACTACGCCGTCATGTTGACGAAGCAGGGCAAGCGGCAGGAGGCGATCGAGGCCTTCGAGCGGGCCCTGGAGATCACGCCGACGCTGCTCGACGCGCAAATGGGCCTCGAGGCCCTGCGCCGCGAGATGGCCGCGTCGCCGCCGCAGCAGCAGGACGCGCAGCGGCCCGCGCCGCTGCCGGAGATGCAGCCGCCGACGTCGCCGACGCTCGGCCCGTCCCCCCTGTTTCGCAACTGACGCCCGGCGACGGGCGGCGCCGGCCCGCCTGTCGTTGACCGTCTAAGGCCGGCGGTCAGGCGTTCCAGCCGCCGCGGCGCAGGCGGGCGAACAGGTTGCGATAATCGCCCGCACGCACCGGGACCACGGTCTGGGGGGGCGTCGGCTCCGACAGATCGTCCTCGATCACCAGCACGTCGGCGTCGGCATCGACCGCGCAGGCGACGGGCGGATGATCGTCGTCCGCTGGTGTGGCAGGGGCCGCAGGCGGGGTCCGCAGGGCGGGAAGTTCGAGCCGCTCCAGCCCGCCGGGAGCCGTCCCCAGCGGCTCCCCTGTGCGGTTCGTCACCCGCACGCAGCCGCTGAAGTCGTCCTCTCTCCCCCCCCGCCGGCGCTCGACCGGGTCCCGATCATGCTCGAAGAATTCGGCGAACGGGTCGCCGCCGGCATCGAAAACCAGTTCCACATCAGGACCGCCCCACGGATCGGTTCCCATCTGCCGGCCCGACCCATCGCCGGCTTCGCCCGCCGTGGCGGACTCGCCGGTGGCATGGTCGTCGGGCTGCTCGCCAAACTCCATCACCATCGTGCCGTCGGCGTCCGCCGCATCGTCCGTCCCCGGCCAGCCCAGGTCCGGCCCGCCGTCGGCACGATCGCCCATCGCCATGCCGCGACCGTGGCCCGCCGGTGCCGGCAGCCGTTGCAGCTCGCGCCAGGCGGCGGCGATGTCGCCGGGCTTGACCCGCCGGCCCGACCCGCTCGCGGCGAGCAGCGCATGATCGCAGAGCTGGTTGACGAGCCGCGGCACGCCGTCGGTGGCCGCGAACACCGCGTCGTCGCAGCCGGCATCGAAGACCGCATCCCAGTCGAGGCCGGCGGCCCGCATCTGCCCGCGAACGTAGACAGTCGTCTCGGCATGGTCGAGCGGTTCGAGGTAGTTCCGCACGGCGATCCGCTGCGCCAGGCTCTCCATCCGCGGCAGGGCGAGGAGTTCCTCGAGCTTCGTTGAACCGGCGAGCACGATGTGCACCGCCGGCAGCGGCGTGGGAACGTTGGTGAGCAGCCGGAGCTCCTCGATCAACCGCGTGGGCAGCGTCTGCGCCTCGTCCACGAGGATCACGAGCCCGGACCCGGTTGCGGCCAGCCCGCGGATCCGCTCCACCAGCGCGATCCGCAGTTCCACCTCGTCGATCCCCCGATAGGGTTCGCCGATCTCGGCGAGGATCGACTGCCAGAGGGCGCGGCGGGTGCAGATCCGGGCGCCGGAGAGCAGGGCGACGTCGAAGTCGTCGCGGACGTGCTCGGCGATCATCGCCAGGAGCAGCGACTTGCCCATCCCCGGCTGGCCGATGACGATCGTGATGCCCTCGGCACGGCGGATCGCCCGTTCGGTGTCGTGCAGGGCCGCGTCGATGACCTTCGCGGGATGGTAGAACTGCGGCCGTGGAGCCGTCATGAACGGACGGGACGAGGGGTGCCGGCGGGGTGTGTGCATCGCGGAAGTGGTTCCCGGGGGCCGCACCATCCGCTGCGGACGGCTGCCTTTGGTTTCGGCCTTCGGGCACGGCTTCCTGCACCATCTGCCGGCGACGTAGACTCTGCGGATGGCGCAGACGGCCGGCCCGCGACGGGTCGCGACGATTCTGCCGCCCGAGCCGCGCCGGCCGGCGCGGAGATCCATGTTCCAGGTGAAGATCTGCGGTGTCACGACTCCGGCCGATGCGGCCGCCGTCGCGGCCGCGGCTGCGGATGCCGTCGGCCTGAACTTCGTGCCCGGCTCGCCCCGGTTCCTCGACCGCGATCGTGCCCGCGCCGTGGTCGCGGCGCTGCCCGCCGGGATCCTGCGCGTGGGCGTGTTCGCTGGTGCGTCGGTGGACGAGATGCTCGCGGTCGCTCGCGACCTGCGACTCGATGCCGTTCAGCTCCACGGGCAGCTCGCCGCCGACGCCGCGACGCCCGGCCTGCCGATCGACGGGCCGGAGACCTGCGCGGCCCTCGTCGGCCTCGGCGTCATCAGGGCCGTGCGGCTCGACGCCACCGGCCTCGGGGCGGCACGCCGCTGGCTGGAGACGGCAGCCCGGGCCGGCCGGCTGCCCGACGTCGCCCTCGTCGATGCGAGCCTTCCGCGCGACGCCACCGCGGGCCGGCTCGGCGGCACCGGCGCCGGCGTGGACTGGGACGCGCTGGCCGCCGCCGGACCGCTCCCCGTCCCCACGGCACTCGCCGGCGGGCTGACGCCCGCGAACGTCGCCCTGGCGATCAGCCGGACGGGCGCCGCGGCCGTCGATGTCGCCAGCGGGGTCGAATCGGCCCCGGGTATCAAGGACCCCCTGTTGGTGCGGGCGTTCGTCGTCGCTGCCCGCGAAGCCCTTGCCGCGCGGGGCGGTGGGAATGGGCACCCTTTGCCGTTCAGCCGGGACGGCTAAGATGGGGCATCACCGGCGGCCGTTCGCCCCCGGCCTTCCCGTCTTCTTCTCCAGGAGGTTCCCGTGGCCCACGTCGAAACGCGTCTCCCCTATAAGGTCGCCGATCTCTCGCTCGCCGAGTGGGGCCGCAAGGAGATCATGCTGGCCGAGAACGAGATGCCCGGCCTGATGGCCCTGCGGCACAAGTACGGCCGCTCGAAGCCGCTGGCGGGCGCCCGCATCGCGGGCTGCCTCCACATGACGATCCAGACGGCGGTGCTCATCGAGACACTCAAGGAACTCGGCGCCGAGGTCACCTGGAGCAGCTGCAACATCTTCTCCACCCAGGACCACGCCGCCGCCGCCATCGCCAAGGCGGGAATCCCGGTCTACGCCTGGAAGGGCATGACCAACGAGGAGTTCGACTGGTGCATCGAGCAGACGCTGTTCTTTCCCGACGGCGAACCGCTCAACATGATCCTCGACGACGGCGGCGACCTCACCGCCATGGTCCACAACAGGTATCCCGAGCTCCTCGGCGGCATCCGCGGGCTGTCGGAGGAGACCACCACGGGCGTCCACCGGCTCTACCAGATGCACGAAAACGGCGAGCTCAAGCTCCCCGCAATCAACGTCAACGACTCCTGCACGAAGAGCAAGTTCGACAACCTCTACGGCTGCCGCGAGAGCCTCGCCGACGGCATCAAGCGGGCCACCGACGTGATGGTGGCCGGCAAGGTGGTCGTGGTCGCCGGCTACGGTGACGTCGGCAAGGGCTCCGCCCACTCGATGAAGGCCCTCGGCGCTCGGGTGATCGTCACCGAGGTCGATCCGATCAACGCCCTGCAGGCGGTGATGGAGGGCTACGAGGTGACGACGATGGAGGAGGCCGCCCCCCGCGGCCAGATTTTCGTCACAGCCACCGGCTGCCGCGACGTGATCCTCGGCCGGCACATCGAGAAGATGCCGAACGACGCCATCATCTGCAACATCGGGCACTTCGATCTGGAGATCGACGTCGCCTGGCTGGAGGGCACGAAGGGCGTCAAGAAGGTCGAGATCAAGCCACAGGTGGACCGCTACACCCTGCCGTCGGGCAACAGCGTGATCGTGCTCGCCGAGGGGCGGCTGGTGAACCTCGGCTGTGCGACCGGGCATCCGTCGTTCGTGATGAGCACCAGTTTCACGAACCAGGTGCTGGCCCAGATCGCCCTCTGGACGGAGACCGACAAGTACGACGTCGGCGTCCACATGCTCCCCAAGAAGCTCGACGAGGAAGTGGCCCGGCTGCACCTCGAGAAGCTGGGGGTCAAGCTCACGAAGCTGACGCCGGCGCAGGCCGAATACCTGCACGTGCCGGTCGAGGGGCCGTTCAAGCCCCCTTACTATCGCTACTGAGCCGCCTCCGGCGGCTCAGTGCGGGGCTGCGAAGCCTTCCATGGCCTTCGCAGCCCCAGGCGGCCGCGGGGAACCCGACGGTTCCCTCGGGCCGCCGGCGTCGCCGTCCGGGCGACGGCGCTCCTTCGCCGCCTCCGGCGGCTCAGTGCGGGGCTGCGAAGCCTTCCATGGCCTTCGCAGCCCCAGGCGGGCTGACTTTCGCGCCAACGCAGCCGACAAAGCGTCTGCTTCGGCTTGCACTGTTCGAGATCCTCACGGCAGCCGGTGGATCGGCGGAAGCTCGAGGAGCGTGAGGCGACCTTGCCTCAGCGACGAGACTTCTGCCGGCCTCCGGCGGGTTGGGCTTGGCCACTCGTTACGCCAACGCAGCCGACAAAGCGTCTGCTTCGGCTTGCACTGTTCGAGATCCTCACGGCAGCCGGTGGATCGGCGGAAGTTCGAGGAGCGTGAGGCGACCTTGCCTCAGCGACGAGACTTCTGCCGGCCTCCGGCGGGTTGGGCTTGGCCGCTCGTTACGCCGTCGCAGCCGACAAAGCGTCTGCTCCGGCTTGCGGTCGCCGAGCAGAGCCCGGCGCCGCGAGTGGTCCGATCATCGGAGCCGGTGGATCGGCGGAAGCTCGAGGAGCGTGAGGCGACCTTGCCTCAGCGACGAGACTTCTGCCGGCCTCCGGCGGGTTGGGCTTGGTCACCCGTTACGCCGGCGCGTCCGCTCGCCCCATCGCCCGACGTTTCACGGGAAACGAAATCCGGCACCCCAGCCACGGCCGCGGGGTGCAGACGCGCCCTTTCCGCTACCATGCCGGGCCCGAAATCCATCCACCGACGAGCCCCGAGGTAGTCCTCATGCCCACCGTCGCGCCCCTCCGCGGCCTCCGCTACGACCCCAAGCACGTCGGTGCCCTGTCGCAGGTGATCGCGCCTCCCTACGACGTCATCGACGCGCCCCTCCAGACGAAGCTCTACGAACAACACCCGGCCAACGTCATCCGCCTCGAGTTCAATCGCCAAGAACCCGGCGACGACGAGCATCGCAACGCATACACCCGGGCCGCCCGCCTCCTCCGCGACTGGCGCGAGCAGGGCGTCATCATGCAGGAGCCTGCAGCCGCCCTGTACGTCTGCCACCAGGAGTTCGAGGTCGAAGGCAGCCGCCACGTCCGCCGCGGCGTCATGGCCCGCGTCCGGCTGGAACGGTTCGGCACCGGCAACATCCACCCCCACGAGGAGACCATGTCTGGCCCCAAGCGGGACAGGCTGCTCCTTACTCGCGCCTGCCGGGCCAACCTCAGCCCGGTGTTCGGCCTGTACCCCGATCCCACCGGCGAGGTCCAGGACCTGCTCGACGCCACCGTGGCCGGCCAGCCCCCCGTCGAGGCCACCGACCACCTCGGCGTCCGGAGCCGGATGTGGCCGCTCGCCGACGAGGCCGTCGCCGCCAGGGTCGCGGGCCTGATGGGCCCGAAGCCGGTGTTCATCGCCGACGGCCACCACCGCTACGAGACCGCCTGCAACTACCGCGACGAGGTGGCCGCCGCCTGGGCAGCCGCACATGGCGGGGCACCGCTCCCCGCGGACCACCCCGCCAACTTCGTCCTCATGATGCTCGTGGGAATGAACGACCCCGGCCTCGTCGTCCTCCCCACCCACCGGCTGTTCGTCGAGCCGACCGTCGCGGGAGCGGCCGACCTCGCCGCCCGGCTCGGCAACTGCTTCACGACCCGGGCCGTCGGCCGGGGGCCCGAAGCCGCCCGGCACGTCTGGTCGGCGATCGAACTGGAGGGTGACCAGGGAGTGCTCGGGCTGTACACGGCTGCGGACCAGGTCTGGACGCTGGCCACGATCACCGCAGCCGGCCGGGCCCGGATGGACGCCGTCGCCGCCGACCACGGGCCCGCCTGGCGCGGCCTCGGCGTGTCGATCCTCCACCGGCTGGTGATCGGGGAACTGCTCGGGGCCAGGCAGATCCCGACCACCGGCCACGTGCACCTCGTCCGTGAGGTCGAGAATGGCCTAACGTCGGGCCGGTACCCGCTGGCGGCGCTCGTCATGCCAGCCAGCATCGAGGACATCCGCCGGGTGAGCGAGACCGGCGAACGGATGCCCGCCAACAGCACCTCCTTCTATCCCACGCTCGCCAGCGGCCTGGTCTTCAACCCGCTGGAGTGATCCGGCTGTGTATCGCGCCGGCAGTTCCACGTGAAACCCGGCGGCCCGCGCGGGATGGGCAGGCTGCGGCCTTTGGGAAAACGCTGCCATTTCACGTGAAACGGCGGCGCCGACCTTGCGCGCTGAGGCGTTTCTGGCGGGGTGGCGGAGGCCGCGTGTCGGTTCTGCCGCCGGTGGCCGATATTCCGTGGGCACCGCTCGTGCGCGTGCAAACGACGGAAGGGATTCTGCGCGTGGGAAGGATTCTCTGCGTGGCCAACCAAAAAGGGGGCGTCGGCAAGACGACCACCGCGTCCAACCTCGCGGCCGGCCTGGCCCGGGGGGGCATGCGGACGCTGCTTGTCGATCTCGACCCGCAGTGCAACGCCACGACCGGCTTCGGGATCGCCCCCGCGGTCACGCACCCGCTCGTCTCCGAACTGCCGCTGCGCGAGTCGCTCGTGGAGACGTCCGTCCCCGGCCTCGCGGTCCTGCCCGGCAGCCGCAGCGTCCGCGACGTCGAGCGGATCGCCGCCCAGGCCCGGGCCGGGGCCGCGGTCCTCGAGGGGCACCTCGCCCGGGGGCTGGCCGCCTGGGACTACTGCCTCATCGACTGCCCGCCGTCGGTCGGGGAACTGACACGGACCGCGCTCGCCGGCAGCACCGAGGTGCTGATGCCGATCCAGTGCGAGTACTTCGCGCTCGAGGGGCTGACGCAGATGATCGAGGTGATCCGCGACGTGATGCAGGAGCGGCCCGGCCGGCTCGCGTTCAGCGGCATCGTGCTCACGATGCACGACGCGGCACTGGAACTCACCGCCGAGGTCGAGGCCGAGGTCCGCGACTTCTTCGGTGAGATCGTCTTCGAGACGGTCATCCCCCGCGACGTGGCGGTGGCGGAATCGCCGAGCCACGGCCGGAGTGTCATCGATTACGCCCCGCGGTCACCGGGATCGCGGGCCTACACGGAGCTTTGCATGGAGGTGCGCGACTGTGAGTAGGGAACGACGACTGGGACGCGGACTCGAGGCCCTGCTCGGCAGGGCGGGTTTGGAGCCGGCGACGGCGACCCCGGCGGTGCAGGGCACGGCGGCGCTGGCGAGCCAGCCCGCCCCCCGGCCGGCTCCTGGCGGCCTCGGCGCGGGCGCGGCCCGGCTGTTCCTCCACGCGCCCGAGGAACTGGAGAAGTCGGCCGCCGCCCTTCCAGTCACGGAGGTCCGTGCCGACAGCATCGACCCCAATCCCTGGCAGCCGCGGAGCATCGTCAACGACGCCGACCTCGCGGAGCTCGTCGCCAGCCTGCGCGAGCACGGCCTCGTGCAGCCGATCGTGGTCCGCGGCCGGGCCGATCGCTACCAGCTGATCGCCGGCCAGCGCCGGCTGGCGGCGGCCCGCCGGCTGGGATGGGAGCAGGTGCCGGTCCGCGTCCTCGACGTCGATGACCGGGGCATGGCCGAGATCGCGATCGTCGAGAACCTGCAGCGCCGCGACCTCGACGCCCTGGAAAAGGCGGCAAGCTTCCGCCAGTACCTCGCCACCTGGGGCTGCACGCAGGACGAGCTCGCCAAGCGGCTGTCGATCGACCGTTCGCACGTGGCCAACCTGATCCGGCTGCTGGAACTGCCGGAGGCGGTGCAGGCCCGGCTCCGCGCCGGGGCGATCTCGATGGGGCATGCCCGCGCCCTGCTGCCGCTCGGCGACGAGCCGGAGCAGGTGCGGCTGGCCGACCGGGTCGCCGCCGAGGGACTGTCGGTGCGGTCACTGGAGGCGGAGATCCAGGAGATCCTGCGCCACGACGACGCGGCCGACGGGGATGGCGACGAGCCGCATCCGGGCCACAGCGACGTGGACGGGGCCGGGGAGCGGCCGGCGGCGCCGCCGGCGAAACGCCGACCGGGCCGGCCGGCGACCCGGCGGCCGAGCCAGGTGGTGGCGGTGGAGAACCAGCTGCGGCGGGCGCTCGGCGTGAAGGTGGTCGTGCACGCCAACGGCCGGGGAGCGGGCCGGATCGTGATCCCGTTCGCCGACCTCGACGAATTCCAGCGGCTGCTCGATCAGCTCACGGAGTGAGTCGAGAGCCGTGCATGGCCGGCGTTGGTCGGCCGCGGTACACTCGTCGGTCTCGGAGCGTAGCGCAGTTGGTAGCGCGCTTGGTTTGGGACCAAGAGGTCGAGAGTTCGAATCTCTCCGCTCCGACTCGATGGCGGCCGGGGCCCGGCGCGACGCCGGCGCCGATCAATGTCTCGGCAAGCCGGCATCCAACGCATGAAGCCAGTCCACGAGGGTGGGATAGGCAGCGATCCCGAGTTCCGACCGTCGCTCCGGCGATCGAGGCACCGAGGGGTCGGGCACGATGGCCGCGACATGAATTCCGGCGTTCACGCCGGCCTCCCAATCCACCGGCGAGTCACCGATCATCCAGGCGGCGCTGGGGCTGACCCCGTGGCGGTCGAGCATCTCGTTGATATACCGGGGCGACGGCTTGCGATAGCCGGATGGCTCGGTGGGCAGTTCCGGGGCGATGCAGATACCCGCAAATGGATCGGGCCCCAGGTCGAGCAGCTCGATCATGCGGCGATTGACCGCTTCAACGTCGGCCATCGTGAACAGGCCTCGGCCGACGCCCGACTGGTTCGTGAACAGGAACATCCGAATCGAGGCGGCCCGGATGCGACCGAGGGCCTCGCGGACCCCGGGGAGAAGAACGACGTCGGCTGGATCGTGGAGGTAGGGCACGTGCTCGATGAGCGTGCCGTCGCGATCGAAGAAGACCGCCTGCAGGGAATCGACGTTCATGCGCGGCAGATGCCCCCTTCCGAAAGATCGATGCTGTATACTCCGGACTCGATTGTAAGCCACGATTCACTCGGGCCCTGAACGGCATCCCATGTCCGCCCGCCCCCCGACATCGCTGTCCGCGCAGATTCGCGAAAGCGTGGCCGTCCTGACGTCGCTGATCGAACACGAGGGGATTCTGCGGGCGATCGCCGACCGCCTCGCCTCCTGCCTCGAAGCCGGCGGCACGATCTACCTCTGCGGCAACGGGGGCAGTGCCGCCGATGCACAGCACGTCGCCGCCGAGTTCGTCGGCCGGTTTCTGCGGGAGCGGCGGCCGCTGCCCGCCATCGCTCTGACCTGCAACACCTCGATCCTCACGGCGATCGGCAACGACTATGAGTTCGCCGAGATTTTCGCCCGCCAGGTGCGTGCTCACGTGACCTCCCGCGATTGCGTCGTCGGCATCAGCACGAGCGGCCGGTCGGCGAAGGTCCTGCGCGCTTGCCGCGGCCCGTGACCGTGGAGCCACGACGATCGGCTTCACCGGCAGCGAGGGCCGTGAACTCGCCCTGCTCTGCGACGCTTGCCTGTTCGCGCCATCGCTGAGCACGCCCCGGATCCAGGAAGTCCACCTGCTGGCCTGGCACCTCGTCTGCGACGAGGTCGAGCGGCGGGTCATGGACGCCGGCGAAACCGCCTGACGCCGCCCCTCGGCTGCTTTACTCCAAACCGTCCTCGAGCCGCATCCGGGCGATGCGTTGCCCGATCGCCAGAGACGCCGTCGCAGCCGGGGATGGCGCGTTGACCACGTGGAGAATCCGCCGGCCGCGGATGAACTCGAAGTCATCGATGAGCCTGCCGTCGGGACGCATCGCCTGGGCGCGGCCCTGCTCGGCAGGGCGGGTTTGGAGCCGGCGACGGCGACCCCGGCGGTGCAGGGCACGGCGGCGCTGGCGAGCCAGCCCGCCCCCCGGCCGGCGACCCGGCGGCCGAGCCAGGTGGTGGCGGTGGAGAACCAGCTGCGGCGGGCGCTCGGCGTGAAGGTGGTCGTGCACGCCAACGGCCGGGGCCGTCGGCCGTCGAGGTGCGGACAACGGCCAGCGGGCCGACATGATGCGCATGAGAAGGCTGAAGCCGACATCCGCACTCAACAGGGCAGATGGTGCATAGACACTGATGTCACGCCCCCGCGTGATCGCCTCCGACCGCCGGGCTGGCCGCCCTCTGGCAGAACAGCACGCCGGATCGGCTCCCCTCGCAGAGGATACGAACGTCCGCAAAACCAAGGGACTGCAGGAGTCCGCTCACAACCTCGTACGCGGCGGGAGGATCGTGCCATTCCAGCACGATCCTCCGCACGCGATCCAGAAACGTGCGTTCGTTGCGAAGGACCCCCAGTTCAGCGCCTTCAATGTCCATCTTGAGCAAGTCGCAAGGCACGTCACCCACGTGGTCCAACCACGCCCGCTCCAGGGAAATCGCCGGCACATCGACCGTTTTCGCGCACTCAGCATTTGATCGAGTTGCCGCGAGGGCACACTCAAGTTCGTTCTCTCGGAGTGTGAACCCGGCGGTGCCGGAGCCCAAGTCGTCGCATCCGACGGCACCGTGCACAACCCGAACCACCGGGCCCAAACCCGCTCTACGAACATTGAGACGACACCTCTCGACCGCCCGCGGATTGCCATCGACGAGCAAGGCGATGTGTGGAGCACCGGCACGCGCTGCCAGCCTCAACAACGCCATGCCGCTTTGGGAGCCAAGGTCACAGAAGGTGGCGACCGGACCGGCATCAAAAACGACGTCGTAGATGCCGGCGCGAAAGATTTCGTTGAATGCGAGCACGTCCGACCAGCACCGCATCCGGACCAGTGTGCCTTCATGACGACGGTCCAGTGCCACCCATGCCAGCAGCCAGTTCACGATCTGGCGGACGCGCAGCACATCCACCCAGAAGCCAAACCGCTGGCGCAATTGCTCCATCCGGGCGAGTTCACCATCCGGTGCGTTCATGAATCGTGCCCCATGGTCATTCGCAACACCTTGGCCGCAGTTCCGAGGCGAAGGCCGCCCGATGGCCCGACGCCGTCGAGGCAAGCGGTGCGCGCCGCTGCAGGCCAGTCCTCTCCTTTGTCAACTGAGAAATCGAAATATCAACTGCCGGACGACATTTCCGACGTGGGCTCGGATCGCGGCCGCCGTGCGGGCCATCGGACGCCGTGATATCCCTTCGCGTCGGGCCACTCCCTGCGCGAAATCAAGGTACTGCCGAACCCGAACCCGATGCAGGCGGGCCGACCACGACTCGCGTGAGATACGGAACGAAAACAAGCACTCCGGCTGCACGAACCAGGCCCCGTGCCGGAGCAGTTTGACCCAGTAATCGAGGTCGATCACATATGGATAGCGTGCCGAAAATGTGCCCGCGACCGCGATCAACGCTGAGCGAAACAACCCGCAGCCAGGTTCGCCGATCGGGTTGGTGCCGAAGCACGCGATCTCGCGAATGGCATCTTTGCCCGGGATTTTTCGGGCCGTTGTCGAATACCGGCGGCGGATCAGGCGGCGTCCGGCCGAATCGATGATCCAACGGCCGCACGACACCAACGCAACATCGTGATTGTCTGGTGATTCCATGATCGCCACCTGCCTTTCAAGGCAGTCTGGCGACAGCGTGTCATCCCCGCAGAGTAGTTTGAGATACTTGCCCCGAACCTCGGACAAGCAGCGATTCCAGTTGGCTTCCGGACCCAGGTTGATGCTGCTGGCAATCACGCGGACACGATGGTCGAGGGCCGCGTGACTCAGGGCCACCTCCAGCGAGCCGTCCGTCGAGGCGTCGTCGTAAATCAGCAACTCCATGTTGGCGTATGTCTGATCGCGCACGCTGCGGATCGTCTCGTCGATGTACCTCGCGGAGTTGTAGAGAGGGATCGCTATCGTCACCAGCGGAAGGGCGTTCATCGGCTCTGGCCGTCCGCGACACCGGCAGCATCATCTGCGGCACGTCGCGTTTCCGCGACGATGTAAATCGGCCGCTGCTTCGCCTGGAAATAGATCCGGCACACGTATTCACCCACCACGGAGGTGGCGACGAGATTCGCGCCACCGAGCATGAAGGCGAGCACCAGCAGCGACGTCCAGCCGCGGACGGGATCGGCGCCGAAGACCATTTGCCCGACGAGTGTGGAAGCCAGGTACGCGGCGCCGACGAAGCAGACGAGCACCCCCAGCAGCAGCGCCAGCCGGATCGGCAACCGCGAGTACCCGAACAGGCCGTCGAGCGCGCCCTCGACCCGGCGCATCACGCTGTAGCGGGTCGTGCCGGCATACCGGCCCGGGCGGTCATAGGGGACGCCGACCTGCCGGAACCCAACCCAGCTCCGCATCCCCCGGATCAGCCGGTCGCGCTCCGGCATCTGCGCGATCAGTTTCGCGACCCGCTTGCTCATCAGGCCGAAGTCGCCCGCGTCGAGCGGGATCGGCCGCTCGGCGATGGCGTTGAACAGCCGGTAGAACGTGGCGAAGCAGAACCGCAGCCAGAACGGCTCCTTGCGGTTCTTGCGGACCCCGTAGACGACGTCGCAACCGTCGCGGAAGTGGTCGAGGAAAGTCGCGATCAGCTCCGGCGGATCCTGGAGGTCGGCGTCGAGGAAGATCACGGCGTCGCCCGTCGCATGGGCCATGCCCGCCGTGATCGCCGCCTGGTGGCCGAAGTTCCGCGACAGCCGGATGACGGTCCACGACAGCCGATCATCGGCCGGCAGCGCGGCGATCCGCTTCACCGTGTCGTCGGTGCTCCCGTCGTCGACGAACACCGCCTCGAAGCGGGCGTCGGCGATGCCGGCGGTCACGTCCCGCAGCCGCGACCAGAGCACCGCCACGTTGTCCGACTCGTTGAGCACGGGGATGACGAGGGAGACGAGCATGGTCGGCGAAGGTTCGCACCCCGGACGGTAGTCGGGGAGGCACACCGCCACCCCCTCCACTCAGCACTCTAGCATCCGGCCCCGGCCAGTTGCAGCCAGCGGCCGCGAGGCGGGGCTTCAGTAGGCCGGCAGTCCCTTGACGCTGAGCACGGGCACGTCGAAGCCGGCCGCCGCCAGCTGCTGCCTGGCCCGCTCCGGGGAATAGGCGGTGGGTTCGACCACCACCAGCGCCGCCACGTTCTCCCCCTTCAGGTTCGCCAGGGCCGCATCGACGAGCGCCGGGGCCATGTCCCTGTCTACCGGAATCATCAGCGCCCGCCGCCGGGCGTAGTAGCAGACGAGCGCGGACCAGTCCTGGCCGACGCAGACGATGACCGAGCCCTCGGGCGTCGCCGAGCGGATGTACTTTCCGGCCTCCAGCACCTGCGCGTTGTCGAGGGTTTGTCGGGGCAGATGCAGCAGCCGGTGACCGGTGACCGCCGTGAATGCCGCCAGCGCCAGCAACGCCCAGCCGGCCCGCCGGGTGCGGGCGTCCTCCAGCAGGGCCACGATCGCGAATCCCAGGGCCATGATGAGAAACACGCCGTTGGCATTCATGTAGTAGTCGTGCACCATGTGCAGGTTCGTGAACACGGCCGGCGCGAGCAGGTAGCAGGCGAAGCAGGCGAGGGTCTCCCGCCGGCGCCGGGGCACGACCAGCGTGATCGCCAGCGCCGCCCCGAGGAGCAGCCAGGCCAGCGGCGGATAGCCGATCAGTTCCACGAACCGGTCGGTGATGATCCGCCATACATCCAGTGAGAACTTTTGCGGCCAGGTGCCGAACAGCCATTCATCGTGCCTGGCGCCGCGAAGATAGACGGCCGCGATCGGATTCCCGGCCCGCACGCCGTCCGCGAACACCGTCCACACCATGCCGGCCACGAGCGGCACCGCCGGGATCGCCAGCCACCAGCCGGCCCGCCGGCAACGGTCCGGGAACGAGCCGCCGGTCGTCCACTCCCGCCACGCCTGGAAGGCGGCCAGCAGGCCGCAGGCCGCGAGAAACACGGCGAACGTCGTCAGTTTCACCATAGCGCAGAGGCTGCCGCAGACGACGGCACAGGCCCACAGCGGCCAGGACCGATTCCGGACTGAATCGAGCGTCGCGGCGAGAAACGCCATGCCGAAGAACGTGGTCATCAGTTCGATCAGGAACGTCCGGCCCCAGAAGATGTAGAAGGGGCTGATGACGAACAGCAGGGCCGGCACCCAGGCGATCCCTGCCGGCACACCGCTGGCGCGGGCGATCCGCCAGATGGGGATCGTGGTGAGCAGGAAACAGACGAGCGACACGAACCGGCCGGTCTGGTCGAGCGGCGTGCCGAACAGGCCCACGAGCCGGGCCACGAGCCACTGGTAGAGCGGGAACTCGAGCGGGATCGACCACGGCTTGCCGAGCACCGGCGTCTCGTATGCCAACCGGAACGGCTGGCCGATCATGAACTGCGCCGTCATCGCGGTCTGCGACTGGCGAAACGAATGCCGGTCGTTGAGCGTGTTGCCCCAGCCGATGGTCGCGGTCCAGATCGCATACACCAGTCCGACCACGAACAGTCCGACGAGGATACGGCCGCGGAGCCGATCTGCGTTGGACACGCGGTCGGCGCGGTCCCCGGCGGGCGCGGCCGTCGGCCGTTCACGGGCGGTCGGCACGGCCGCCTGACGCAGGCCGCTCCACGCGTCGGCACCGCGTTCGATCCGATCGCCTTCGGGCAGGGCGTTGAAGGCCTCGACCGCCCGGCGGCTGAGGATCCGGACGTCGCCCGCGTGCAGAGGGGGCGGCACGTCCGCGAGCCAGTCGATCAGGCTCTGCCGAACTCGACCGCCCCAGCCCGCCGCGGAGTCGCCGTCGCCGGGCATCGGCCGGCCGTAGGCGACGTCGCAGCCCTCGCGCCAGCGGTCCACGAGCGGGCCGATGACCTCCGGCGGCGCGATGGGATCGGCGTCGATGATCGCCACGGCGGACCCCGTCGCCCGACGCAGGCCAGCGGCGACCGCCTCCTGCCGGCTGCTGCCCGCGGACACTGGAACCAACTCGACCCGCGTGTCGGAGGACGCCTCGGCGGGAACCGCGCCGCTGGCCCCCGGGTCACCGACGTAGAGAATGTGCCACGGCATGCCGACCGCGTTCACGGCGGCGGTCAAACGGCGGTGGAATGCCGCTGCCGGTGGCCGCCCGCCATGGCAGGCGACGACCACGGAAAGCGTCTCTTTCGTCATGATCCAAACGCCCCGGGGTCGCCGCCGATGCCTGCCGGCTGAGAAATCATAAACCGGCCGGCCGCGACCTCAACGGCATCGGCGCGGGAGGCGGGATGCCGGCGGGCCGGGCGGCCGGGCCGGAAGGCCTGGCCGCCCGACGCCGCCGCTCACGGTCAGCGGACGAACGAGGCCATGCCGCTGAACGACTTGAGCATGCCGACGAGCACGGCAGCCCGCGGCGAGAGGATCGTCAGGCCGTACATCAGCCGGGCCTGCCGGGTCACCGGCGGCTTGCGGACGAGCGCCACCACCGGGCTGATCCGCGGCGAGACGAGGCCGATGCCGGCGAGCCGGCCGGCCTGCGTCTTGAGCCCGCCGAGCTGGCCGATCTGCGCCAGCATGCTCAGCCGCGGGGCGATCAGGCCGAGCGGGCTGGCCGTGGGCAGGCCGGGCAGCGTCGGGACGAGCGGCTTGTTGAGCCGGGCCAGCAGGCCACCGCCGGCGGCCGGCCGGGCGAAGCCGGAACGTCCGGCGGACGGGATGCCCCACTGGGCCTGGCAGGGAGTGATGGAGGAGATGGCCAGCGCGAACGCGAGGGCCACGACGGAAATCGTACGGGTCATCGACAGGTACCTCTTGGGCGTGAAGGAAGCAATCCGCGACCGCGACGATCGCGGCCCACGGACCGACGCTAGTTGGGCGATTTGGCCCGACAACGCGTTTTTGCCCCCGGGAAGCCCCAGCGGCCTCGGCGCGTGCCGATCGTGACGGCTGGCGCGGTCGCAAGGGCCTGCCTCGGTCGAGCCGCGGCGAAGCCGGCCCGCGGCCAGCCCGAAAACAGGCGCTGACCTCAGGGCCGGTCGTCGCCGGCCGCCCGCCGCCAGACCGTCTTCCCCTCCTTGATCGTCTCCTGCACGCGGATCGACTCGATCGTCGCCGCCGGCACGGTGAGCGGATTGGCGGAGAGCACCGCGAAGTCCGCCAGCTTGCCGACTTCGATCGAGCCCTTCCGGTCCTGCTCGCCGTAGAGCCGGGCGCCGTCGATCGTGATCGCGTCCAGCGCCTCAAGCGGCCCGACCCGCTCGGCCTCGCCCAGCGTCCGCCCGCTTCTCGCGACGCGGTTGACCGCAGTGTGGATCGTGAAGATCTGGTCGAGCGGCGAGACGTTGAAGTCGGTGTGGTTCGCCGGCCGCAGGCCGAGTGCCCGGGCCGACTTCATCGGGCTGATGAACGAGGCCTCGGCCTCGCCGCGGTTCGTGACGTGGGTGTCGCCGAAGTAGAAGCAGTGGAGCGTGAAGAACGAGGGGGTGATCTTCCAGGCGGCGAATTTCTCCAGCTGGTCGGGGCGGATGAACTGGGAGTGGATGCCGACCGTGCCGCGGGACTTCGCCGGATCGTCGCCGGCGGCGAAGCGATGGGCCTCCAGCAGCGCGTCGATCGCGGCATCGCCGTTGCAGTGGATGAACAGTGTCGCACCGCCGTCGTAGACCTTCTTGAACCAGTCGTTGAGCGTGGCCTGCGGAACCGTCGGCTCCCCGCGCCAGTCCTTCTGGCCGGCCGGGCCGCCGGTCAGATAGGGCTTCGTAAAGAAGGCAGTGCGGCCCTGCGGCGAACCGTCGGCCAGCAGTTTCACGCCGCCGATCCGCAGTCGGTTGCGATACTCGGGCTCGTTCCGCGGCGGCCGGCCGGCGAAGATCGCGTCGATCTCCATGATGAACGGGAGGGCGACGACGTCGAGCTTCAGGACGCCGCGGTCGGCGGCCACCCGGAGCAGGTCCAGCTGCGACTTGAGCGTGGCCCCCTCCTGCGCCGTCGTGATCCCGGCCCGCAGGTAAAGCTCCTGGCCGCTGCGCAGCAGTTCCAGCGTTTCGTCGGCGGTCGGTCCGGGCAGCTTGGAAAAAATCGGCAGAAAGGCCGTCTCGAACAGGAGGCCGTTCGGCTCGTTCCCCCCCGGCTCGCGGCCGATCACGCCGCCGGCGGGCGTCGGCGTGGCGGCGGTGATGCCGTAACTGGCGAGGGCCCGCGAATTGAGCATCGCGCCGTGGCCGGAGACGTGCACGATCATCACCGGATTGTCGGGAAAGGCGGCGTCGAGCTCCTTTCGCGTCGGGCCGCGTTTCTCGGCCAGCAGGTCCGGGTCGTAACCGAAGCCGATGACGAACGCCCCCGGGGCTATGCGGCGCCGGTCGCGGAGCCGCCGAAGCTGGTCGATGACGTCGGCGACGGTCCGGCACGGGCCGGCCGGCGGCGACGCGCACAGGGCCTGCACCTGCACGTCTACGCAGCTGAAGAAATGGCTGTGACCATCGACGAAGCCGGGGACGAGCGTCCGGCCGCCGAGGTCGCTGACCTCGGTCGCCGGCCCGGCGAGCCGGAGCACGTCGGCCTCGGTGCCCACGGCCACGATCTTCCCGCCGGCGATCGCCACCGCCGCGGCCGTCGGCTGTGCCGGGTTGACCGTGACGATCGGACCGCCGCGGATGATCCGCTCGGCGGGGGCGGCATGGGCGACGACACCGCTGGCAACGCTGGCAGCGATCAGCAGGGCGAGACGCAACGCGATCCGGAGGGCTGAACGGGGCATCGGTTCCTCGACGGTGACGGGGGTGGAAACGCGTCCAGATCGAGGCCCGAACTGGACGGCAAGCCGACGCGAGATTCTAGCCATTCGGCGATTCCACCGGTCCCGGGGAGCCAAGGCAGCCCGCGACATGGGATGATATAGTCAGCCGAATGAACACCAGACGCTCGTCCACGCCCTCCGCGGTCATCGTCCTGGCATGGAGCCTCGGCTTCGCCACGCCCGCTGCCTTCGCCGCCGCTCCCACGCCACCGACGTTCGCCGGCTGGCAGGGGATGCGGGTCATCCCCCTCGACGGCCGGGCCGAGCGGCTCACGGTCGCCGACCTGGGCAACGATGGCCGCGACGACGTGATCGTCGTCAACCCGCGGCAGGCCCGCCTCGACCTCTACCGCTGGCTCGATCCCGCGGAGCGGGTCCGCGAGGACGCCAAGGACCCGGAGCGGCCGAACGAACTCCCCCTCGCACCCGAGTGGTCCCACGGCGAGGTGCCGATCGACGAGCTGCCGGTCGATGCCGTGGCCCACGACGTCGATGGCGACCGGCGGCCCGAACTGCTCGTCCTCACGACTCCCTCGAACCGGATCGCCATCTACACCCAGGCCGCCGACAAGGCGATCGACGCCAAGGCTGCCTGGAAGAAGACCGGCGAATGGAGCCTGCTCGCCGCCGGCGCGAGCGGCCGGAGTGGCTGCCTGCTCGTCCGCGATCTACACGGCGGCAGGCACGAACTGCTCGTGAGCAGCGAACAGGGCATCCAGCAGCTGCCGCTCGTCCGCGGCGGCCGGGCCCAGTGGCTGGCGCCGCGGGAGAGCCGCGGCCGCCTCGACTGGCACCTCGCCGACCTCGACGGCGACGGCGATGCCGACCTCGTCGAGTGGTCCTCGGTGGCCCGGCAGGTGGTCCGCTGGTATCCCTGCGCCGCCGACGGCAGCCTGCTCCCCGCCCAGACGATCCACGACCAGGCCGTCGACGCGCTGGCGACCTGCATTCCGAAGTCGGGCAAGGCCGACCTCTTGCTCCTCGGCGGCAGCGACAAGGGAGTGCTGCGGCGGTATGGACTCGTCGGCGGCGAGCCGACGCCCATCGGCCGCCAGGACGCGCTGCCGATGGCCGGCGCGGCCAGGCGCGGCTGGTGCGGGATGATGGTCGGGGATGACGGGAAACGGCTGCCGGCGATCGTGGCCGTGGACTCGACCCAGCCGCGGCTCCGCGTCCACCGGCTCGCCGAGACCGGCTGGCAGGCGGAGGAGACGTTTCCCACCATCGGCGGCATCAAGGCCGTCGCCGCGCCCGGTGCCAGTCCGGGCACGCTGCTCGTCTGGGCCAAGGATGCCGCCGACCTCCACCGCGCCCGCTGGGAGAACGGCCGGCTCACCTACCCGCAGCCCTGGGAGCAGGAGGGGAAGGACCGCAAGATCCTCGCTCTCGACTCGGTCGGCGCGACCGTCTGGTGGGCCCAGCGGGTGGGGAGCGACCTCGATCTCTTCGTTTGGCCGGCGAACGCGCCGGAACCGAAGCGGACCAGGTATCCGGACCTCGGGGCCAAGGTGGAGCAAGTGGTCTGGCTCGGCGGCGACACGCTGATCGTGCAGGACGCCTACGCCACCGCCGGCAGGTTGGTGCGGCTGCAGGACGGCAAGCCGGTCGTGACCTCGCCGGCGCTCCTCGCCAAGCTCGACCCGGCGGAGTATCTCGCGGTCGACCTCGGAGGCACGCTCCGCAAGGCCCGGCTCACCGACGGCGTCCTGCAGTGGCTCGGTGACGACCTGCACCCGGTCGATCAGGTGATGCTCACCGAGGGACAGAAGATTGCCGCCTATCTGCCGATCGTCACCGAGCCCGGCGGCCCCGCCCAGGCGTGGGCGCTGGAGCAGGGAGGAGCGTTTCTCCACCGGCTCCAGGCCGACGCCGCCGGGGTGATGCGGGTCGTGGAGAGCGTCAAGCCGCCGGCGGGGACGCTCCTGCGCAACGACCCGGTGCTGGGGCTCGTGCTCGTCGATCAGGAGCGGATCGTGCGGCTCTCCCGCGGCCGCCCCTGGGAACTCAAACTGCTGGAGAGCATCGACGGCCGGGTCGGCCGGCGCAGCGGCGTCAGCGAATCGACGATCCACCGGATCCTCGTCACCGACCTCGACGGCGACGGCAGCCAGGACGTCGCGCTCTGCGACGACCGCAAGCACCAGCTCACCGCGCTCCTGCGGACGCCCGACGCCCTGCAGCGGTCGGTCTCGTGGAGGGTGTTCGAGGACCGCAAATACCCATACGACGGCGGCGAATCGAAGGACCTGGTCGCCGAGCCGCGCCGGATCGCCGGCTTCAACGCGGATGGCGACGCCGCCCGCGACCTCGTGATGATCAGCCAGGACAGGCTGGTCATCTATCTGGGAAAGGACACGCTCGGAAAGGACACGCCATGAGGCCCATCAGCCGGCATCTTCCCCTGCTCCTCGCGCTGGCGGTCGGCGCCGGCCCGGCGTTCGTTTCCGCCGCGGAGATCGTCACCGTCACGCTCGTCGGCGGCGGCCGGGTGACGGGACCGCTGCTGCGGAAAAACGACGACGGCGTGGTCCTCGACCTCGGGTTCGAGGTCCTGCAGATTCCGGCCAAGAAGGTGCTCGATGTCCGGGCCGCGGATGCCGGCGACGACCAGCGGGCCGACCGGGAGACCGACCGGGGCGTGTTTCGCACCGGCCGGCTCGAGGCCCGCGACGTGCCCGAACTCGTCAAGCGGTTCGGCGACTCCGTGGTGATGATCCGCAACCCGGGCGGGCTCGGCACCGGCTTTATCACCAGCCGCGACGGGCACGTGGTCACCAATTACCACGTCGTCGAGAACCACACCCGCCTGCAGGCGACGCTGTTTCGCAAGACCGACAAGGGCTTCGAGAAGGTGGAGTTGCGCAAGGTGAAGATCGTCGCCCTCCAGCCGCTCCGCGACCTGGCGCTCCTGCAGCTCGATCTGGAGGAGGCGAAGGGGAAATTTCCCGAGCCGGTCGTGATCAACGACCGCGACGACCTCCGGGTGGGCGACCTCGTGTTCGCGATCGGCAACCCGCTGGGCATGGAGCGGACCGTGACGCAGGGGATCGTCTCCAGCACCACGCGGACGATCGACCAGATGCGGCTCATCCAGACCGACGCCGCCATCAATCCGGGCAACAGCGGCGGGCCGATCTTCAACGCCCGCGGCGAGGTGGTGGCGGTGGCCTGTGCGGGCGCGGCGATCTTCGACGGCCTGGCCTTCGGCATCCCGGCCAACGAACTGATCGACTTCCTCGTCCACCGCGACACCTATCCCTACGACGAGTCGCAGCCGCAGAACGGCGTCACCTACCTGCCGCCCCCCTATCGCCCCGCCCTGCCGGGCGAGAAGGCCGTCTCGAAGCCCTGATCGGCCGCCGCTGCGCCGACCGGGATGTTTTGCCGGCCGCCCGCCAGCCGTGCTAGAAACAGACTCCGTCGTCCCTTCCTCTCCGGGAGCCCGCGCATGCCCGCCTCCACGTCCCCTTTCCGCGATGCCGGCC
>JBIKKQ010000275.1:0-3442 GCA_044360305.1 Pirellulales bacterium
CGTCGAAGGCGGCCGCGGCCCCGGCGGGCTCGGCCGCCACGCCGCCGCGCCACGGGCAGGCGGCGACGAGCAGGGCGACGAGCAGCGTGCGGCGGCTCATCGGGCGGCGGCTCATCGGGCGGCCTCGTACAGCGCGATGAGGTCCGACTCCGTCACGGGCCGCGGATTGAACCCCGCGGTCCATTGCCGCGTGGCGAGGCGGGCGAGCGGTTGCGGGTCGAGGTGCGCGATGCCGAGGCCGGCGAGCGTGTCGCGCAGGCCGCCGGCCCGGAGCAGGCCGGCGACGACCGCGGCGAGCCGCTCGCCGGCCGCGTCCGGCGCGGACGCGATGCCGACGTCGGCGAGCAGCTCGGCATAGCGATCGGCGCAGGCCGGGGCGTTGAAGCGGACGACGTGCGGGAGCATCAGGCCGACCGCCTGGCCGTGGGTGATGCCGTGGGCGGCCGTCAGCGGGTTGGCGAGCGCGTGGGCCGCGCCGAGCATCGAGTGCTCGATCGCCAGGCCGGCCCAGGCGGCGCCGAGTTGCACGGCCGAGCGGGCGGCGACGTCGTCCGCGGTGGCGAACACGCGGGGCAGATTCGTGGCGAGGAGCCGCCAGGCCTCCCGGGAAAACAGCCGAGACGCGGGGTTGGCCTCGCGGCTGACGTGGCTCTCCACGGCGTGCGACACGGCGTCGATGCCGGTCAGCGCCGCCACCGCGGCCGGCTGCGTGAGCGTCAGGGTGACGTCGAGGATCGCCACGCGGAACGCGGCCCGGGGATCGCCGCAGGCCATCTTCATCCCGGTCTCGACGTCGGTGACGAGCGCGAACGACTGGGTCTCGCTGCCGGTGCCGGCGGTGGTCGGCACGCCGATCGACGGGAGCATCGGGCCGGTGGCCCGGCCGCGGCCGTGATAGTCCTGCATCCGGCCGCCGCAGGAGAAGAGAAAGTTGATCCCCTTGGCGCAGTCCATCGAACTGCCGCCGCCGAGGCCGACGAGCAGGTCGGGGCGAAACTCCCGGGCCAGCCCGGTCCCGGTCTCGATCTGACACGTGGAGGGGTTCTCGCCGAAGCCGCTGAACAGCGCGGTGACGATCCCCGCCTGCTCGAGCGCCGCGATGCCGGCGGTCGCGTGCCCGGCGGCCACGATCCCCGGGTCGCTCGTCACCAGGGCCCGGGTGGCGCCGAGTTCGCGGGCCAGGTCGCCGAGCCGCCCGAGCGTACCCGGTCCGCAGACGAGCCGCGTCTCGGCTCGGTACTCGAAGCCGCGGATCGGCTCAGGCATGGGCGGCCGTCCGCGGGCCGGCCGCAGCCCGGTCGCCGGCACCGGCCACCTGCAGGGCCCGTGATCGGTACAGGAAGTCGATGATGTTGCCCTCGTGCGGCTGGAGCCAGTCGAGCTTCGTGGTCGGCAGCGGACCGAGGTTGAGCCGGTCGATGTGCGTGCAGCCGACGAGCGCCGCCCGAAACGCCGGATCATCGCTGATCGCCGTGCAGACGAGCGTCGGTCCGATCGCCTCCAGCATCCGCTCCTGCGGGCACTCGACGACGCTGACGAACGGAAACATGTACTCGGCCCGGGCGATGTCCGGGGCGGGGCTGGTGCAGTGGACGACGGTGGGCCGCAGCCAGCCGCACCGCTCCCCCTCGACGAACCGGTCGCCGTGGGCCGCCGTCATGTGGGTCACGCCCGGGGCCTTGAGGCCGGCCTCGATCTGCCCCCAGATCGCCTTGGCGGCGCCGGGGATCGTGAACGCGGCCAGCTTCGCCTCGGGATCGTGCGGCGGTTTGACGTCGATCGGGCCGAGCCGGGCGGCGATGGCTGCGGCGATCGCCTTCGTGTGCCGGCTGGCGAAGATCGCCGAGGCGTTGATGCAGCCGCGGCCGCTATTGGCCGCCACGCTCTCGCACATCACGTCGAGGTGCCGCTCCCAGTCGTCCACGCAATCGTCGCCGAGGATGATCTTGGAGAAGCCCGGGCCGTGGACCTGGACGCCGGGGTTGCCCCGGTACTGCTCGACGGTCTTGGCGCTGCCGAAGATCATGCTGCGCCGGCAGCCGGCGAGGATGCCCGCGCCGACGTCCGTCGCACCGGGGTACAGGCCGATCGCCTCGGGGGGAATGCCGGCCTCGATCATCGCCGCCGCCATCCGATAGGGCGTCCACGGTTCCTGGCTGCCGGGCTTCATCACGAGGCCGACGCCGAGGGCGATCACCGGGAGCCAGAGGGTGTGGACGCCGGGCGAATTGGAGGGGAGCACGAGTCCCAGCACCGGCGACTGGGCCTGGTAGCTGACGGTCACGCCGCGATGTTCGTCGCCGTAGCCCTGCCAGAGGATGCGGGTGTCGAGCCCGCGGGACAGGGCGTCGAGGATCCGGTCCATGTTCGCGAGCACGAACATGTTCTTCTGCATGTTCGCCCGACAGAGGCTTTCCGGCAGCCCGGTGGTGGCCGACTGGCAGGCCACAAACCGCTCGGGCGACTGCGGCTCGCCCCCCACGGTGACGGTGCCGTTGGCGTACAGGGTGCCGGCCGTCTGCAGCCGCTCGACGATCTCCTCCGGGTCGATGGCGAGCAGCGCCTCCCGGGCCCGGGCCGCCTTCTGCAGGTCGCGGCCGACGATCGCGCCGCCGACCTGGCTCACCTCGGCGACCGGTTCGCCGCTGAGGAAGTGGACGAGCGTCTCGCGCTCCAGGGATTCGTAGGGCTTGCCGAATCGCCAGGCTGGCAGATGCATGGGCGTGCTCGCTGTCGGGGGTGTCGGGGAGCGGGGCGGACGCGTCAGTACACGCCGACGGTGGTGGTGGCGGCGAGTTCCCGGAACGGGCGGACGCCGCTGATGCCGTCCCACGGATACGGCACGCAGGGGCGTTCGCGCTCCCCCTCGTCCCGCTCGAGGAAGCCGGGGATGAAGGTTTCCCGGGTGAGCGTCGTCAGCCGGACGCGGCCGGTGCCGCCGTAGGGCACGACGCGGTCGCGATCGTCGAAATCGACGACCTCGATCACGGCCCGCGGCTGGGGGGCGTAGTAGGCGATCGTGTAGCCGTCCGCGGGCGTCACCGGCCGGGAGGCGGCCAGGCCCATCAGCGTGTTGCCGTACGTGGGCGTCATGTAGGCGCCGTCGAGCAGTTCCTCGACGGCGAACCGGGTCCACTGCGGCGTGAACTCGGTGCCCCCCGAGAAAATGCCGGTGATCCCCATCTGGCGGATCGTCGTGCCGCGCTTCTCCAGCGCCAGGGCGAGGGCCTCCAGCAGCTTCGGCGTCGTGAACATGCAGCGGACGTCGTGCCCGGCCTCGAGGATCGTGATCGCCTGGTCGATGCAGTGCTGCTTGTAGGCCTCGAGGTGCTCCATCCAGCCCTTCTGGATGAGCTTGATCACCCAGCGCGGGTCGAGGTCGACGCAGAAGCAGATGCCGCCGCGATGCTGGGCGAGATGCTCGATCGAGAGCCGCAGTCGG
>JBIKKQ010000276.1:0-3433 GCA_044360305.1 Pirellulales bacterium
GTCGATGGTCCCGATGGCGATCCAGCCGCAGGTCGCCGTCAGCGCGTCGCGCACGCCGGGCACCGCCTGCAGCAGGTCGGCAGCGGCGGCCTCGGCCGCCCGCGCCCCGTCGGCCAAAAGCACACGCGCCAGCGGCGACCGCGCGTCGGCTCGCTGCACGACGGCGGCATTCGGCTCCACGCGGCCCGCGGCCGTGACCGTGAAGCCACCGCCGGCGATCGCGGCGACGACGAGCCCGCGCGGTGCGCGAGCCAGCGTGGCGATCATCCGCTCGGCCTCGCCGATCGACCGGCACGTGGCCAGCACCTGCTCGCAGGCGATCGTCGCGGCACCGTCGCAACCATCGGGCGCGACGGCTACGAGCCCCGCGTCGTTCCATCCGAACACGGCGCCTGGCAGGCCCTTCACGCCCGCGAGACCACCGCGCAGGCCGTTCGCCTCGAAACGGCGGATCGCGGGATCGGCATGCCGGCCCAGGCAGACGATCGCCGCCCGCGGCGCGGAGGCAACGGCCGGCGCGACGATCACGGCATCGCAGCCGCCCAGCGCCCACGCCGGCTCCGCGAAGGCCGCCCGCACCACGGCCGGCTCGACGCCCGCGGCCGATGCCGCGCCCGCGAGTTCTTCCTCCACGGCCGGCTCGAACGCCACGCCATCGGTCGTGACGCCCGTCGCCACCATCTGCTTGGCCCATGTGGCGATCGCGGCGGCATGCTCGCGTCCCCGCTCCAGTCCGCGCGTGAACGCGGCGGAGTGAACAGGTTGTGGCCGCGCCGGCGCCTGCACCGCAGTCGGTGCCGGCCCGCCGCGGTTCGCTCCAACCCGTGGCAGCAGGTAGTCGAGCAGGTGCCGCAGCGTGGGGAACTCGTCGAGCGACACGCTGTCGTCCGCCGTCAGCCCGTACTTCTGACCGATCTCGCCGAACAGCTGCGCCTTGCGAATGCTGTCGATTCCCAGATCTGCCTCCAGGTCAGCGCCCAGTTCCACGATCTCACGCGGATACCCGGTCTGCTCCACCACGAAATCGATCAGGAACGTCTCCAATTCGGCGGCCCGACCGTCGGCCGCCGGTGCGGCCGACCCCACCGCCTGCACGGCGCGACTCGCCGCGGCATGGCCGTTCGAGGCATGGCCGTTCGAGGCATGGCCGTTGCCGGCGGGCACGGGGCCACGGGTCGGCGCCGCGACCGCCGCAGCCACTGCCCCGCCGCGCTTCGCTCCGACCCGTGGCAGCAGGTAGTCGAGCAGGTGCCGCAGCGTGGAAAACTCGTCGAGCGACACGCTGTCGTCCGCCGTCAGCCCGTACTTCTGACCGATCTCGCCGAACAGCTGCGCCTTGCGAATGCTGTCGATTCCCAGATCCGCCTCCAGGTCGGCGCCCAGTTCCACGATCTCACGCGGATACCCGGTCTGCTCCACCACGAAATCGATCAGGAACGCCTCGATCTCGGCGGCGTCGGGCCCCGCCCCGCCACTCGGTGGCACGCCGTCCGCGACCGACGGCGTCGGTTGCTTCCGGGCCAGCCACCGGGCCTTTCCGCCCGAGCGGGCGAGCACGTCGCACAGCGCGTCGCGCGATCCGGCCGCGAGCACCGTGGCGTGATCGGCCGGCGCGATCTCGAACAGGTGTCCGGCGGCGTCGAGAAAAGCGCGCACGCCCTGATGCCCCGCGCCCGCACGGGCCAGCGGCGGCTCGACGCCCGCCTCCGCGAGCAGATCGGCGACAACGTCTTCCAGGAAGCGGTCTGCGGACTGCGGCGTCATACGTACCGCCGTGGCAGTCGCCCCGGCCGGCTCCAGCACCTGGGCGCCGTTGCCGGACGAACGCGGCGTTGACGACGTTGCCTGCCAGCCGCCCGCCTGCGCCGCGACGTCAGCCAGCGGCTGGCCCGCGTCGTGCGAGGCCTCCGGAGTCGAGACCGCCGGTCGCGCGGCAGGCCGGGCCGCACCGCCGCTACGGTTGCGTTCACGCCGTCGCGCCGTCGCGTCGAACGATACGATCCGACCGGGCGCGACCGGCCTGACGACACTCGCGACCGGCGCGACCACCGCCGCCCCCCGTCCGCCGAGGGCACCCGCCGCCGCGAGCTGCTCGCGGAGCCGCGCGAGGTGCTCCCGCGGCGCGCGGCCGCGTTGATCGAACTGCACGAACGTGACGTTCTCACGGCCTTCGAGGATCCGCCGCGTCAGGCCCGTGAGCACCCCGGAGGGACCGACTTCCACGAACGTCCGCACGCCGGCGGCGTAAAGCCGTTCCACGACGTCGATCCAACGGACCGTCTCCGTCATCTGCCGGATGAGGCTCTCCTGAATCTCGGCGGCATTCGTCAGCGGCGCGGCGGTCGTGCTGCTGAGCGTAGCGATCCGCGGCGCGGCGATGGGTAGCCCGCGGATCGTGCCGGCAAGTTCGTCCGCCGCCGCGGCCAGGAGCGGCGTATGAAACGGGCTCGGCACGGCCAGCCGCTTCGACTTCACCCGTGCGGCTTCCAGGATCACCTCGACGGCATCCACGACCCGCGCGGTGCCGCCGATGACCGACTGCTCGGGCGCGTTCTCCGCGCACACCCACACCTGGCCCGCGAAGGACTCGATTGTCTTCCGCACCATCGCCCGGTCGGCGATCACCGAGAGCATCGCCCCGTTTCGCGGGCCGTGCCGTTCGACGGCCGATGCGCGGGCCTGCGTGGCGCGGCAACCGTCTTCCATGCTCCACGCGCCACCGGCGGCCAGCGAGGGAAACTCGCCGAAGCTGTGGCTGGCGACGAAGTCGGGCGCGAAGCCCATGTCCTGCAACACACCCCAGGCGAGCAGGTCGCCGAGGTACATGCCCCACTGCGTGTCCCAGATGCGGGTGCCCAGTCCGTTGTCGGGCCGCCAGGCGATCTCGGCGAGCGTCGCCTGCCCGCACGCCTTGGCCTGCGCGTCGAGCCGGCCGAGCACGGACTGTGCCTCCGGCGTCTCCGCGACGAGGCTGCGGAACATGTCGGTGTACTGCGAACCCTGGCCCGGAAAGATGGCGGCCACGAGCGGTCGACGAGACGACCGGGGCGCCGGCGCGGCCACGACGGCCGGCGCGGTGGCGCGGGTGGCGGCCCGGGGCCGTGCACCCTCCGGCACGGGCAGACCGTTGTCGAGCACGACGTGGCCGACCTGCGTGTCCTGCACCACGGTCACGCAGCCGGCGCGGTAACCGGCCCCGTCCACGGCGGGAATCGGCACCGCGGCCGCCGAAGCCGCCAGCCCGTGCGTCTGCGTGGCGTGGACCGCCGCCGACCCCGGCAGGGAACCCCTCGCCAGGCTGCGGGAGAGCTTCACGATGGCCGCGGCACCGGCGGCGGCGCCCGCATGGCCGATGAGACCGTCGAGCGAACCGGCCACCGGCGCGTGGCCCGCCGTGGCGTAGTGGCCACCCAGGGCCGCGAGTTTGGCGCCG
>JBIKKQ010000277.1:0-3411 GCA_044360305.1 Pirellulales bacterium
CGCCACGGACGCCGACCGCGAGACGCTCGTCGCGCCGCTGGGGCGGATCGGCGGGCCGCAGGCTCGGGGCGTCGTGGACGCCTTGATCGACGCCCCCGACCCGGCCCGGCGGCGCAGCGGCATCGAAGCGATCGTGCGCTGGCCCGATGCTGGCGTGGCGGACCGGCTGCTGTCCCTGACCGATTCGGCGGCTGACCCCGCCGAGCGTGACAGGCTGCTCAACGCCCTGATCCGCATCGGGCCGCAGCCCGACAACGGGCTCAACGAGGAGAAGAAGCTGGAACTCCTGCAGAAGACGATCGGTCTGTGCCGGGCCGACAAGGACCGGGCCCGGGTGCTCGAGCGGGCCCATGCGATCCGCACGATCGCGTCGTTCCGGTTCGTGGTCCCCTACCTCGACCAGCCGGCGCTCGCCGAGGCGGCCGCGCGGAGCGTGGTCGAACTGGCCCACCATCGGCAACTGCGGGACGCCCACAAGGACGAGTTCATCAAGGCGCTCGACCGGGTGCCGGCCGTCACGCAGGATGCCGAACTCCGCGAGCGTGCCGAGGCCTACAAGCAGGGACGGACCTGGAAGCGGCAGTAGCCCGCCCCCCGGGTTTGGCGGGCCCGCCCGCGGGCCCGGCCTGCAGCCGGCGGGGCCGGATGCGATACTCTGTCGGTGGCCGGTCGGCCTCCGGGAGGGTTTGGTCATCGCAGCCTATCTGGTCATCCATCGCGGCGGCAGCAAACAGGGCGTCGTCCTGCTGTTCTCCGGGCAGCGGTACACGGTGGGCCGCGCGCCCGGCAACCAGGTCGTCATCGAGGACGAGCGGGCCAGTCGCGTCCACGCGGAGATCGTGTCCGCGGACAACGGCTGGTCGATCCGCGATCTCGACAGCCGCAACGGCACGCTGCTGGCCGGCCGGCCGATCGCGTCCACCAGCCCGCTCACGGCCGGCGACGTGATCTCGATCGGCCTCGCCGAGCTGCACTACTGCGAGGGTGAACTGCCGGCGGACGCCGCCGCCGACCCGGTCACGGACGTCGGCCGGACCGGCGAGATGCCGGCCGACGTGCAGGCCTGGCAGTCCTCGATCCGGCACCGGCGGACGAGTTCGCGGCTCCTCGAGGACCTCCACGAGACGGCCGAGCGCGTGCCGCGGGTCGGCCGGGCCGCCGCCGCGCTCTGCCGGCTGTCGTTCGCCCTCGGCCGGGCCGACGACTTCCAGGCCAGCGCCCGGCAGGCGCTCGACACGGCCCTGCAGGGCGTCGGCGCGGCGGGGGGCGTCGTGCTGCTGCCGCGCCGCGTGGCCGACATCCGCGCCGCCGACGCCCCGCGCGAGGCCGTCACCGGCGTCGCCTCCGTCCCCGATCCGTGGCCCGATCCGCCGCTGCCCGCGGGGGCGATCGCCGCCGTGCTCGGAGCCAACGAGGCGGTGCTGGCCACGGCCCCGGCGGCCGCGGACGGCCGGGCGGCGACGACGATCTCGGCCCCGATCCGGGCCGCGGGCCGTGCCGTGGGCGTGCTGCACGTGGAGTCGGCCCCCGGCGAGCGGTCGTGGACCGCGGACGACCTCGAATTCGTCCTCGCCGTCTGCGACGCGCTCGGGCTGGCGATCGAGAACCTCTCCGCCCGCGACTCGCTGTCCAGCCGTCTCGCCCAGACCGCCGACGAGAACGAACGCCTGCGGCGCCGGCTGGGTGAGGACGTGCAGATGGTGGTCGTCAGTCCGGCGCTCCAGGGGATCGTCGGCCAGGTGCAGCGGGTCGCCACCACGAAGGTGACGGTGCTCGTCCGCGGCGAGAGCGGCGTCGGCAAGGAGCTGATCGCCCGGGCGATCCACGAGGCGAGCGACCGCAAGGCGGGGCCGTTCATCTGTCTCAACTGCGCGGCGCTCACCGAGACGTTGCTGGAAAGCGAACTCTTCGGCCACGAGAAGGGGGCGTTCACCGGGGCCACGGACCGCAAGATCGGGAAGTTCGAGTCGGCCCACCGCGGCACGCTGATGCTCGACGAGATCGGCGAGATGAGCCAGTCGATCCAGGCGAAGTTCCTGCGCGTCCTCGAGGGGCATCCCTTCGAGCGGGTCGGCGGGAGCCAGCGGGTGCAGGTGGACGTCCGGGTGGTGGCCGCGACGAACCGCGACCTCGAGGCCGCTGTCTCCGCCGGCGAGTTCCGGCGCGACCTGTACTTCCGGCTCAAGGTGGTGGAGCTCCTCGTGCCGCCGCTGCGCCGGCGGCCGGAGGAGATCGAGGCTCTGGCCGTCCATTTCCTCGGCCGGTTCGCCGCCGAGTCCGGCCGGCGGATCCGCGGCTTCGCCCCGGAGGCGCTTGCGGCCCTGCGGTCGCACCACTGGCCGGGCAACATCCGCGAACTCCGCAACTGCGTCGAGCGGGCGGTGGTGCTGGCGCAGGACGAATGGATCGGCACCCAGGACGTGGCCCTGAGCCCGATCTCCTCCGCCGGCGACACGGGCCGGGAGAGTGCCGTCCGCAAGGAGAAGTTCGTCCCCATGACGATCGACGAACTGGAACGCCGGCACGTGATGGCGACGCTGGAGGCGGTCGGCGGCAACAAGACCAAGGCGGCGCTGATTCTCGGCATCGAGCGATCGACGCTCGACCGCAAGCTGGCCCGCTGGGCCGGCGGCTGACCGGCAGCGGGGCCGCGGTCAGATCGCCTCGCGGCCGCGCTCGCCGGTGCGGATCCGGACGCACTCGTCCATCGGCAGCACGAAGATCTTGCCGTCGCCGATCTCCCCCTGCGCGCCCGACCGCCCCCCCTTGACGATCGCCGCGATCGTCGGCTCCACGAAGTCGTCGTTGACGGCGATCTGCAGCTGCACCTTCCGCAACAGGTTGACGGCGATCTCGTGGCCCCGGTAGGTCTCGGCGTGCCCGCGCTGCCGGCCGAAGCCCTGCACGTCGAGGACGGTGAGCCGGAACACCTCGACCTCGGAGAGCGCCTGCTTGACGCTCTCCAGTTTGTTGGGCTGGATGATCGCGATGATCAATTTCATCGGCGGGGTTTCCCGGGTGGGCGGCCGCGCGGCCAGGCCGCGTGTCGGGGATTGTAGCCGGTCGGCCGGCCGCGGCCCGCGGGGCGGTTCAGGATTCCGGCAGCTCGCCGAGGCTCATGAGCAGTTCGGCCATTTCGCCGGCGGCGTGGGACTCCCCCTGGCTGCGGGCCGCCTCGATCCCCGCGCGGAGCGCCCGGCGGGCGTCGTCGATGCGGTCGCGCTGGACGAGGTGCCGGGCGGCCATATGGAAGGCCGGCACGTACGGGGGTGTGCCCCGGGCGAGCGCCTCGAGGATGTCGAGGCCGGTCGCCCAGTCGTCGCCGCCGAGGAGTTCGAGGGCCAGGCTGTACCGCAGGAACACGTCGTCGGGATCGTCGCGCAGCAGGGCCTCGATCTTTTCTCGTCGTGA
>JBIKKQ010000278.1:0-3405 GCA_044360305.1 Pirellulales bacterium
GGGCACAGCCCGGCGACCCGCAAGCGATGCGCCCCGCGTCAGCCGCCGCCGTATACGTCGCTGGCGAGGTAGGCGTCCTTGAGATGCCGGAGCCCCACGAGGAGCACGGCCGAGGCGGGCAGGGCGAGGAGGACGCCGAAGAAGCCGAACACCTGCCCGAAGGCGAGCAACGCGAAGATCACCGCCAGCGGATGGAGGCCGATCCGCTGACCGACGATTCGCGGCGTGAGAAAGAAACTCTCCAGCACCTGGCCGCCGGCGAACACCGCCGCGACCGCGACCAGCGTCCACGAGCCGGCCGGCTGCAGCAGGGCGCCGAGCAGCGCCAGGCCGAGGCCGGTGGTGAACCCGAGATAGGGCACGAAGGCCAGCCCGCCGGTGACGAGGCCGATCGGGAGCGCGAACTCGACCCCGAGAATCCACAGGGCCGCGGTGTAGTAGATCGCCAGCAGCCCCATCACCGCGAGCTGCCCCCGGAGAAACTCCCCCAGCACGCCGTCGATCTCGGCGGCGATCCCCCGGACCTGGGCATGGAACCGGCGCGGCACGAGGGCGTCGATCCGGGCCACGATGCCGTGCCAGTCGAGAAGCAGGTAGAAGAGCACCATCGGGATCAGCACGAGGTTACCGACCACGGAGGCGACGACGGCCCCGCCGCTGCGGCCCACGGCCAGCAGCCGGGTCGCGATGCCGTCGATGTCCCTGACCTGCGCGGCGACGATCGCCGCCAACGACTCCAGGTCGAGGTGCACCTCCTTGCCGAACAAGACCTCCAACTGCGGCGCCAGCGCCGCGTCGAGCCGGGCGAGGAACGGCGGCAGGTGGTTGGCGAGTTCGATCGTCTCCCGGTGGATCAGCGGGCCGACGATGAGAAACACCGCCACCAGCCCGACGAACAGCAGCACCAGCATCAGGGCCACGGCCGCGGCTCGGGGCACCCGGCGGCGGGTGAGCCAGTCGACGCCGGGATTGAGGATGAAGGCGAGGACGGCCGCCGCCAGGAACGGCGTCAGCGTGGCCCGCAGCAGCCACGCCATCCAGATCAGCCCGGCCCCCACCGCCAGCCACCAGGCGGCCTGGAGTTGTTCGCCGCGCACGCGCATCGCCGGGCTCCGGAACGGGATCAGGACCGGGGCAGTGTAGCCGATGCCCGTGGACAGCACGGCCGACGCGGCGGCATACTCCCGGCATCGCCATCATGCCCTGGTTCCAGCACGAAATCCGGCTCGCTCCCCGCCCGCGCGGTTTCCACCTCGTCACCGCTGAGGTCGCCGCGGCCCTCCGCGGCATGGGGCCGGTCCGCGTCGGCCTGCTCCACGTCTTCATCCTGCACACGTCGGCCAGCCTGGCGATCAACGAGAACGCCGATCCCGACGTGCCCCGCGACCTGGAGACGGCGTTCGACGCGATCGCCCCGGAGGACCTCCCCTACCGGCACACCTGCGAGGGCCCCGACGACATGCCCGCGCACGTCAAGGCGGCGCTGATCGGCAGTTCCGTGACGATTCCGATCCGCGACGGCGGGCTGGCGCTCGGCACCTGGCAAGGCATCTACCTGTGCGAACACCGCGACCGCGGCGGGCCGCGCCGGCTGCTGCTCACGCTGTGCGGCGAACCGTAGCCGGCCCGGAGACTTTCATGGACCCCGAGCCCGATGATCGCGCCGCGCATGCCGCGCCGCCCGGGAGTGCCCCGCCGGCCTTCGACCCGGAACGGTTTCGTCGCGAGGGGCGGGCCGTCGTCGACTGGATCGCCGACTACTGGCAGTCGCTCGAGTCGCAGCCGGTGCTGTCGCGGGTCGCCCCGGGCTGGGTCCGCGACCAGCTCCCCGCCGCTCCGCCCGCCGCCCCGGAGCCGCTCGGCGCGGTCCTCGCCGACCTCGACCGGGTGATCATGCCCGGGCTCACCCATTGGCAGCACCCCGGGTTCTTCGGCTATTTCCCCGCCTCGACCAGCGGGCCGTCGATCCTCGGCGAACTGCTCGCCGCCGGACTCGGTGTGCAGGGCATGCTCTGGACCACCTCGCCGGCCTGCACGGAGCTGGAGACGCTCGTGCTCGACTGGCTGCGGGAACTGCTCGGACTTCCGGAGCGGTTCGCGAGCACGGCCGCCGGCGGTGGCGTCATCCAGGACTCGGCCTCCAGCGGGCTGCTGTGCGCGGTGCTGGCGGCGCGGGAACGGGCGACCGGCGGCGAGACGAACCGGACGGGGGTGCGGCAACAGGCGGGGCAGCTCACCGCCTATTGCAGCGTCGCGGCCCACTCCAGCGTCGAAAAGGGGCTGCGGATCGCCGGCATCGGCAGCGACTGGCTGCGGCGGCTGCCCGTCGACGATCGCGGCGGGCTCGACGTTGCCGCGTTCGCCGACGCGATCACCGCCGACGCCGCTGCCGGCCGCCGTCCGTTCTTCGTGGCGGCCACCGTGGGCACGACGGCCGCCGGCGCGATCGATCCCGTGCCGGCCATCGCCGCGTTGGCCGCCCGGCACGGTGCCTGGCTGCACGTCGATGCCGCCTGGGCCGGCGCGGCCGCGATCTGCCCCGAGCTGCGGCCGCCGATCGTGGCCGGCGCGGAGGCCGCCGACAGCTGGGGCTGCAACCCGCACAAGTGGCTGCTGGTCAACTTCGACTGTCACGCGCTCTGGGTCGCCGACCGCGGGGCGCTCGTCCGCGCCCTGTCGCTGAAGCCGGATTATCTCGGCAACGCGGCGACCGCGGCCGGGGCGGTCATCGACTACAGCGACTGGCAGGTGCCGCTCGGCCGGCGGTTCCGCGCCCTGAAACTGTGGATGGTGCTGCGGATGATCGGCGCCGATGCCCTCCGGCGTCGGATCCACGACCATGTCGCCTGGGCCCGCGAGTTCGCCGAATGGCTCTCGGCAGACGGGCGGTTCGAGCTCCTCGTCCCCCCGTCGCTCGGGCTGGTCTGCTTCGCCCTCCGATCGGGGGACGAGGCCTCGGCCGCCCTGCTCGACCGGGTCAATGCCGACGGTGCCGTGTTCCTCAGCCGGGCCTCGATCGGGGGGCGGCTCGCCCTGCGCCTGGCGATCGGCGGGCCGGTCACCGAACGGCGGCACGTGGTCGCCGCCTGGCAGGCCATCCAACGGGCCGTCCCCTGACCCGGCGCCAGGCGGCCCCCTGGAGCCGGTTCGCCCCCCGCAGGCTTTGCCCGTCCTGCCCCAGGTGTCGCGGGCGTTTTTTCCTGCATTTTCGCCCCGGACGGCGCCGATATTCTCCGGACGAACCATCCTTCCCCGGCGCCCGTAGTATGGATTGCGTTCTGCCGCCGGCGGCCTGCTGAATGCCGTCCGACAGGACCCACATCGGAAGCAGATCGAAAGTAGATCTGAAGCCAGGAAAGGCAGGGAGTTGCAACCATGGCACGCAAAGACGCTCTGTTGAACCTG
>JBIKKQ010000279.1:0-3404 GCA_044360305.1 Pirellulales bacterium
CTATGAATGGAAGGACGCCCTCGACACCGTCGAGAAGCAACTGGCGGCCGTGGAACGGGCGGTCGCCGACAAGACCGACATCGTGGTCGCCGACTCGGTCGATGCCCGCGACGAGATCCTCGCCGTAGCCCGCCGGCACCCGGCGGTCGCGTTCCTCATCGCCGGCGCTGGGGAGCCGCAGAAGCCGAACGTCTCGACGTTCGACAGCGCGCTGGTCGAGCCGGCCTACCTCTGCGGCCTGCTCGCCGGCCGGCTCACGAAGTCGAACGTCATCGGGGTCGTGGCCGGCAAGCGCGAGCCGGAACCGCACCGGACGATCAACGCGTTTCTGAGCGGCTGCCGCGAGGCCAACGGCGAGGTCAAGGTGCGGGTGGAGTTCATCGATTCGTGGTTCGACCCGGAGAAGGCCCGCGCGGCGGCGCTCAAGCAGATCGCGGCCGGCGCCGACGTGATCTTCGCCGAGCGGGCCGGGGCGCTGGCCGCCGTCCGGGAGACGGGGGTGCGGGCCTTCGGCAACATGGTCGATCAGCACGCCGAGGCTCCGGACCACGTGATCACCGGGGCGATCTGGAACATGCAGCCGGCGATCGACCACGTTGTCTCCCGGGTCGCGGACGGCGTCGTCGAGGCGGAAAACCTCCAGCGGTTCGCCACGCTGGCCAAGGGGGGCGTGGCGCTGGCGCCGTGGCACGGGCAGGACGAGAAACTCCCGGCCGCGGTGCTGGAGGAAGTGAAGAAGCGGCAGGCGGAGATCGTCGCCGGCACGCACGTCGTGCCCTCCGACCCGGCCGAGCCGAAGGCCGACTGACGCGGGTCGCTGCAGCGGGACGCAACTCCGCCGCGTTCGTGCCGGCCCGGAGCGTTGGCGCCAGCCCCTTGCGGAGGCGCCGGCGCGGTGCGGTCGTGCCGGTCCGGCGGAGCCTCCTGCCTCGGACTTGAACGGTCGAAGGGGGCGTGTCCCCGCCTCTGCCAGCCGCGAAGGCCCGTGCAACCGCCGCCCGATGACCGGTTCGGGGGATCGTGTTGCCGTCGGGGAACTGCCGATCATGAACGTGCTGCGCCGGCTGGTCGTCGGATGGTGTGTCTGCGCGAGTCTCGCATGCCTGCAGGCCCGGGCCGAGGATCTCGGGCCGCCGATCGACCTCACGGCCTTCGACGCGCCGGCGGCAGGGGCGGCGTCGGTCTGGGATGATGTGCCGCTGGAGCCGGTCGGCCTGCGGGGGGCGGACCTCGACGGTCCGGAGCGGCGGTTCTACGTCAGCGGGATGCTCGGGCCATCGTTCCTGTCGCTGGTCACCGCGGAGGGCCCCTTCAGCGCGACGACCCACGATGCGCCCCTGGCCGCGGGCGGCGCCGTCGGTGTGGCGTTCGAGCGGGCCAACGGCCGGCTGCGGATCGAAACGGAGGGGATGGGCCGGGCAACCTCCTTCGGTCCGTTGGCGACGATGCCCCCCCTGACCGTCGGATTCCAGACGGCGTCGAACTGGTCGGTGACGGAAAACGTCTGGCGGGACGTGATGCTCACCGACCGCCTCGGCCTGTACGGCGGCGGCGGCATCGGCGCCGGCGGGTATCGGTTCGGCATCGGCGCGCGTGCTCCCGGCGGTTCGGCGTCGTTGTACGCGCCCGCGGCGGCCGCATTCGCCTGGCAGGCCGGCGGCGGCGTGATCTACGAGGTCACCGAGCGGCTCACGTTCGACATCAGCTACCGCTATTTCCAGATCGAGTCGATCACCCAGCCGGCGACGAGCAGCGGGCCGTTCGCCGGCGTGTCCTCGATCTACGGGGCGAGCGAACTGATGTTCGGCCTCCGGCTCTACGAGCCGTTTCAGCGCTGGCGGCGCTGACCCGGCCGCGAAGGTCGGGCGTCGGGCAGGCGCGGACGCCCTTCAGGCGAACCGGCCGGGCGAAAGGAACTCGATCGGGTGGGGCGTGCGGCCCGTCGTCGCGAGGTCGGCCAGCACCTCGCCGACGACGGTCGCGAACTTGAACCCGTGCCCGGAAAACCCCGCCGCCAGCGCGACCTGCGGATGGTCGGGGTGCAGGCCGAGCAGAAAGTGGTGGTCGGGCGTCATCGTGTAGAGACAGGTCGCGTGGTCCGTCATCCGCCCGCCGACGCCGGGCAGATGGTCGCCGAGCCAGCCCTCGATCCGCGTCCGCTCCTCAGGGTCGATCCGCCGATCGACGTCGTCGGCCGCGGCGACCGGCCGGCCGCCGGTGTGCTCCGCGACCTTCAGGCCCCGGTCGTCGATCGCGGGAAAGCCGTAGAAAAATCCGGCCGGCGTGTCGAAGGCGAAGCACGGGAGCCGGCCGGGGGCATACGGCGAACTGGCCGCAGGTGGCGGCGCGTACCAGAAGAGCGACTTTCGCAGCACCACCAGCGGCGGCCGAGCGAGCCGAAGGATGCCCGCCGCCCACGGGCCCGGGCAGAGCACGAGCCGGGCCGCCGCGAAGTCGCCGGCGTCGGTGCGGACGATGGCCTGTCCCGCGGCGATCCACCAGTCGTGGACGGTCACGCCATGACGCATGTCGGCGCCGGCCCGCGTCGCCTCCTGCGCGTGGGCGCGGACGCAGTCCTCGACGAGGAGGTGGCCGGCCTCCGCTTCGAACACGGTCTCCCAGGCATCGGGAATCTGGAACGCCGGCCAGCGTGCCATCGCCGCGCGGGCCGACAGCGTCTCGACCGGGAGACCGTGTTGCCGGGCCGAGGCGCACGTGCCGGCCACGACCTCGCCGCTGGCCGGTCCGGCCGCCAGCAGGCCCGACTCGACGAACAGCAACCGTCCGACAGCGGCCTGGAGGTCGCGCCACAGGTCGCGGGCCCGGAGGAGGAGCGGCACGTAGGCCGGGTGCTCGTAGTACGCCAGGCGGATGAGCCGGGTCTGGCCGTGGGAACTCCCCCGGTCGTGGCCGGGCGGAAACCGGTCGAGGCCGAGGACCCGCACCCCGCGCCGGGCGAGATGGCAGGCCGCCGCCGCGCCCATGCCGCCGGTGCCGATGACGATCACGTCGAAGGTTTGCATGCGGCGAAACTCACGGCAGGGCGGCGCCGGTCGGTGACATGCTCGTCGCCGGCGGACTTTGCCGTTGCGTCCTCCATGGTGATGGTGCGACCTGCGGTGCAGGCAAAGTTCACCGGCTCCTGCGCGTGCCACCGACCGGCTTGCGAGCAGCGTGCCGCCCCGCCGGATGCGGGGCGTCGCCCGACCGGGCACACCTCGCGCTGTGCCCGCGTCGGGCCAAGGCTGTGAAGGCCATGGACGGCTTCACAGCCGTGAAACATGACATGCTCGTCGCCGGCGGACTTTGCCGTTGCGTCCTCCATGGTGATGGTGCGACCTGCGGTGCAGGCAAAGTTCACCGGCTCCTGCGCGTGCCACCGACCGGCTTGCGATACTACCCCG
>JBIKKQ010000280.1:0-3395 GCA_044360305.1 Pirellulales bacterium
CTATTCGCTCATCCACCTGGCCGGCATCCGCCGCGGCGGGCCGAGCGATGCGGCCCGCCACGAGCCGGCGGTGTCGCTCGAGCAGATCAAGCGGTTCCGCCAGCTCGACAGCGTCTGCGCGGGCCACCCCGAGCACCACATGACCTCCGGCATCGAGACGACCACCGGGCCGCTGGGTCAGGGCTGCGGCAACTCCGTCGGCATGGCGATCGCCTCCAAGTGGCTCGCGGCCCGCTACAACCGCCCCGGCCACGCCCTCTTCGACTACGACACCTACGTGCTGTGCAGCGACGGCGACCTGATGGAGGGGGTGGCCTCCGAGGCCGCGTCGATCGCCGGGCACCTCGGCCTGGCCAACCTGTGCTGGATCTACGACGACAACTCGATCACGATCGAGGGGGAAACGCACCTGGCGTTCACCGAGGACGTGGCCCGGCGGTTCGAGGGCCTCGGCTGGCGGGTCGAGCACGTGGCCGACGCCAATGACGCGGCCGCACTGAAGCAGGCCCTGCAGGCTTTCAAGGCCGAGCAGAAGCGGCCGACGCTCGTGATCGTGAAGAGCGTGATCGGCTACGGCGCCCCCAAGAAGGCCGGCTCGCACGAGGCGCACGGCGCACCGTTGGGCGCGGAGGAGATCGCCGGCGCGAAGGCGGCCTACGGCTGGCCAGCCGACGCGTCATTCCTCGTGCCGCCCGAGGTGCCGGAGCACTTCGCCAAGACTCTCGGGGCGCGGGGCCGGCAGACGCACGAGGCCTGGCAGAAGTCGGTGGCCGACTACTCCAAGACCCACGCGGATGTGGCGGGCGAACTGCGCGACTTCCTCGATGGTCGCCTGCCGTCGGGCTGGGACAAGGGCATTCCCTGCTTCCCGGCCGACCCCAAGGGCCTCGCCAGCCGGGTGTCCTCGGGCAAGGTGATCCAGGGGATCAGCGCGGGCGTGCCCTGGTTCCTCGGCGGCTCGGCCGACCTCGCTCCCTCGACCATGACCCTCGTGCCCGGCGCCGGCGACTTCGGCCCCGGTGAATACGGCGGCCGCAATTTCCACTTCGGCATCCGCGAACACGGCATGGCGGCGGCCTGCAACGGCATGGCCTTGTCGGGACTGCGGCCTTACTGCGCCACGTTCTTCGTGTTCCTCGACTATCTCAAGCCGTCGCTGCGGCTCTCCGCGCTCGGCGGACTCGGCGTCGTCTATGTGCTCACCCACGACTCGATCGGCCTCGGCGAGGACGGCCCGACGCACCAGCCGATCGAGCAGCTCGCCAGCGCCCGCGCCGTCCCCGGCATTTCCGTGTTCCGGCCGGGGGACGCCAACGAGGTGGCGGAGACCTACCGCGTGGTCCTGCGCAGGCCCGACCGGCCGGCCGTGATCGTGCTCTCGCGGCAGAACATGCCCACGCTCGACCGCACGGGCCGCGGCCCGGCCGACGGCACCGCCCGCGGCGCCTACGTGCTTCAGGATCCGGCCGACGGCCGGCCCGACTGCATCCTCATCGGCACCGGGAGCGAGCTGCAGATCTGCCTCGATGCGGCGGCGAAGCTGGCCGAGACGGGCGTCCGGGCCCGGGTGGTGAGCATGCCCTGCTGGGACCTGTTCGAGGAGCAGGATCCGGCCTATCGAGAGAGCGTGCTGCCGGCGGCGTTGACGGCCCGCGTCGCCTGCGAGGCCGCCTGCGGCTTCGGCTGGGAACGCTGGCTGGGGAGCCGCGGCCGGTTCGTCGGCATGCGCGGCTTCGGTGCCTCGGGTCCTGCCCCCGCGCTCTACGCCCACTTCGGGATCACGCCCGACGGCGTCGCCCAGGCGGCCCGGGACGCGCTGGCCGCCGGCTGACGCGTTCCCGAGCAGTTATTCCCGACCGCCGGGTCAGCGGCGTATTGCCGCACCGACTTGATAGCGCCCAAACGCCCCGTCAGGGCCGGTCGTGCGAGTCGCCGATCACCGCATCCTCGGGATCGGTTCCGGCCGCGACATGCCCGTCGTGATTCCGATACAGGTGGTCGTCTTCGAGGTGCAGGGCGTCGGGCCGCAGCGTCTTGATCTGCCCGTCCTCGTAGAGCACGTGATGAATCCCCTGCGGATGATTGTCGCTACGCTCGTCGCTGTGGTCGGGGGCGTCGGCCACCAGCGGATGGTGGCCGCGGAAGTGGGCCCGATTCGGCTGGAGGATGCCGGCCGCATCCCGGTGGCCGAGCGTGTAGCCGTAGTCGCCCCCCATGCCGCGAACGAGTTCGTCGAACCGGGGCGTGCCGACCGCCGCCCGCAGTTCCTCCAGCGTCGGCACCCGGAACCGGCCCGATTGCGACAGCGGCGAGCCGGGACAGAGGACGGTGCCGTCGTCGGCCACGAGCCGCTCCTCCGAGACGAGCGTCGGGGCATACAGGCCGGCCCGCGACAGCGGTCCGGCGGCAGGGGGCGTGGGATAGATCCGATGCGACTCGGCATGGCCGTGGAGGGCGCCCGAGAGCCGCTGCAGGTTCCGCTCGGCCCGGCGTTCCCGCGACTCGGCGATCGTGTCGAGGAGCAGCGGGGCGACGAGCACGCAGGCGGCCAGCGCCGAGGCCGCCATGATCGCCCGGTCGATCCACGCCCGTGGCGGCCTGATCGGGCCGTCGTCGTCCCCGGTGGAGAACTCCACGGGCCGCGGCGTCGGCAGCGGCCCGGCGTCGGCCCGCGGCGGGGCCGCGGTGGCGGCGGGCGACTGGCGGGAGATGAACTGCATCGTCCGGCCGGCGAGGCCGGTCGGGGCGGCGAACGATTCACGGTCGCGGCCCAGCGGCCGCATCGCCAGTCGGAGCGTTTCCAGTTCGCGGCGCAGCGGCGGCCCCTCGTCCGGCGCGGAGAGGGCGGCCTCCACCCGGCGCATGTCCGCGTCGTCTAGGGCCCCGAACAGGTAGCCGATCAGGTCGTCTCGCATGCGTCGTCACCCTTGTGTTCGTGGCCTCGTGCCTCAATCGTGGGCCAGTGCCGCGCCGCGTCCGCCGTGCCCCCAGGACTCGTTCAGCTTCAGCAGTGCCGCGTGAAGCCGGCTCTTGACCGTGCCCACGGGAATCCCGAGCACGTCCGCTGCCTCCCGGTATTTCATGCCCTGGTAGTAGACGAGCATCAGTGCTCCCTTCAGAGACTCGGGCAGGTCGGCCACGGCGGCCCGCACCCACTCCCGCGCCTCCTGGTCCTCCATCGCCTGATCGGCCGTGCCCTGGGCGCCCGACAGCATCTCCACGAGCGTCCCCACGTCGTCCTCGCCCCCCGCGCGGCTGTCGAGGCTCACCATGCGGTGCCGCCTGTTCCGCCGCTGGGCGTCGATGGCCTGGTTGGTGGCGATCGTGTAGAGCCAGGGCCGAAACCGACGGCCGTCCTCGAACTGCTCCTTCTTCAGGTGAACCTGGAGAAACGT
>JBIKKQ010000281.1:0-3389 GCA_044360305.1 Pirellulales bacterium
GCAAAGGCAGACGCCATGGCTGCAGGGCCATGCTCGATCATGATCTCCGTGACAGACTCGAAGACAGCTTTTTCATCTTGGTGGGTCATCGCAGGCTCCTTCTTGGTTAGGTGACACTTCCAAGAAAGCCTCGATGACCCGCCTTTTCAAATCGGCGGCCGGTATGGGCCTGCCCTCGTCTCGCTGGGCTCGACTCGGGCAGGCCTATACCGGGTAATTACAGAAGAGACGTTACACCAACCCGCTCTCCCGACGCCCCCCGGATCGACATACCCGTACGACCGTCCACTCAATGTAGACTACAGCAATTGGGTGGAAGAAAATCCGCATCATGCCGTCAAGCCGGTCGGCTGGGATCTGACGTCAACGCTCACGCTTCACTTCGAATTCACGATCGATCTTGAGAATGACCAGGCGAGCGTGACCGGAACGTGGGTGATCGACGATATTCATGGCATGAGTAATGGCGTGATCAACGTGAAGCCGGGTGTTAACTAGCGTCTTGATTCCGGAGGTGGCCTATGTTGGTAGCGGGCAGTCGCGGTTGCCGAATCGGCTGGCGTTTCAAACTCGCAGTGGCGTGCGTTGCAATGCCGGCCACCGGTTCCTACGGCACCGAGAAACTTCCCGACTACAAACAGCAGACGATCCAGCACTCGATCCCAATGGTCGGAGTCGATGGCGGCGCCTTCGAGAAATGCGAATATGAGCCCGCGTTGCTCGGACGATTGTCGTGGACGGATTTTAAGACAGAGGTCAGCCCATTCTGGATTGGGAAGTACGAGATCACTTATGGCGCGTTCCACGAGTGGATGCGTGAATGGTATGCTGATGAGGAAAAGGCAGGTCCAGTCGCGCGGCAGCGTGCCAGAGAAGTCAACGACCTGGACTCAAAGCTGTTAACGGGCGGTTGTGGCACTCCTGCTGTGCAAAATGGAACTGAGGAGCTGACAAACCGCCATCCAGCCTTTGGCATGAAGCAATGGGCCGCCAAGCGGTATTGCCACTGGCTGAGCATGCTGACCGGCCATTTCTATCGGCTGCCCACTGAAGCGGAGTGGGAGTTTGCTTGCCTTGCCGGCAGCAAAAAGGCGACGAACGGCTACCCGTGGGGATCGGATATCGATGAGATCGACACGTATGCGGTGACTGCGCTGAACAAGCGCACCTCCACAATAGCCCCCGTAGGATCCAAGAAGCCCAACGCCTGGGGCATCTACGACATGATCGGCAACGTCGAAGAATGGGTGGCCGATGGATACGATTCCAGGTTGCTAGAGCGTGTGCGGAAAGACCCCATCGTCTGGCCTGCCAGCAAACATCTCTCGCAGGATGCCGCGAAGATCTGGAAGGAGTTCAAGGACGCAGGGCAACAGTATTGCGACGGCTGGGGGGTCGCCAAAGGCGGCTCGTACGATAGTGACCGCAGTCAGCAACCGGCAGCCTTTACGGTGGCGGCGCGGACAGACCCAGAGCGGTACTGGCAGGAGCACGATGATCCCTACCATAACCCGCAAGACAACTGTAGTCGGGAGTTGGAGGGCAAGGTCGCTTATTCCATCGGATTCCGGATAGCGCGGCCGGTGGCGATCCCTTCGCGAAAGCTTCAGCTCTGGCACTGGGGCATCTACTTCGATCACGACAAGTGGCAGCACTTGACGCTCGAGCCGACAGCCCCGACTTCGGCCGGCATAACCCCGAAAGCGCCTTGACTACGATGGAGATAATCCGGGACGGGAGCCAATTTGCACGAACGTGCTTCCCCCGCACTTCGCCCGCTTTTCGGGACCGCCACAGACGGTGACCGGGAGTGCGGCGTCGATCGCGGGAGGCATCATCGATGCTGACTGCGATCCCGTGGATGCGATCAATGTCTCCCGCGATGCCAACGGCAACAGGGAGATCGAACGCGGGATGGACCAACGCCTCGACGCGGATGCGACGCCCGGGGACGGGCAGCCGCGCCGGCAGTTCCTGCTGCCGGCGGCGGCGAGTGGCGGCGCATGCCGCGGCCAGGAAGTCCACCGAGTACAGCCAGACGCCGGGGCAGCCGCCGAGCCGGGCGGCGGGTTCGACGGCCCGGATGGCGGTGCGGTTGACGATCATCACGTCCCGGGCGCCGGCCTCGCGCAGGGAGCGGAGTGTCTCGGCGGCCATCTTTCCGGCCCCGAGGAGCGGGATCCGCTTGTCTTCGAACCGCTTGAACACACCGCCGGCGAAGTCGCCCACGGCCACGCTCGGGATCGACACCCGTTCCCGCCTGAGGGCGGTCTCCGTGGCCACCAGCTTGGCGGTCCGCAGGGCCGCCGGGAACATCTACCCTTGCCGGTCGCGGTGTTCACGGCGGAATTGCTCGAGTTCACGCCGCAACGGCTCCCAATAGTCACGGTCTCGGGCCTGCTCCGTCCGAACTTCGGCGTCGAGCGCCGTGCGAAGATCGTCGAGGGATCGCTCGCAGGCGAGGCGAAGCAGCGGCGGTTGAAGTTCTCCTGCTCGGCCAACACCAACAAGTCGATGTCCTAGCTAACCTGCGCCGCGCCGTAGAAGACGCAGGCCTGCCCGCCCATGAGCAAGGTCCGGACGCCATGCTTCTGGAACGTCGAAAGGACTTGTCGGATTGGGGTCGGGGTCAAGGCTGCCTCCCATGGCAATGCACTCGACCAGCGTTCGTTCGCTGCGGGCGAATCTCTCGAGCGGCGGAAGGCTCAGCCATTCCTTCCACTCGTCGGGCAGTTGATCGTAGGTCATGGCTTCATTCTCGCATCAGCATGACGAGTTTGCCACGCCTTTTGTCGAGACCGCACGAACCGGCGGGTCTCCTCGTGTGCGGAATACAGCCAGACACCGGGGCGGGCGCCGGGCCGGGCAGCGAGTTCGACGGCCCGGGTGGCAGTGCGATTGACGACCGTCACGTTCCGGGCTCCTGCCCGGCGTTGGAAACAAAGCGTCGCCCAAAAAACGCATAGAGCGTTCATCGGCAGCTCCTTGACGCCCCCACCCCAAGGTACGTTACCTTCCCCGCGGAGAGGCCCTGCCCCCACACGATCTCCTCGTGCAGGGAAGGGGCTACTCTCCGTCCTGCCGCTGCCCCTCCGTTTCCTCCCCCTGCCGGTGCCACCATGCTTCGCAACCTGTCCGCGCGTTCCCGTTCGCTCATCGCCACGCTCGTTGGCCGTTCGGCCGTGGCGCATCGTCGCCGGTCGCGGCACGGCCGCCGCCGCCGGCCGATCGGCGCCGAACTGCTTGAATCACGCGCCATGCTCGCCACCACGGCCACGCTCTCCGGAGATCTCTCCGGCTTCACCCAGATCCCGGTCACGTTCCTCAGGCCCGACGGCAGCGTCGGCTTCTCGAGGACCGCCTACGTCGGGCAGCTCGGCTGGTCGGCG
>JBIKKQ010000282.1:0-3376 GCA_044360305.1 Pirellulales bacterium
TTCGCCGCGGATCACAGAGAGCCGTTCCAACGCGAAGGGCGGACGGGCACAGTATCGCAGAAGATGCTCGAGACTTTTAAAGTAGCTGGGCACGTCGCGGTCGATGAGTGTGATCCGGACACTGGCGTCCACCGAGAACCCACTGTTTTCCCAGCGGAGCATGTCGGCGGCCGCATCGGCGTCGAGGAGCCGCTGCATGCGGAACCAACGCACGACACGACGGCGCACCTTCTCGGTGAGCGCGGCCAAATTGGCCTGGGTGATCGGCCGGGCCGGCAGGAACACCGGCCGCCCGTTACCGGTTGGCACGACAACGCCGTCGGTCGCACACGCATGCAAGTGCACGTGGTGATTGAGCGCTGACCCGAAGCGGTGCAGGAAGGAGATGCCGCCAAGCCGCGGGCGGGCGGCTCTCGGGATGTCGGCATCAGGAGGCCCGCCTGACGCCGCGGCCCTTGCAGGAGAAGGCCACGACGAACGCCTGGCCGCAGCCCGTGCAGCGAGCACGGGCGAATCCGAGGCAGAGGATGCCGCACTCGAGATAGCCGCGGAGTTCGTCCTCGACGTGTCCCGGCACGAGCCGCTCGGCGGCTTCCCGCCACTCTAGCCAGCTCCGGGAAGCCCGCGTTCGCCAAGGTGATCGCGGACAAGCTCGGCCTGCTCGGCAAGATCATCGACACGGTGATGAAACTTCCCGGCGTCAAGGACTTGCTCGGCCCGGTCGTCACGCCGATGATCGTGTCGTTCACGAGCACGGAGCCGCCCGACAGGGTCTGGCTCGTGACCAGCGTCTTCGTCGGCGGGGTGTCGAAATCGACTGCATGTCCTCCAGGCCGGAGGGGATTTTCGAGAGCCAACCGCGCATGCCCCGGGCCGCTCGCGATGCGCAGACCACCCGGTCTGCCTGCCTGCCCGTCTTTTCAGGGGCCGGGAGGCGGCGGGGAACGGTCCGCACGTCCGGCCCGCGACCGCCGGCGGGCCGCGACGGCGATGGCCGACCCGCCGAGCGCGGCGACGAGGGCGAGATTCACCGGCTCCGGAACCACGATGCCGGAGGCGGTGAGGAGGAGAGTCTGCGTGTCGCCGTACACACGCCGCTCCGTCGAGACGAAAGCGAGATTCTCGTCGAGGACCGGGAAGACGTAGACCGGCGTCAGCGTGACGGTGGCGGCCACGCCGAGATCGAAGAGCGAGCCCGAGGTGACCCGCTGGAGATCGACCTCGAGGTGGCCGTAGTGCTTGCCGCCGTCCGCGAGCCGTGTGACGCCGTTGCCGAGCGTCTCCCACAGTTCCCCCTCCGACTGGTCCGCCGTCCACTGGCTGAAGGAGTTGTAGTTGAGGAGGTTGGACGACGTGAACCCGGCGGACGTGCGGCGCTCGCCGCGGAGCCCGTCGCCCGAGATGCCGACGTCGTAGTAGTGGACGCCGACGCCGTTGGCATCCCCGTCCACGAAGGACCGCTCGAAGAGCTCCGAGTGACCGGAGAAGACGGCGACCACCCCGTTGGCCTCGAATAACGGATGGTACGTGCGCAGCGGGGTGCCCCCCTGGCCGAAACTGTCGGCATGGTTCATGGGCAGCCCGTGCTCGCCGTCGCTGTACGGGGCATGGTGGAACTGAACGAAGATGATCTGCCCGTTGGCACGGGCGTCCTCGAGCTGGGCCTTGGCCCAGTTCCACTGCACGGAGCCGGGATTGAAGTCGGAGAGATCGTGGGCGGTGGTGCCGAAGACCGTGTTGTAGGCGGCCTGGTATTGGGCGACGGTGAAGTTGTTCTGCGTGTCGGTGCCCGGCACCGTGTAATGCGTACCGGTGAGCTTCACGCCAGCGGCATAGTTGGTCGTGTTGTCGTCGGGCGACCCGTTCGACGAATCGAGCGTGATCACGGTGATCGGCCCGAAGTCCTGGCGGTAGTAGTTGTCCTGGTGCTGCGGGGTGCCGTTGCCGGGCGAATCGAAGTAGGCCTTGTAATGGTGCCGCGAGCGGACGACCGCCACGGGATCGTAGCCCCCGTCGGAGGCGGCGAAATTCTCCCAGTTGCCGAGAGCGGGCAGGATCGCCCGCTTGCTGAGGACGTCGTCGCGGAAGCCGGCGGTGTGCTCGAAGAACGAATCCCAGCCCGGCTGGTAGCCGCCCCCCTGCACGAGGTCGCCCGGCATGAGGATGAAGGCGGGGTTGCGGGCATCCACCACCTTGAGGTTCTCGGCGTAGCCGACGGTTTCGGTGAGGCTGTACCGGAGGACGCTGGCCCCGCCGGAGGAGATGGTGCCGAACGTCGAGGCCCAGGCGCTGCCGACCGTGGCGGGGCGGGCCACGGAGCCCGCGGCCAGGGCGCCGTTCTGCCATTCCCGCCGCGTCACCTGGCCGGCGGGCTCCGTCTCGCTGTCGCTCATGGCGATGAAGCGGATGCTGTTCCAGGCGTTGGCGGTCGGGGCGGTGCGAAAGCTGCGGCTGAACGTCTCGCTCCCCTGCTGGACGGTGTAGGTGTACTCGCTGTCGGGCTGCAGGCCGCTGATCGCGGCCGAGTGCTTGTAGTTGCGGGCCGGCGTGTCGTCGGGGTTGCGGACGATCCACGAGCCCGCAGAAAGGCCGGAAATCGTCTGCGTGAGGTTGGCGGGCGTGTAGTCGAGCATCGTCTGCAGCGTGGCCGAGCTGCTGAGGACGATGGGCGAACCGAGGCCCGGGCCGGTGACGGAGATCTGCCCGGCGGTGCCGGCGATCGTGAACCAGTTGACGAGCACGCCGGTCGAGGACGGCTGCTGGAGGTAGGGGTTGACGCGAAACTGCGCCTCGGCGGCCGTGGCCATCAGGGAGACGATGACCCACACGAGCCCTCGGCTCACGGCCAGACGTGCACGCTGCATCGGATGTGACCTCCGCTGTGCCCCAGTGGCGGGAGAGCATACAGCTTGATTTCGTCGCGCACCAAAGGATAGGTCGGCCAATGGCACTTCGGCAAGCGTCGGCCGATCAGCGAGGACCATGAGGAGCAAGCGCACGCACCTGCGGCCGCCATAGGCTCCAACCGCAGTCACGCATCTCGCGGCCTGCGTTCTCCGGCCCGGGATTCCACGCTCCACCTGTAGGGCGGCCGTGGCGGCGTGCGGCCCTCTCGGGCCGCGGCGGCGGCTTCGTCACGGTTGGCGAAGTCGTAGGCCTGAACGACCGTGGGGCGGCTGACCTTCATCTCCCCGGCCAGCCGGTCGAATCCCTCGCCTCCCTTCCGGCGGCGAACCCGGCCGTGGTCAGGTAACCAAGCGAACTGTGGGGCCGCTGAGCGTTGTATTCGGCTCGCCAAGCGGCTGTCAGCGACCGAGCGTCCCGGACACCATCGAAGATCTCCCATGGCCAGGAACTCATCCCGGAGGCGTCCGTG
>JBIKKQ010000098.1:0-12135 GCA_044360305.1 Pirellulales bacterium
TACCGTCGATCTCGTGATGAAAGGCGAGCCCGGTGAGGTGATCATCAAGATCATCGACGGGGGCGTGACGACAGATCCGGAGGAGTTCAACGCGCTTCTCAAGGCAAAGATCGGGCAGGCGATCGACGCCCTGGCGGACGATGGCAACTACGAGGCCGCCGGCCGGCCGGAACGGCTCCGGATCGAGGTCGTGCACCGCATCCCCCGGCCGCCCTTCCAGGACGGCGCGGTCTACACGATCAACACGCCCGCCTCGATGCCGCGGCCGCTCGCGATCTCCATGGTGTTCGTCACGCGCGAGTCGCGCTACGCAATGCCCGAGTAAAGGCGGGCCGGTGGAAAATCCGGGCCGGGCGGCGATTGGGTCATCCGGCCGTTCAGGCTGCGACCAAGGCGGTACCAATCGGCTGGTCGACCGCACTGCGCCACGAAATCGGCTCCCTTCCCAAGTCTTCCCCGCTTGACGGTGCCATATGGCACTATCTATAGTGCCGTATGGCATTGCGCCCTCGGAGCCCCTGCCCATGAGCAGTATTCAGGAACTCACGGCGTTCATGGGAGGCCCGAGGTTTGTCGGAGCACCGCGGTCTGACTACGAATTCATTCTGGCGATTCGCAAAGGGCTGCCGGCCGAGGTGATCGCCCACGTCGCTGCGTCATCGTCACTCACCGAGGACGAGATCCTGCGGGCACTGCGAATCCCCAAGCGCACTGCGGCTCGCCGCAAAGCCGCCGCCTCGCCTCTCAAGCCGCTTGCGTCGGAGTTGATCTACCGGCTCAGCAAGGTGGTGGTGGCGGCAACCGACGTGCTTGGCAGCCGAGCCAAGGCGCGAGAATGGATCCTCGCGAAAAATCGGGCCCTCCACGGCGAGCGGCCGATTGACCTCCTGGACACAGCCATCGGCTTTGAGGACGTGCTCGATGTCCTCCGTCGAATCGACTACGGGGTGTACAGCTAGCCATGGAGCTATGGCGGCTGTGCCGAACGAAGCACGAAGCAACGGCGTTCAGCGGGATCGGTGCCGAACTTGCTGGCGGGCGATGGAACCATAAGGGCCATCCGATGGTGTATGCGTCGGAACACCTCTCGCTCGCGATTCTCGAAATGTTCGTGCACGTCTCCGCACAGACCGCCCCGGGCGACCTGATTTCGATTCGAGCATCGTTGCCCGATGCCGTGCCTGTGACGGAACTTCCCGAATCGGCTTTGCCGCCCAACTGGAAGGCGATCCCGGCCCCCGCGGAGATGAAAGACATCGGCACGGCGTGGTTGAAGCAGGGACGAACGGCTGTTCTCGTCGTGCCTTCGGCCGTCAGCCCCCGGGAACGAAACCTGCTGCTCAACCCGAAACACCCCCACATGAACTTCCTGCAGGCCGACTCCGGGCAGCGGTTTCACTTCGACCCACGAATGTTCGAGAAGTGAATCGCCTCTCCCTTGAAGCCCTCCGTTTTCCGTGCGCTCCGCCCCGACCGCGGCCCACCATCGTACCGACGTTGCCCCCGCCTGGCACCATCCTCCCACGCTTCAGATATCGCGCCATGGTCGGCCCCGGCAAGCCGCTCGAGTTGCGGTCGCTCGGTGATGTTTCTGCGACGCAGGCGTTCGTCGAGGGAGCGTTTCAGAAGTGCCTTGACATGCCCGATCCTGCGAAGTGGCCGGAGTTGCTCGAGGCTTTTTCGCGAGATCCAGCCACGCTCGTACAAGTGAAAAACGCCATCTCGTATTCACAGGCGGCAGCAACTCGATACAACTTGTTTGCTGCGGCAGGCTGATCTCCATGGCCAACTCACCCGATCCGCGGTTTCGGTCGGCGGCGATCTTCGCGGCCAACGGTGCGACGCTCAAACAGGTGATTCAGCCGCAACTCAGGCCGCTGGGGTGGAAATCGGCTGGAGGCTGGCGCGGGTTCGAGCATCGCAGATTCCGGCTCACCCCGCCGCCCCGAGACTTCACCCCCTGGACAAACCCCGGCGGCATGATCGGACCGCTATCGATCAGAACAGAGGCGAGTTGGCCGCCCGACTGCGAGAACACGGCTCGTCAGGCAATTCAGTTTGTCGGTGAAACGCGCCCCTTACTGAGTCGTAATGTCGCAACGCTCGGACTTCAGGCAGGATGCAATGTGAGTATTGGCGAGAACGGCACAGACGAAAGATATCTGACGCTACTACCGGGAGCGTCCAATAGTTGACAGAACGCTCCGACGGTTCGGGGTTGCCCATGCCCTGCTCGTCGGTCGTTCACTTCGGCCCGACCGATCTGCCTCCGGCAGATCGGTGCCCGGCCTTCGTTCACTCGATGCGGGCTGCGTTTTCGGCTTCCTGCCTTCACTTGCCAGCAACGCCGCCTCTCAGGGCATGGGCAACCCCTCACGGATTCAGCGACCAGGAGTGTCAACAAAAACCTGCTCCCGGTAGTAACGTCGTCCACAACACGCTTGCCGAGGCAATCGCCTCACTTGACGTCAAAGCTGAAATCTGGGACGGCGACCCGTTTCTCCGCTGGCAGTAGTCGCCGTCGCGAGCCGTCGCGGATCGCTCATCCCCCACCCAAGTGCCTCACGGAACGCGCCGGGCTCGTGTGAGAACCCTTTCAGCTGCCGCGCAGGGCCATCCGCCCGAGGATGCCCCGGACCACGACCCGCAGCAGCCCGCCCGCCGTGTAGTCGGCCGCCGCCACGTAGTCCACCCGATCCTCGGCGATCAGCCGCTCGAGCCGCCCTTGCGACTTCCGCTGCTCGAACAGCTCGGGGTCGAACACGGCCACCGCCTGGCCCCCCTGCTGCCGCACCATCTTCATGGCGGGGATGTCGGTGTCGCCGTCGCCGAGGAACACCATCCGCTCGAAGGGGATCGGCCGCAGCCGCTGCGGCTGCCAGGCGTTGATCGCCGAGTTGTCCCAGACGTTGTCGATCCCCTTGTTGATGCGGAACAGAAACTGCGTCTTGTTGGTGTAGTTGATGGCGCTCGACGGCCACTTGGCATGGCCGGCGGCGTCGTAGGCGTAGGCCGAGGCGAACACCTTGCGGAACCGGGGGTAGATCGGGCAGCCCTCGATGAACTCGAGAATCCCGGATGAGATCACGTAGTGCTCGACGGCGAGGTTCTTGTCGCGGCCGTAGGCGTCGATGTCCGCGAACCAGTCCTCAACGCCGGCGAACAGCGGCACGCTCCGGCCGTGCTCCTGGAGCAGGCCGCGGGTCACCGGCACGCCGCGGGCCCGGGCCACCTCCAGCATGCGGTGCATGTAGGCGAGAATCTCGCAGCCGTCCTGCGTCTTCGCCTCCTCCTTCACCGCGCCCCAGAAGCCCTCGGGGTCGGCGACGCCGAGGGCCGGCAGGAAGGTGTGCTCGGGAAGGTTGCGCGGCGCGAGCGTGCCGTCGAAGTCGTAAACGATCGCGGTGCGGAGCAGTTCGGGCATGGGAAGGAGTCGGTGGACGGCCGGCGGACCGGGAACGAGTATCGCCCCGGTGGCAGGCGGAAAAAAGGCCGGCCGAGGGAGTCCGCCACTCCCCCGGCCGGCTGCGATCGAGTCGGGCTTCGCTCCGCGCCGCTCAGGCCGTCGCGGGCTTCTTCAGGAAGCTGACGATCAGGGGCAGGAGCGACCCCACGATCGCCGACAGGGCGCCGGTGCCGAAGACGCTGTCGCTGCCACCGAAGACCTGGGCGACGGCCGGAATCAGCATCGGCAGCACCTTGCCGCCGAAGCCGCCGCCGACGAGGCCGAGGACGGTGTTGAGCATCGGGCCGAGGTTCCGGTTCTTGAGGAGGGTGCCGACGATGTTGCCACCGGCGCTGCCGGCGATCAGGCTCACGATCCAGCTGATGATTTCAGGAGTCATGGGTAGCGAATCTTTCTTCCAGGAGTTCGTTCCGTCGCCGGGGCCTCCGCCGGACCCGGTCTTCGAAAGATGAGTTGCCGCCCGCGGCGTCCGCGTCACGGACCGGAACGAAAAATTTTCGGCCCGGCGAAGGCGCCGGTCCGGTCGTGCCGGTTGGGACCGGCGTCGCGAGGCTACTCGCGTGCGCCCCCTACGCCTCGTCCTCGAGGCCGTGTTCCTGGAGCTTCTTGCGCAGCGTGTTGCGGTTGATCCCCAGCCGGGCCGCGGCCTTGAGCTGCACGCCGCCGCAGGCGGCGAGCATCTGCGCGATCAGTTCGCGCTCCACCCGGCTCACGATCCGGTCGAACAGGTTCTCGTCGTTCGGGCCGGCGGTCGTCATCCCCTGCTCGACGAGGTCACGGGCCAGGCTGTCGAGGTCGCCGCCGCGGCCCGGGGCCGCCGGGGCGGCCCGGTCGCCGCGCATCGCCGGCGGCAGGAGATCGAGCGTCAGTTCGTCGCCGACCGCCATCACCACGCACCGCTCGACCACGTTCTGCAGTTCGCGGACGTTGCCCGGCCAGTGGTACTTGACGAGCGCGTCGAGGGCCTCCTTCTGGATGTGGACCACGTAGCGGTCGTTCTGCTCGTTGTAGTGCTCGAGGAAGTGGCTGACGAGGAGCGGGATGTCGTCCCGCCGCGACCGCAGCGGCGGCAGCTGGATCGGCACGACGTTGAGCCGGTAGTAGAGATCCTCGCGAAAATTCTCCCGGGCGACCTCGTCGAGCAGGTCGCGGTTGCTGGCCGCGATCACCCGCGTGTCCACTCGGATCGTCTCCGTGTCCCCCACGCGCTCGAACTCGCGCTCCTGGAGGACCCGCAGCAGCTTGACCTGCAGCTTGGGGGTCGTGGAGTTGATCTCGTCGAGGAAGATCGTGCCGGTGTGGGCCGCCTCGAACCGGCCGGTGCGGTTGGCGACCGCCCCCGTGAACGAGCCGCGGACGTGGCCGAAGAGTTCGCTCTCCAGCAGGCTCTCCGACAGGGCGCCACAGTTGACGCGGACGAACGGCCCGCTGCCGCGCGGCGAGAGCTCGTGGATCGCCTTGGCGATCAGCTCCTTGCCCGTGCCGGTCTCGCCGAGGAGCAGCACCGAGGCGTTCGTGGCCGCCACCCGGCGGGTGGTGGCGTAGACGTCGAGCATCGCCCGGCTGCCGCCGATCAGGCCCCGGAGCGGCGGGGCCGGCGTCTGGTCAGCGTTCGGGGCTGGCTGGCGCAGCATCGACTGGCGAGGGTTCGGGGGTGCGGCGCGGCGCTGCCATGACGTCGAGGACCGCCGCCGCGGCGGCACGGGAATCCTCGTCAACAGGCCGATTGTACCGCGCGGCGACCTCCCGCATTTCCCCGCTCGCGAGCAGCGGTCCCCAGCGGCCGACGCTGGCCGTCAATCCGGCCAGGGCGACCTCCCGCCGGGCGGCCGGCAGGTCCATCCGCTCGGCCTCGCGCTGGAGCGCGGCCTGGGCCTCGGCGCGGCCGATCGTGGCCAGCAGCGAGGCGGCGGGCGTCCCCAGCGCCGGCTCGAGCAGGCCGCGGCGGGCGGTCGGCAGGGCCGCCGACACGTCCCAGCCGCGCCGGCCGAGACGCCCGAGGAGGGCGAGCGCCTCGCCAGCCCGTGCCAGCCGCGCGGCGGCGCGGCCGGCGCGGGCCGCGGGGTCGGCCGCGGCCGGCCCCGCGATCGCGGTCAGGGCCGCCGGAAACCTGGCGGCCGCCGTCTCCCGGCCCGTCTCGGGATCGACCGTGGCCGCGAAGAAACTGTCGAGGCGATCGACGAGCGCCACCCCCTCGACGCCGCGGAACTTCATCAGCAGGCCGCGGACGAAGCAGCCGCGGTCGTCGTCGTCGAGGATGTCGATGGCGACGAGCACCGGCGGGGCGGCCGGCGGCGCGGCGTGCAGGAACTGCACCGTCTCCAGCGCCGAAGGGCGGCTCGTCCGCGCGGCGAGGATCACGAGCGTCACGTCGGCCGACTCGCGGACCGCCAGCACCGCGTCGCGCCCGCTGGAGACGATCACCGGCTCGTAGCCGAACCGCGACACCCCGGCGGCGAGATCCTGGGCCTCGGCCAGGACCGGGTGCGCCACCACGGCGCGATCGAGGCCGCGCGAGGTCGCGGCCCGGAGCAGGACCTCCACCACGCGGCTCGAACCCCGGTAGGCGGGCGGGCCGGCCCGCAGGGCGAGCGTGCGCGCCGCGGCGAATTGCAGGGCGTCGTCCGGCACCTCGACCGCCCTCAGGACCGCGTCGCGGACGGCGGGGGAGAGCGGTTCGTCGCCGGCCCTGGTGTCGCCGGCCCCGGCGGCGGCCTGCCGGCCGAGCACGGTCGCGGCACCGGCCGCCGCCTCGCGCATGCCACGCTCGATCGCCAGGTCGAGGATCTCCGCCACGGTCGTGTCGGCGAAGCCGTCGGGCCCGGTGACCGCCTCGCGGAGCGCCGCCGGGTCGATCCGCTCCACGGCCGTGGCCGGATCCCCCGCGAGCACGAGCAGTTCCTCGAGCCGGGCGAGAAGCGCGAGCCGGACCGCCGCCGGGTTCGGGGGGCCGAGGGCCATCATGTCGCGGGCGACGTGCATCGCCTCCTGCGCGCGGGCCGCGCGGGGGGGCAGCCAGAGCCGCACCAGCCGTCCGGCCTGACCGTCCCAGACGAACCGCTCCACCAGCCCCGGGGTCGGGCCGGCGAACGCGGCCGCCGCGGTCCGCGAATCGATGACCGGTTCCGCGGCGAGCCGCTCGGCCGGAGGCAGACCCGCCGGGGAGAGCGTGCGGTCGAGCCGGCGGGCGAGCGCCTTCGCAGCCGCGCCGGGCGTCGGCAGGGCCGCGCCGGCCGCGGCGTCTCCACGCCGTCGCCCGCGTTCGGCGAGCGCCTCCACCGCGGCCGCGCGGACGGCGGGGGGCGTGTCGGCCACGAGGGCCGGCGCGAGCAGAAACGTCTCCACGTCCTCCGCGCCGCTGGCCTGGAGGGCATCGATGATCCCGCGCCAGTGCCCGATGTCGCCCGTGCCCAGCCATGCCAGCAGCGGCTGCCGGGCCTCGGGCCCGAGGTCGCGGACGAGGCCACGGGCGAGGTCGCGCGTGCGGGCCTGCGCCGCATCGTCCGCCTGCAGGATCTCCACCAGGGCAGGCAGCGCCGCGGTCCCCGCCGCGGCCAGCTGCTCCGTGGCCGCGCGGCGCTCGGCGGCCGAGTCCGCGGCCAGCGCCGCGGCGGCCCGCGCGAGCCGCTGCGGATCGCGACGGCGGGCGGCGGCCGCGTCGCGGATCGCGGCCACGAGCCGGCCGACCGCCGGCTCGTGGTCGCGCAGGTTTCGTTCCAGCCCGGCGAGGTCGGCGCTCGAGAAGGCGTCGCCAAGGTCGGCGAGCAGTTCAACGCGGCCTTCGCCGGCGTCGCCGATCGCCTGCCCCAGCCGCCGGAAGTAGGCGACGGCCACGTCGGGCACGTCGATGGCGGCAACGCGGATCGTGGCCTCGAGCAGCTGCGCCGGCGTGTCGCGCGGCGTTGAGGCGAGCGAGTCGATCACCGCCCGCTGCATGTCGTCGAGCGCCGGCTGGGGGGGCGCGGCGGCCAGGCCGGTGGCCGCCAGCAGCACCACCGTCAGCAGCGCCGGCCGACGCGGTCGCCGGCCCCTCGCTCCTGAAGCCATGCCTCTCCCCCCGCGGCCGCAGCGGGCCGCTCGACAGGCGGCCGCGTCGCACCGCGCGCCCCGCGGCCGATCCGGGCCCCGTTCACCCCTTGTCGCGGACCGCCAGCCGGTCCTGCCACCGGGAAATCTGGTCGGCAACCGAGGCCGGCGCCGTGGAGCCGAAACTCGTCATCCGCTCAACTGCCCGGGATGCCCCCAAGGCGCCGCGCAATCCGGCGTTCCAACCGGCATAGTCGTTGGAAAACTCCTCGTCGGAAAGCTCCGCCAGGGAGACGCTGCGGGTCATCGCCCGCCGCACCAGCCGGCCGACGATCTCATGGCCGGTCCGCTGCGGCACGCCCTGGGCGATGAGCGCCTCCATCAGGCTGGTGGCGTCGAGGTGCCCCCGGTCGAGATCGGCGCCGATCCGCTCGCGGTCGAACCGGGTCGCGGCGACCAGCGGCGCGGCGACGCCGAGCACCGCTTCCAGCGTGTCGATGGAGTCGAAGATCGCCTCCTTGTCCTCCTGCAGGTCGCGGTTGTAGGCGGTGGGCAGGCCCTTGAGCAGCACGAGCAGCGCCTGCGCGTTGCCGATCGCCCGGGCCGACTTGCCGCGGACCAGCTCGAGCACGTCCGGGTTGATCTTCTGCGGCATGATCGAACTGCCGGTGCAGAAGCCTTCCGGGAGCCGCAGGAAGCCGAACTCCGCCGTGCTGTAGAGGATCCATTCCTCCGCCCACTGCGACAGGTGGACCATCGTCAGGGCGATCGCGAACGCCAGTTCGCAGACGAAGTCGCGATCGCTGGCGGCGTCGAGGCTGTTGGCCGCCACGGTGTCGAACCCGAGCGCGGCCCGGACCTGCTCGCGGTCGATCGGCAGGCTCGTGCCGGCGATCGCCCCGGAGCCGAGCGGCAGGACGTTCGTCCGGCGCCGGCAGTCGGCGAGGCGGTCGCGGTCGCGTTGCAGTTTCTCGACCCAGGCGAGCAGCTGGTGGGCGGCGAGCACGGGCTGGGCCCGGCGCAGGTGCGTGTAGCCGGGGATGACGAGGCCCTGCTCGCGCACGGCGAGCCCGAGGAAGGCACGCTGCAGTTCCTCGAGCCCGCGATCGAGCCGGTCGATCGCCCGGCGGCAATGGAGGCGGAGGTCGGTGGCGACCTGGTCGTTGCGGCTCCGCGCGGTGTGCAGCTTGCGGCCGGCGTCGCCGAGCCGGGCCGTCAGCGCGGACTCGATGTGGAGGTGGATGTCCTCCTTCGCGGCCGTGAACTCGAACCGCCCGGCCGCGATCTCGGCGCGGATCTCCTCCAGCACGTGGGCGATCGAGTCGGCCTCCTGCACCGTCATCAGGCCGCAGGCCGCCAGCATCCGGGCATGGGCGATGGAGCCGTCGATGTCGTCGTCGGCGAGCCGCCGGTCGTAGGAAATGCTCTCAGAGAACGCCTCGACGCGCCGATCGGTCGGCTCGGCGAAGACGCCCCCCCAGGCCTTGGCGGGGCTGGCGGGCTGCGGGGCGTGTGGCTGGGTCACGGGACGGTGCCTGGCGGGTGCGGAGCGGGCGACGCGAAGCACAAGACTACCTTGGGCCGGGGACGCGGAAAGTCCTCCCGCTACACTGTCGTCCATGACGACTCCCGCAGACCTGCTGGCCCCCGGCGGACGGCTCTCGGCCCGGCTGGCGGGCTGGGAGTCGCGGCCCCAGCAGGTGGAGATGGCGAACCTCGTCGCCGCGGCGATCCGGGAGCGGCGGCACGCGATCATCGAGGCGGGCACCGGGGTGGGCAAGAGCCTGGCCTACCTGGTGCCGGCGGTGCTCGCGGCGACCGCCGACCAGGTCGAGACGGCCGTGGTCGGCGCCGGCGGTCCGGCGGGTGACGACGACGGCGATGACGAGGCCGCCGGCTCCGGTCCGCGGCCGCGCCGGGTCGTGATCGCGACGCACACGATCGCGCTTCAGGAGCAGCTGCTCACCAAGGACATCCCGCTCGTCGCCGCGGTGATGCCGCGCGAGTTTTCCGCGGTCCTCGTCAAGGGGCGAAGCAACTACGTCAGCCTGCGTCGGCTCGATCTGGCGGTCGAACGCTCCGGCAGCCTGTTTCCCGACGACGACGAGCGGGCGGAGTTGCTCGAACTGGCCGCCTGGGCGAAACGGACCGGTGACGGCTCGCGGGCCGACCTGCCGGTGCTGCCCAAAGAGTCGATCTGGGACGAGATCGCCAGCGACTCGGGCAACTGCATGGGCCGGGCCTGCCCCAGCCACCAGCGCTGCTTCTACTATGCCGCGCGGCGACGGATGGCCCACGCCCAGGTGCTCGTCGTCAACCATGCCCTGTTCTTCGCCGACCTCGCCCTGCGCCGCAGCGGCGCCAGCCTCCTGCCCGCGCACGACATCGTGATCTTCGACGAGGCCCACATGGCCGAGTCTGCCGCCAGCGACCACCTCGGGCTGACGGTCTCCAGCGGCGGCATCGAACGGGTGCTCGCCAAGCTCCACAGCGAACGGACCAACCGCGGCCTGCTCGAGCACTATCGGCTCAGCGATCTGCTGACCCTCGTCCGCACCTGCCGAAACGCGGCCGAGGAGTTTTTCATGAGCGTGCTGGATGCGGTCGCGGACCGCGGCGAGCCACCCTGGCGGGTGAACGCACCGCGGCTCGTGCCCGACACGCTCGGCCCGCCGCTGAGTGAACTGTCGCGGCGGCTGCGGGCGGCGGCCGACGGCCTCGCCACCGACGCCGAGCGGCACGACCTCACGTCACTGGCCGACCGGCTCGTGGGGCATGCGGCCGCGATCGACACCTGGCTGCGGCAGGGGGAGGCGGGGAGCGTCTGGTGGGTCGAGGCGACCCGCTCGCGCCGCGGCCGCGAACGGGTCTCGCTCGCAAGCGCGCCGATCGACGTCGGCCGGACGCTGCGACGCGAACTCTTCGACCGCGTCGGCACGGTGATCCTCGCCAGCGCCACGATCGCCGTGCCGGGCGTGGCCGGTGTGCATGGCGGCGGGGCAGACGCGGAGGCTGACGAGGCCGGAGCGGCCGATCCGTTCGCCTACCTCCGCGGCCGGCTCGGCGTGGGCCGCGAGGCGCTCGGGCGGCAGCTCGGCAGCCCGTTCGATTACGCCCGGCAGGCGCGGCTGATCCTCGTCGACCGGCTCCCCGATCCATCGAGCCGCGAAGCCTACGACGCGGCGGTCGTCGCCATGATTCGAAGGTACGTGGCCCGGAGCGAAGGGCGGGCGCTGGTGTTGTTCACGAGCCACGCCGCGCTCGCCAAGGCGGCGGCGGAGATCGCCGGCTGGTGCGTGCGGCGCAACTACCGGCTCGTGAGCCAGGCCGACGGCCTGCCGCGGTCGCGGATGATCGAGGAGTTTCGCGCCGGGCCGGTGAGCGTGATGCTCGGCACCGACGGCTTCTGGCAGGGGATCGACCTGCCGGGCGACCAGCTCGTCAACGTGATCATCACCCGGCTGCCGTTCGCGGTTCCCGACCGGCCGCTGGTGGCGGCGCGGATCGAGGCGATCAAGTCGGCCGGCGGCAACGCCTTCGCCGAGTACCAGCTGCCCGAGGCGGCGCTCAAGCTCAAGCAGGGGTTCGGCCGGCTGATCCGCACCGCCAGCGACAAGGGCACGGTGGTGATCCTCGATCCGCGGATGATCACCAAGCCCTACGGCCGGACGCTGCTCGCCTCGCTGCCGCCGGCGACGGTCGAGGTCGAGCCGTTCGGGCAGGACCGCGGCTGACCGGGCCGCGCGGTCGCCGCGGCCCGTGCCCGCATCTCAGCACTCCCAGGCCAGTCGCCAGCCGGCGGGCGACGTCCACTCGGTCGCGGTGCGCGAGCCGGTCGATCCCCAGGGCGACGTCGTCCTCGTAGACGGCCAGCCCCTGCACGAGCCCCGACTGCCCCATGACCACCGCATGGACGCGCCGGCCCTCGGCACCATTCCCGCCGGGGGCGTGGACGGTGATGGCGGCATCGCTCGGCAGCCGGCGCCATGTCCGGTCGCGGTAAAACGCGGCCGCCGCGGCGTAGAAGGCCCACGATCCCGGTGACCTCTTCGGCCATGCCGGCCAGAGGCCGCAGTATGACGAGGTCGTCCTGCGACTCGGGCAGCACGCCCCACTCCCGGCCGCGAGACCTCACGAGCGTGCCGATGGCAAAACGGCTCATGACACCCGCCTTCCGAACAGGCCGGGATGGGCGGCGATCATGGCTTTCCAATCGCCCTGCGCACCGGTCGGCCCACCGACCTGACGCGGAACAAGGCGACAGCCACGAATGGCCGAGGTCACCCGCCTGGGTGAGGCCCAGGATCAGCCCGGCCGCCGGAGATGACAGGCGGCCAAGTCGCATCGGGCGGGTCGGCCGAGTAGTGTACGTGCGTTCCGTCCTCGCGCCCCCACTCCGGTCCGCCCATGATCGCGTCCGCCGCCGCGTTTCCCGGGCGGCCGCGGCCGCGCCCGCACGGCGGCCCCGCGCCGTCACAGCGCTACGAGCGCCGCCGCCCCGAGAAGACGCCGCTCCACAAAATCGTCTCCGAGAACCTCGAGAGCTGGCTCCCCTGGCGGGAAGCCGCCGAGCGGCCCGTGCCGGGCTACGTCGAAGAGGAACTCCGCGGCTATCTCGAGTGCGGCATCCTTTGCTTCGGATT
>JBIKKQ010000283.1:0-3351 GCA_044360305.1 Pirellulales bacterium
CGCCGGACGTTCGCCTCGGCCCTCCCGGCCTCGGCTCTCTGCATGTCCGCTGCGCTTCGCCATCCTGGCTTCGCTTGCTCCCATAGCCCGGCTCGGGGACACAGGCAGCCCCTCCTCAGCCCAAAGCCCGAAAGCAAGCAGCCCAAAAGGACAGGCATCCAGGCCTCCAGTGGTGACGTGTCGGGGCTGCCTGTTCCCCGCTCGCCGGACGTTCGCCTCGGCCCTCCCGGCCTCGGCTCTCTGCATGTCCGCTGCGCTTCGCCATCCTGGCTTCGCTTGCTCCCATAGCCCGGCTCGGGGACACAGGCAGCCCCTCCTCAGCCCAAAAGCCGGAAGCAAGTCAGAAGCAAGCCGGAAGCACCGGCATCGGGACGCGTGAAGGCCGTTCCTGGTTCGCTTGCCGGGATGTCGTGGCCGCTGCCGTGTCAGCGGCGGGGGTGGAACTTGGCGTGCACCCCCTTCAGCCGGTCGGCATCGACGTGGGTGTACCGCTGCGTCGTGGCGATGCTGGCGTGGCCGAGCATCTCCTGCACGTGCCGCAGATCGACACCGCCGGCGACCAGATGCGTCGCGAAACTGTGACGCAGGGTGTGCGGGCCGATGTCCGGGGGAATCCCGGCCCGGTCCGCCTGCTCGCGCACGATCTCCCAGATCCGCATCCGCGACAGCCGGTTGCCCCGCGCCGACAGGATCGCCCACGGCGGCGAACCGGCCGACCGCGTCGCGAACGTCGGCCGCGGCCCGTCGAGCCAGGCGCGCATGGCCGCGATCGCCCGGCCCCCCAGCGGCACGACCCGCTCCTTCCCCCCTTTGCCGCGGCAGGTGCAGAACCGCTCGTCGAGATGAACGTCGGCCAGCCGGAGCGTCGAAACCTCCGAGGCCCGGCAGCCGGTCGCGTACAGCAGTTCCAACAGCGCCCGGTCGCGCAGGCCCCGGGCCGCATGCCGCTCGGGGGCATCGAGCAACCGATCGACCTGCTCCGGAGAGAGCGTCCCGGGAATGACGTCATCCCGCTTCGCCGCGCTGATCAGGTCGGCTGGACTCTCGGCCAAGATTCCTTCCAGCTGCAGGAACGCGTAGAACGTCCGCAGCGTCGCTGCCTGCCGGGCGATGCTCGCCCGGGCCAGCCCGCGGCCCGCGAGGGCCGCGAAGTAGTCGCCGAGATCGCGAACCGACAGGCTGCCGGGGGCCCGAGCCCCGAGCCAGCCGGTGAAATCCCGCAGGTCGCGCCGGTAGGCGGCCTGGGTGTTCTCCGCCAGGCCGCGCTCGTGGCGGACGTAGGCCAGGAACCGCTCCACCAGCACGCCCGTCGCCGCCGGGTCGGCGCCGGCCCCGCCCGGATCGACGATCACCCGCCGCCGCGGTCGCGGTCCCCCCTGCCCGTTCTCCTTCGCATCCCGGGCCACGCCCCGATCCTCCAGCCTCGCGGATGCCGGGAGCGGCCGACCGGCCGCGTCAGGCGTCGTAGCCGAGGTTCGGCGATAGCCAGCGCTCGACCTCGGCCACCGGCATCCCCTTGCGTCGGGCGTAGGCCTCGACCTGCTCCCGGGTGATCCGATCCACCGCGAAGTATCGGCTTTCCGGATGGGCGAAGTAGAGTCCGCTGACGCTCGCCGCCGGCAGCATCGCGAAACTCTCCGTGAGCGTCATCCCCACCCTGCGCTCCGCGTCCAGCCAGGCGAACAGCGACCGCTTTTCCGTGTGGTCCGGACAGGCCGGGTAGCCGGGCGCCGGCCGGATGCCCCGATACCGCTCCTCGATCAGGTCCTCGTTCGACAGGGCCTCGTCCCGGCCGTAGCCCCACTCGCGACGCACCCGGGCGTGGAGCCATTCGGCACAGGCCTCCGCCAGCCGGTCGGCCAGCGCCTTGGCAAGGATCGACGAGTAGTCGTCGTGGTCGCGGTCGTAGCGACGGCAGAGCTCGTCGCAGCCGTGGCCCGCCGTGCACGCGAAGGCCCCGAGGTAGTCCGGGCGGCCGCTCTCCACCGGGGCGACGAAGTCGGCCAGGGCGTGGAACACGTCCTGCCCCTTCCGCTCCCACTGCTGCCGGAGCGTGTGCACCCGGCCCAGTTCCGTCGTCCGCGACTCGTCGCTGAACAGGATCACGTCGTCGCCCAGCGCGTTGGCCGGGAAGAACCCGTAGACGGCCTTGGACACCAGCTCCCCGTCGCGGACGATCCGCTCCAGCATCTCCAGCGCGTCGCGGTGCAGCCGGCGGGCCTCCTCCCCTACGGTCGCGTCGTCGAGGATCGCCGGGTACTTCCCTTTCAGTTCCCAGGAAAGGAAGAACGGCGACCAGTCGATGAACGGCACCAGCTCCGCCAGCGGCACCGGGTCGAGCGTCCGCACGCCGAGAAACTCCGGCGCGGCGATGGCCGCGGTCGCCCAGTCGGTGGTCCAGCGCTTGGCGCAGGCGTCGGCGTAGCCGACGAGCTTCGTCTCCTGCCGGCGCCTGAAATTCTCCACGTCGCGGGCCTGGGCGGCGCGGGTGGCCTGCACGAACTCGTCGCGGGCCGTCGGGTTGAGCAGTTTCTCGACGACCCCGGCGGCCCGCGAGGCGTCGGTGACGTGGACCACGGCCCCGGAATACTGCGGGGCGATCTTCACGGCCGTGTGCCGGGCCGACGTCGTCGCCCCGCCGATGAGGAGCGGCATCTTCAGCCCCTCGTGCTCGAACTCCCGGGCCACCTGCACCATCTCGTCGAGGCTCGGCGTGATCAGGCCCGACAGCCCGACGACGTCGGCCTCGGCACGGATCGCCTCGTCGATGATCTTGGTGCACGGCACCATCACGCCCAGGTCGACCACCTCGTAGCCGTTGCAGCCGAGGACCACGCCGACGATGTTCTTGCCGATGTCGTGAACGTCTCCCTTCACCGTGGCCATCAGCACCCGGCCGCGTTTCTGCTGGGCCGTCCCCGCCGCCAGCCGCTCCGCCTCCATGTGGGGGAGCAGGTGGTTCACGGCCTTCTTCATCACGCGGGCGCTCTTTACGACCTGCGGCAGGAACATCTTCCCCTCGCCGAACAGGTCGCCGACCGTCTGCATGCCGCGCATCAGCGGCCCTTCGATGATCTCCAGGCTCGCCGCGTAGTGCTGCCGGGCCTCCTCCACGTCGACCTCGACGAAGTCGGCGATTCCCTTGACGAGCGCATGGGTCAGCCGGGCCTCGACGTCGAGGCTGCGCCAGGCGTCGGCCTGCGGTCCCGCCCCGCCACCCTGCCCCTTGACCGTCTCGGCGAACTCGACGAGCCGCTCCGTCGCGTCGGGCCGGCGGTCGAAGAGCACGTCCTCGATCCGCTCGCGTAGCTCGGGTGCGATCTCCTCGTACACCGCCAGCTGGCCGGCGTT
>JBIKKQ010000099.1:0-12089 GCA_044360305.1 Pirellulales bacterium
AACTCGCCCGGCTCGATCCGGAAGCTCACGTTCTCGAACAGCGTCTTCCGCCCGGCACCGGCGCGGGCATCGGGCACCGACACGGTGGCCGATTCCGCCACCACCGAGAGGCCTGTCTGTGCGGCGTGCGCCATGGGCGGTTCGTTCTTCCCTAGTAGCGGTGATCGTCGGGGTCGTAGTCGGGCGAGACGCGGACGTTGCCCTGCGGATCGGCGACGTGCTTGTAGCGGTGATCCACCAGCCGGCGCAGAAACCGCGACCGCACGACCGATGCGTAGAACTTCCTGAACGTGTCGCCCTTGGGATCGAGCGGCCGCTCGGAGACGAACGTGAACATCGGCAGCAGCATCTCGTCGTCGATCGTCTCGTTGTGCCAGACGTGCCGGGGCGGCTTGAACGGGTTCCGCGGGTTGGCGCTGGAGTTGTCGTAGGAGCACTCCGCCTCGAACCGGGTGCCGGCCGGGAACCGCATCGGTTTTTCGAGGTCGTAGGCGGACTGCCAGTTGTAATCCCACTGCGGCACCCGCAGGAGCAGGAGCGGCTGCTCCTGGCCCGGCAGGTGGGCCCTGATCTCCACCCAGCGGGCCAACTGGTGAGCGTGTGGGACGACCCCCACCAGCTCCGCCTCCATGGGGAGCGTGTAACTGCCCGTGACGCGGAAGTCGGTAACGCCCGGGGGCACCACCGCGAAATCGCCCGACAGGTAGATCATGTTCATCACCTTGCGGGGCGGCCGCCTTTCCAGCCAGATGCCCACCCGACTCGAATCGGTTTCGAGCCTGCCGGTACGCACGTAGTGCACCTGCACCGTGACATCGCAGCCCGCCGGGATCCCCAGGGCCGCATCCTCAGGGGCGACCGTCGCCCGCACCCCCGGCACGAAGCCGCTGACGAACGAGGCCCGGGGCTGCCCGTCGTCACGAACCGGCGGTACCCGAAACCCGATGCCGTGCGGATCCTGAAACCCTCCCGCCCGGTCATCGGGATGGCTGAAGCCCTCCCGCCCGCCATGGTCCCGCACCGCTTGCTCCACGGTCTCGCGCGGCAGGTGGCCGATCAGGGCATGATGCACGACCTTGCGATTGCCGGGCAGAAACTGGATCGCCCGCAGCCTCAGATCCTCGGCGCGATTCAGGGGAAGGATGATGTTACGGTAGACGTCGTTGCCGTGCGCACCGAGTTGCGTCGGCTCGGGCTGCTCGAGCACGATGTCGGGGGGGGCCAAGATCCTCCTGGAAGGCCGTGTAGTCGGGCAGCGGCGCGAGCTTCGGCGCCTGGGCGGGATCGCCCTCCGGCTTGCCCGCCGCCACCCAGGCCCGCAGCATGGCCACCTCGGCAGCGGTCGGAGGCTTCGTGACCCGAAAGGCGAGGCCGCTGTCGATCTGCGCCGGCGGCATCCGCCGGGCGGCGATCTCCTCGAGGCCCAGTTCGACCCATTCGACGGCGTCGTCGTACGTGACCAGGCCGAACGGGCCGGCCTGGTTCGGGCTGTGGCACCGCTGGCACTGGGCATGCAGGAACGGCAGCACGTCGCGCTGGAACGTGACCCGTGCCGCACCGGCGACGGCGGGCGGCGCCGGCCGGTCCGGCCGATCGAGCGGACAGCCGACGGCCCGCGTCCGCGGCTCACGGATCTGGCGGCCGGCGATGAGATCGAGGACAGCCGACCGGAGTTCGGGCTGCGGATCGCCCGGCGTCATCACGCCCCGGACCTTGTAGCGGTCGTCGATCCGGCCGGCGTAGCGGACCGTCCGGTCACGATCGACGAGGATCACCTCCGGCGTGACCGTCGCCCCGAGGGCTTCGGCGACCGTGAAGTCGTGGTCGAGGCGGATCGGGAACCCGATCCCGAACTCCCGCCCGTAGGCCTCGACCTCGCCGGTATCGTCGCATTCACAGACCACGCCCACGAAGCGGATGCCCTCGGCGGCGAATTCCCGGGCAAGGCCGCCGAGCACCGGACCGTACTCGCGAGCCAGCGGGCAGGCGGGATGGAGAAACGCGAAGCACACGGCCCTGCCGTCGGCGCCGAGCGATTCGGCGAACGAAACGGCGGCCCCGGAGAGCGACTGAAGCCGCAGGTGCTCCGCCGGGATCGGCTCAGTCTTCAGCGGCTCCGGTGCGGCGGCATCGGCGGCTAGCAGGGCCGTGATGGCCAGCCATGCCGGCAGCCACGACGCTCGGATCGATGGATTCATGGGGTGGATGCCGGGGTGACCGGGGTGGATTTCCGGTACCACATGGTACAAGGGTTCGGGGACAGCGCGCCGCCCCCCGCTCCGGCACACCGCCACGACGCGTTTCATCGATTCTGCCCCCGAAACTCCCGGGCCCGGCTGCCATTGCCCACCAATCCGCACGACTCGGGTACCTTCTCGTGTCATGGACAGCCAGCAGTCACCCCCCAGCGAAGAACGGATGCGGGCCCCGACGCAGCCCGTCTCGTATCTCGAGAACGGCCTGCTCGTCTACACGGCCGCCTACCATCTGCACCGCGGGTTCTGCTGCGGCTCCGGCTGTCGGCATTGCCCGTACGAGCCCCGCCACGTCGAGGGCACCACGCAGGTCCGCAGATGATGGCCTATCGCGACGAGGACGACGATAAGGCCGAGGACTGGGCCGACTCGGAGGCCGACTACGGCGACGACTCGGAGGACGAGCCGACCGTGGCATGCCCCTACTGCCGCCGCGAGATTCTCGAAGACACGCCGCGGTGTCCGTACTGCGAGCGGTACATCTCTGCCGAGGATCATGCCCGTTCCGGCAGGCCCTTGTGGGTGATCATCGCGGCCGTGATGTGCCTGGCCGTCGCTGTGTGGTGGGTGTTCGCGGCTTTTTGATCGACAGATGTCGCAGCGGGCTGCGGAGTCGCGTCACGCGGCGACTACGGCCTGCGCCGAGCAGGCCGGCCGATTAGGATGGAAAGACCCCGCCGGAAACCGACGCCCGTGCGCTGGGCTATGGGGTGACCGTCATCGAGTCGGGCTGCCGCGGCATAGACCTCGAAGGGTCCGTGGCTGACGCGTGGAGACGGATGGAGGGCGCCGGGGTGCGCCGCGGGTGAGACGAGATCGCGCACTCCCATCCCCTGAAGGTCAAGGTTGGGCAGTCCGGTGCTCCGGCCTCAAGATATTCCGAGTCGCATCGAGCCGGCCAGTGTCGGGTTTTCCATCCACTCCCCTTGTCGGGGCGAGCCAGCCCCCTTCGTCATACTCGTTCCAGGCATAGATGATGATGGCGTTGGCCTCGCAGACCCCTGGGTCTGATCGCACAAATGAAACGGCACGTTGCAGATGGGCTGAAACGTCCCCTGGTGTGGCACGGGATGGGAATACCTTCTGAGCGAGATACGCCTCGTTTTAGTCCCATGAAACGGGATTGTCCTACCGGGAGGGCGGCACTCATGGACGAGGCTGCCTCGTAGGCCACGAACGCCCAGTAGTCCAATCCTGTGGAAACTGCAAAAGCGATTTCGCGGTCCATAATGGCCTGCCGCCCGTCGTCGATTTTTACGGTTTCGTCATCGAGCACCACGGCAGGCGATCATGGTATTTCTTCAGGCCGAGGGTCCGCTCAACCTGTTTGGTCACCCCCCCGCCGGTCCATGCATCCCAGCGGATCGCGCCGACGACCGGAGGAGTACGCCTTTCCTCTGCACGCGTTTCGGCTCCATATGCCAGAAGGACGGCAGGAATGACGATCCGCATAATCTTCCTGCTCAACGGGGAGGCTGATCAGTGGCAGCCCTTCGGCACGCGATGTTGTTGATGGGGGTTACACACGGCGACGCGGGGCGGCACGCGACCTACAATTGAGACGAATCCACCGGGACGACACCATGAAGCACCCGCGGCGAAAAGGCGGCAAAAAGAAGCGGCCGGATGCAGCCCTCGAAGCCACCTACATCTGCGACTCCTGCGGCGAAGAGATCGTGGTCCCACTGGACATCTCGGCCGGAGTCCACCAGGACTACGTCGAAGACTGCCCGGTCTGCTGCCACCCGATGACCCTGCACGTGGATATAGACCCGGACGGCGAGGCACACGTTCGGGGCGAGCATGAGTAGGCAGCCGGCCGCTCGACCGTGGGGCGGCCGACGCTGGGCGAGCTTCAGTGCCGAATGCTCGCTTTTCATCCCCGGACGGTCACAGTCCAGCTGCTGTGATGCGGAATCCACTCGCCTTTCAGGATGGATACTGGCTTTTCGTCCGTCACGGTGCAAGAGTTCTGGCGGCCGCTATGCCTGACGTAGCAGGCCCATCGTCGGAGTTCCGCCGTGCATGTTCCATCGCTGATGGACATGGTTCGACGGCTTTTGCCGCGGACCATCGCGGACAAGGACGCCACACAAGTCAACTCGCCCTTCGCCGCGACCGCCGGCGTTTCGCCGCTGCGCGGTGACCACGGCCTCAAGGGCGACGTGCCCCTGCGCGGAGAACTGTTCTCGATCGAGCAGTTGCAGCGACACGCCCGCTCGGTGGCCAGTTCGCATCGCCTCGTCCGGCAAGGGAGGTCACGCAGACTGCTCGCACGGCTGGCCGACAACGAACGCGTGCTGCTGCGCACCTACGAGCTTCTCGCCACTGCGACAAAGCGCGGCAGACGCATCGCCCCGGCTTCGGAGTGGCTGCTCGACAACTTCTATCTGCTCGAAGAGCAGATCCACTCGACCCGCAGAATCCTCCCTCGGTCCTACCTCGACCAGCTGCCCAGCCTCGCCTCCGACCTCCCGCGGACCTACCGCATCGCGATGGAACTGGTCGCCCATACCGACGGCCACGTCGATGCGGCGGCGCTCGACGCCTTCATCTCCTCCTATCAGTCGATCCGTGCCCTCACGTTGGGCGAACTCTGGGCGATGCCGCTCATGCTGCGGCTCGCACTGATCGAAAATATCCGCCGTGTGTCCCAGCGGATCGCAACCGCCCGCCGTGAACGCGACATCGCTGCCGAGTGGTCGGAGCGGCTGCTGGAAGCTGCCGAAAAGCGGCCAGCCGAACTCGTGACCATCCTGGCCGACATGACACGGGCCTCCCCTCCCCTGTCAGGCGCCTTCCTCAGCGAGTTCACGCGGACGTTGCAGGGCCACTCCCCTGCCTTCGCCTTAGCCGGCACGTGGCTCGAACACTGTCTCGCGGATCAGGGCCTCACGATCGAGCAACTCGTACTTGCCGACGGGCAGTCGCAGGCGACCGACCAGGTATCGGTCGGGAACAGCATAGGCAGCCTACGGTTCCTCGCGGTGCACGAGTGGCGCGACTTCGTCGCCACCCACAGCATCGTCGAGCAGACGCTCCGCGATGATCCGGCACAGGTGTATGCGCAGATGGACTTTGCCACCCGAAACCGCTACCGCACCTGCGTCGAGACGATCGCCCGACGGACGGACAGGACCGAAGAACAGGTCGCCCAACGGGCAGTAACGCTGGCCCAGGAGGCGGCCGCATCCGGCGACGGCCGTTCGGTCATTCGCGAGTCACACGTCGGCTACTGGCTGATCGACGCGGGCCGCGATCGCCTGATGCACGACCTTGGCTGCCGATTCATGCAGGTGGCCGCCTGGTGGACCCCGTGGCGTTCCTGCGTGGCAACAGCACAGCGTTGCACGCTTGCCATGCTGCTCGTCGCGATCACCATGCTGACCGCCGCCGGCGTCATCGTCTTTCTGAAGGTGACCGGCCCTGAGGGATGGGCATGGCCTCTCACCTTGCCCCTCGCACTCGTCGCCATGCATCTGGCCGTGGGGCTCGTCACCTGGGCGGCGACGCTCGTGACCCGGCCACACCCCCTGCCAAGGCTCGATTTCCAGGAGGGCATCCCGGCGGAGCACCGCACCCTCGTGGCCGTGCCCGTGATGCTCACCGATGCAACCACGGTCGACGGATTGCTCGAGGGACTGGAGCTCCGGTTCCTCGCCAACCGCGATCAACACCTGCACTTCGCCCTGCTGTCGGACCTCCCCGATGCCGCGGCGGAGGACCTCCCTGCCGACGAACCGTTGATCCGACAGGCGGCCGCAGGGATCGATGCCCTCAATCGACGCTATGCAGGCGATCGCCACGACCTGTTTCTGCTGTTGCATCGCAGCCGCACATGGAATGCCCGTGATGGTCTCTGGATGGGCCGCGAACGCAAGCGCGGCAAACTGGCCGACTTGAACGCCGTCCTTCGCGGCGCGGCACTGACAGGGCCCGCAGGCCGCTTTTCGTGCGTGGCGGGCAACGGGGAGTTCCTCACGCAGGTACGGTTCGTCATCACGCTCGACGCCGACACCGATCTCCCGCGCGACTCGGCCCGCGAGATGGTCGGCGCGATAGCCCACATTCTCAACCGCCCAGTACCTCACTCCACACAGCGGCGAATCGCGGCCGGACACGGCATCATCCAGCCGCGGATCGCGGTCAGCCTGCCGAGCGCCCAGCGGTCACTTTTCAGCCGCCTCACCTCGGGCACTCCCGGCATCGACCCCTACACCCGGGTCGTGTCGAACCTTTACCAGGACCTCTTCGACGAGGGCTCCTTCATCGGCAAGGGCATCTACGACGTCGATGCCTTTGAGCGCTGCTGCGGCACGTTCCCCGAACATACGATCCTCAGCCACGATCTGCTCGAAGGCTGTCACTGCCGCTCTGGCCTTGAGAGCGACGTGGTGCTGCACGAAGACCATCCGTCGAGCTATCTCGCCGACGCGCGAAGAAGACACCGCTGGATGCGCGGCGACTGGCAGATTCTCTGGTGGCTCTTTCCCCGCGTCCCGAACCATGGCGTGGCGGCAGCCAGAAACCCACTGTCATCGCTTTCCGCCTGGAAACTCCTCGACAACCTCCGCCGCAGTCTCGTGCCTCCGGCGATGGTCGGCCTGCTCGTCGGCACCTGGCTGTCATGCCCGTGGCCGGTGGCCGTGGCCGCTGCCGGGCTGATCGTCCTGACCACGCTTCTGCCCCCCTTGTTGGCCTGCCTGCTCGACTTTCTGCGCAAGCCGCACGACGTGCCGATCGCCACGCACCTCCTCGAAGCCGTGGGGGCCGCCACGCGGCCACTCGCACAAGGGCTGCTCACGCTCGTCATGCTGCCCTACGAGGCTGCGCTCGCCATCGATGCCATCGTACGCACGGTCGTTCGGGTGTTCATCACCCGTCGCCACTTGCTGGAATGGCGAACGGCAGCCGACACCGACCGCGCGTCGGCTGACGAACTGCTCGGCTTCGTTCGGCACCTTGCCGTGAGCCCGCTGGCAGTCGTACTCCTGGCCTCGCTCCTCATCGCGGCCGGCCGCTTCGGGATGCTGGCGGTCGCTGCGCCGTGGCTGACGGCATGGCTGCTCTCTCCGCTTGTCGCCTGGTGGATAAGCCAGCCGCTTTCGCCGCCGATCGGCCGACTATCCGCCCCGGAGCGGCGGTTCCTCGCCACTGCCGGCCGACGCACGTGGCGTTACTTCGAGGAATACGTCACAGCCCACACCAACTGGCTGCCGCCGGACAACGTGCAGATGAACGGCGAGGTGGCCGTCGCAGCCCGTACAAGCCCCACGAATATCGCGATGGCGCTGCTCTCCGACCTGGCAGCCTGCGACTTCGGCTGGTGCTCCGTCTCGCGGCTCACCGGCCGTGTCAGCCGCACGTTCGAGACGCTCGGGAGCATGGAACGGCACCGCGGCCACCTGTTCAACTGGTATGACATCCATACGCTCGAGCCGCTTCCGCCGCGCTATGTGTCAACGGTCGACAGCGGCAATCTGGTCGGCTGCCTCATGGTGCTCGCCGGCGGGCTGGAGGAACTCCGGGATGCACCCGTGCTGCCAGCCCGGCTGTTCGCCGGACTCGAAGACACGCTGCACATCCTCGCCGAATCCCTCGACGCTACGCCGGCCGGTCGCAGCCGGTATCCAGCCGCCGCGCCATGCTGGCCCATTCTTCCCGACGACATGCAGCGCGAGTCTGTCACGGTCGTCCATGCCACCGCTCTCCTGACCCGCTTGATCGCGGCTGGGACGGCGGCCCGGGGCAGCATCGCCGACAGCGAATGCCGCTGGTGGACCGAAGCTCTCATCCAGGCCGCCTCCGACCACCTCGCCGATCTCCAGCACCTGGCGCCATGGACGACGCTGCCCCCGCCGCCCGAGCATTTCTGGCAGCGGGTCGCCGCACAGTCAAACCCTCGCGCTGCTCTGCTGCGCGAGGTGCTCAACCGGCTCGATGGCAACCCGACCCTGGCCGACATCGCCGCTCTTCCGCAGACGGGCTTGCCGCTCGTCGAAGAGGTCGCCCGAGCCAACGCCACGAACCATTCGCCCGATGCCCCGGCCTGCTCCCGCTGGCTCGGGCTGCTGCATGCGTCGCTTGCAGACGCCGCACACCATGCCGCGGCCCGGCGCGACGAGCTCAGCCGGCTCGCGGCCGCCTCGCGGGAATTCGCCGACGTCGATTTCCTGTTTCTTTACGATCCGTCCCGCCGCCTGTTCTCGATTGGCTTCAATGCCACCGAGCACCGTCTTGACGCGGGCTACTATGACCTCCTGGCGTCGGAGGCTCGGCTCGCCAGTTACGTGCTCGTTGCCCGCCGCCAGCTCGACCAGGATCACTGGTTTGCGCTCGGTCGGCTGCTGACGACAGCCGACGGCGCGCCCACGCTCCTCTCATGGAGTGGCTCGCTGTTCGAATACCTCATGCCGCTGCTCGTCATGCCCTCCTGGACGGGCACACTTCTCGACCAGTCCTGCCGATCGGCGGTGCATAGGCACATTGGCTATGCCCGCCATCGCGGAGTGCCCTGGGGGATTTCGGAGTCGGGCTACAACGCCCGGGACGTGCAGATGAACTACCAGTACCGCGCCTTTGGCGTGCCAGGCCTGGGGCTCAAGCGCGGGCTTTCCGACGACATCGTGATCGCACCCTATGCCAGCGCGCTGGCACTCCTCGTCGCGCCGCACGCCGCCTGCCGCAACCTCCGGCGAATCGCTGCGGACGGGGGCATGGGCGCGTGCGGCTTCATCGAGGCGATCGACTACACGCCTTCCCGTCGTGCCCCAGACGGCACCGGCACCACTCGGGGCGACGCGGCAGGTTCCGCGACGGGCGTGCCCGTGCGGCAGTTCATGGCGCACCACCAGGGCATGAGCCTGTTGGCCTACGCGGCCGTACTGCTGGACCGTCCGATGCAGCGGCGGTTCCTGGCTGATCCGGTGATGAAGTCGGCGACGCTGCTCCTGCAGGAGCGGATCCCGAAACTCACGGTCACGGTATTTCCCCACTCCGTCGAGGCGTCTGCGGCACGCGGCATCCCCAGCACGCAGGCCGGTGCCATCCGCGTCGTGTCGGAATTCGACACCCCCGTGCCGGAGATGCACCTCCTCTCCAACGGCCGCTACCACGTCGCGATCTCCGCTGCCGGAGGTGGCTGGAGCCGGTGGCGTGGTCTCGCCGTCACCCGGTGGCGCGAAGACACGACCCGCGACAGTTGGGGGCAGTTCTGCTACCTCCGGGATCTCGACAGCGGCGTGGTCTGGTCCAACACCTGGCAGCCGACGACCGGCGGGGGCCACAGCGGCGAGGCGGTCTTCATGCAGTCCCGGGCGGAGTTCCGTCGCGTCGTCGAGCAGATCGAGTCGCACACGCTGGTCAGCGTGTCGCCCGAGGACGACGTGGAACTCCGGCGGCTCTCCCTCACCAACCGCTCCGAGCGCAGGCGCGAGATCGAGGTCACGACGTATGCGGAAGTCGCACTCGCCCCACAGGCACAGGATGAGACGCACCCCGCCTTCGCCAACCTCTTCGTGCAGACCGAAATCCTCGCTGGGCGGCCCGCGCTCCTCGCCACCCGCCGCCCGCGCGGCCCGGACGAACGGCCGCCGTGGATGCTGCACGTCATGAGCGGCACCTGCCCCACGGATGGATCCACGGGTTCTGTCGGCAAGCCGTCGTTCGAGACCGATCGCAGGGCGTTTCTCGGCCGCAGCCGCACGCCACGCAACCCTGAGGCCCTCGAGAGAGTCGCACTCTCGGGCACGACCGGCGCTACGCTTGATCCCGTGGTGAGCATCCGCCGAACGATCGTGCTCGCTCCGGGCGAGACGGTGAGACTGGACATCGTCACCGGAGTCGCCGAATCGCGGAATGAGGCTGCGGACATCGCTGCCAAATACTCCGATCCGTGCCTCGCCGACCGCGTCATCGCGCTGGCCTGGACACGGGGCGCGATCATGCTGCAGCAACTGGCGATCTCCGAGCGCGAGGCACAGGCCTACGGCCGCCTTGCCGGGGCCATCGTTCATGCATCGAGGCGGCACCGCGCGAACCCGGCGGTGATCGCCCGCAACCGCCGGGGCCAGTCAGGACTCTGGGGATATGGCATCTCCGGCGACCTGCCAATCGTGCTGGTTCGCATCCGCGATCGCCAACAGCTCGAGCTCGTGCACCAGTCGATTCGAGGCCATGCGTGGTGGCGGATGCACGGCCTCGACGTCGACTTGGTCATCTGGAACGAAGACGAGTCCGTCTACCGCCAGGACCTTCACAACGCGATTACCGATCTCGTCTCCGCCAGCCCGGAGGCGGGGCTGCTCGACAGGGCGGGCGGCATCTTCGTCCGTCGCGGCGAACAGCTCACCGAAGAGGACCGCGTGCTCTTGCAGTCCTCCGCCCGCGTGATGCTCACCGATGAGAGCGGGACCCTCGTAGAGCAAGTGGAGAAACGCCACCGGCCTGAGATGCCGATCCTTCCGCTCAAGCCGCGGCGCTCGCTCCCACGCTCTGACTCCCCTGCGTCCGACACGGCACTCGCGCCCGAGGCGGAGCCCGACCCTCTCCACGCCTTCAATGGCCTCGGCGGCTTCACGGCCGATGGCAGCGAATACGTCATTCGCCTCGCGCCCGGCATCACCACACCTGCACCCTGGGCGAATTGCCTGGCCAATTCACGGATCGGATCGGTGGTGACGGAGTCCGGCGGTGGCTGCACATGGGTCGACAACAGCCATGAGTTCCGGCTCACGCCATGGACCAACGACCCGGTGTCCGATGTCGGAGGCGAGGCGTTCTACATCCGGGACGAGGACTCAGCCCATTTTTGGTCGCCGACGCCACAGCCAGCCCGCGGCCACGGCACGTATGTCGTACGACACGGGATCGGCAGCACCGTGTTCGAGCATGCCCACGACGGGATCGTCTCGTCGCTGAAAGTCTTCGTCGCGGAGCACGAGCCTGTGAAGTTCGTGCACCTCACGCTTACCAATGCCTCGACCCGACCGCGGCTCCTGTCGGTTACGGGCTACTGGGAGTGGGTGCTGGGCGAGCTCCGGAGCCGGTCGCAGATGCATATCGTCACGGAGATCGACCACCTCACCGGGGCGGTATTTGCCCGCAACGCGTTCGGAGACGCATTTTCCTCGATGGTGGCGTTCGTCGACTCGAGCGAGGTGACGCGGTCCGTGACCGGCGACCGCACGGAATTCATCGGCCGCAACGGGTCGCTCTCGGCGCCGGCGTCGCTCGGCCGCACTCGACTGTCCGGCCGTGTGGGGGCGGGATTCGACCCCTGCACCGCCATGCAGGTGCAGGTGCCCGTTGACGCAGGTGAGACCCGGACGATCACCTTCACCTTCGGCGCGACGACGGGGGCCGCCGAGGCGCAACGGCTCGTGCAGCGTTTTCGCGGGGAACAAGCAACGCACAGCGAATTCACCGCGATGCGGAAGGCATGGCAACGCCGCCTCTCGGCCCTGCAGATCGAGTCGCCCGATGCCACCGTCGATGCGCTTGTAAACCATTGGCTGCTGTATCAAGTCGTATCGTGCCGCCTGTGGGGCCGCACGTCGCTCTACCAGTCGTCGGGGGCCTATGGCTTCCGCGATCAGTTGCAGGACGCGATGGCTCTGGTGCACACCGCGCCCGAACTGCTCCGCGAGCATCTGCTGCGCGCCGCAGGCCGCCAGTTCGAGGAAGGAGACGTGCAGCACTGGTGGCACTCTCCAGCGGGCCGCGGTGTCCGCACCCATTGTTCCGACGACTTCCTCTGGCTCCCGGCGGCCGTCTGCCGCTACGTGCAGGCGACGGGCGACACGGGCGTGCTCGACGAACAAGTGCCGTTCCTGC
>JBIKKQ010000100.1:0-12017 GCA_044360305.1 Pirellulales bacterium
CGCCCTCGGCTTTTGGGGCGGGGGCGGTCGCGGCTGGCCTAGGGCCATCGACTCCGCGACGCTCATCCGATGGAGCACGGCCCGGGCCTCCTCGTCGGCCTGAAGGCGATAAACGGCTTCGTTGCGAATCATCACCGCAGTATACCGCACCGGCGGGGCTCACCGCGGCCGCATGTCGCGGTAGCCTACGATGCCGGAAGATGAAAATACCCCGGCAGCGACCGGACTGCGTCGTGCCCTTGGCATGCGGCACCATCTTGTTCTCGTGCCCCACCGAGTCGGAACGCCGCATCATCGAGCCGGTGGTTCGGGCAGCCGGTAGTGGCTCGTTCACAGGGCGTCAGGCCATGGGCAGAAAGAAAGCCCGCAGCCACCGGGAGACCGTTGCGGAAGGGCCATTGACCGGGCGGGGCGAGTGCGGGGCGGCGCCGGCACTCATGGCGAGCCACCTCCAGATTCACCACGACGGTGCGAAGCTCGCCACCGCGCCACATCGTCCCGACGCAGCGGGCCGCCGTGGCCGACGTACAAATGGCCAGCGGCTGCGGCAAGAATGCGGTCGAGGCTGGCCATCGCCATTGGCAGATCGTCGGCGAAGTAGTGGAAGTTTGGCGTCGCGCGTCGGATCGCGCCGCCGGCCCAGCCGCCCATGATCGTGTCGCCAACGATCGCTTCACCCGAATCGAGAAGCACCGTGATCGACCCCGCCGTATGACCGGGAGTGTGAATGATGCTCGCGGGAAGTCCGAAGGAATCCAGCCGCATACCCTCCTCCGCTGGGATGCCGGCCTCGATCGACTGAAACGGCAGGTGTGCACACAGCCGAGCCAGAACACGGCCTCGCAATCCGATGCCTTGCAGACTGCCGTTGTTGCCCTGGACGGCGAGCATCTGGTCCGCTGGGTGGTACGACACGGGACAACCTGCCTTCGCGGCGAACTCCGCCGTATTTCCGAAGTGATCGGAATGGACGTGCGTGTGCAGGACGAGCGAGAGGTCGCGAAGCGTCACGCCTACAGCGGCCAACGCCGCCTCGATTCGCGGAGCGTCGCCCCGCGATCCCGTATCGACGAGGATCGGCCGTTCGCCCACCAGCAGGTAGGCGTTGGAGTAGCGGAGACGAAGCGGATGGATCGTGACACGGCTCATGCGGGCGGGATTATCGCCCGCCGCGGGCCTGGGCGTCGAAGTGCAACTGAAAGAAGCGGCTGATGGCAGCCCGGGCTTCGTCCCTTTCCTGCGTTTCCTCCGGGGTATTGACCACCCGCGCCCCCCCGTGGCCCCGCTCTCGCCCTACGACAAGCAGCTCCTTGAGGACCATGTGATCGAGGGCGAACCACTCGAGCCCCTCCGCTTTCACCTGCGCGAGGCCGGCCCCCCGACTGGGCCGAGCTCGGCCAGGTCCGCGACGACCGCAACGTCTTTCAAGCGCCACCCGACGAACTGCCCGTGATCGACATCCGCAGCTTGAGACCCGCGTCGGACGCACCCGGGCCGCTCCCCCCGAAACTCACGAGCCGCTCGCCAGCCGGGAGACCGTTGCCGCAGTGCCGTTGACCGGGCTATCCTGCGAACATGCCTCGAGACAGAACGTGGATCACCTGTGCATGCTATGGCTATGAGACCGTCACGGATGAATGGGATCGCTGCTCAATCTGTGACTGGTGGTGCTATCCTCCGCAGGAATGCGGCCCCGATATTCCGGGCTTTGGCAATGGAAGCTTGACCCTCCGCAAGGCGCAGCAGAACTTCTTGACGTGTGGCAATTGTGCGGGGCCGCGTGAGGTGCTGTCCGGCCGCCGGCGGAGACGTCGTCACCCACGCCTGTCGGAGCTCCAACGCGATCCTGAGTGGCGTGCGTTCCCTGCGAAGCGAAATCCCGTCGCAGACGCCACGGCCTGGCGGCGGACGATCGTGCGCCTGTTCATGGCTTGCCCCTGTTGCGGCTACAAGACGCATTTGCAGACAGGCCATGAGTGCCGCATCTGTGGCTACTATTTCAGCTGTCATTCAGGCATTGGAGACGCAGACTCGCGACACCCGAAGACAAACCGCGGACTGTCGTTGCGCGAATGCCAACAACACTTTCTCAAGTACGGGGCGTACTCGCCGGAAGTCGCACACCTGCGGACCGAGCCGGGACCGGGCGATGAGCGGAGGCTGCACTGGAAGGTGTTCCCTGTTCGTGGGCCGAACCGCAAGGGGTAAGGCCTGAGCAAGACGTGGCGTCGTCAAGAGAAGACAGTGAGTGCCGTCCGGTCGAATGGTTCGCAGGCGTTTCTGGCGCACCTCGTTTCCTTGCAACTGGCCCGAAGCGGCGATGACGCCGGAGTCGCTGCAACGGGCACCTCCCCGGCAGTCGGCCGATCGATGGGGGAAGCAGGCGATTCAGCGGGCTCGCAGGAACATCCGGCGGCGTGGATATTACCGGGAGCTTCCAATAGTTGACACGTGCTTGGGCACGGTTCGGGGTTGCCCATGTCCCGCGAGCCGTTAGGGGCGCCCTCCGTCGTCTCACCAGGTCAGCCGCGGAGCCGCCACCAGGCGGCCAGCAGGCTGCCGATCACCGAGTGGACGACGCTGGAGATCGCGCAGGGCACGGCGGTGAGCGGCTCGGCAGGGAAGTGCCGCTGGGCGAGCACCACGCCGAGCCCCGAGTTCTGCATGCCGACCTCGATCGAGATCGTGCGGGCCACGATCCGGTCGTAGCCGAGCAGCCTGGCGAACAGGTACCCGACCGCGAAGCCGATGCCGTGGAGGGCGACGACGGCGGCCAGCAGCCGCGGACCGCCCGTGCGGATCGCCGCCGCGTTCTGCCCCGTGATGCTCGCGCACACCAGCGCGATCACGATCACGCTCACCAGCGGGGCCACGGGGGCCGCCATCCGCACGGCCCCGGGCAGCCAGCGATTGATCGCCACGCCGGCCGCGACCGGCAGGACCACGACCTGGAGCGTGGACAGGAACAGCCCGAAGGCGTCCACCTCCACCAGCCGGCCGGCGAGCAGCCGGGTGAGCAGCGGCGTGAGCACGACGGCGCCGAGCGTCGTGCAGGCGGTCATCAGGACCGACAGGGCCACGTCGGCCCGGGCGATGGCGGTGACGACGTTCGACGCCGTGCCCCCCGGGCAGCAGGCCACGAGGATCAATCCCACGGCCAGCGGCGGATCGAGGTCGAGCGCCGTGGCCACCGACCAGCCGGCCGCCGGCATGATGATGAACTGGCCGAGGAACCCCGCCGCGACGGTCGTCGGCCGGCTGGCCACCCGGGCGAAGTCGTCGAGCGAGAGCGTGATCCCCATGCCGAGCATGATCACGCCGAGGCCGACGACGATGGCATCGCCGCGGAACCAGGTGAAGCACGCCGGCCAAACGAGTGCTGTACCGCAGGCCGCGAGCACCCAGACCGGAAACAGGTTGGCGAGGATCTCCAGGCCGCGACGCATCCCGTCGTTCCTCCGCCCGGCCGGCTCAGCGGGCCGTGCGGCCGAAGCTGCAGGCCGGCGGGAGCAGGTTGGTCAATCGGCCTGGGTCGCCGCGAACGGCGAGTCCGTCGCCATCGTGCGGCTCGATCGTGAGCATGGCGGTGCAGCCCTCGTCGCGGCCGCGGCCCGTCACGTTCACCGTCCAGCCCGCGCCGTTGCGGCTCCAGGTTCCCTCGGCGAACCGGCCGTCACCCGCGAAGTACCAGGACCGCAGGGCCCGGCTGTCGGGATCCCAGCCGATGACCTCCATCACCTCGCGCGGCTTCTGGCTGCCGGCCGGGAGCAGGCCGGGAATCCCCGGGCCAGCCTCGGACCTCGGCGTCTCCCCCTGGCGATCGAGCGAAACGACGTGCGTGCGGACGAGATAGGACCTGTTGCCGGCCCAGTCGCAGCGGGTGCTGGCGGTGACGCCGGCCCCCTCGTCCTCCCATGAACCGACGAGCCAGGCGAGGTCGTCGAGATGCCGGCGCGCCGTCTCTCCCTCGGGAACGCGCCGGGCCGACTCGCGCACGTGCTCCAGGAGCCAGCGACCGTCATGCTTGACGACCACGGCCGAGAACCGGCTGCCGGCCGGCGGGCCCTCGGCGAACGAGATCGTCGAGATCCCTTCGACGAGCGCCACGTCGTCCTTCAGGGGACGGACGGAGGTCAGCTCGATGTCGATCACCGCCTCGTCGTCGTCGTGAAACAGGGCGGAGAACACGTCCCGCACCGCCTCGCGGCCGGCGGCGGTGACCACCCCGGAGTCGAGGTCGTGGTTCTCGCCGGCGGGGCTCCAGTGGGCGGCGAGGGCGGCGGCGTCGTGCCGGTTGAAGGCCCTGAGGTAGTCGCGCATCATCGCCCGGATGTCGTGGGCGGCCGGGTGCTGGTCCGCCTTGCGCGTGGCGGCCGGCTGGGCGCCGGCGAACCGACGCGGTGCGGTCGCCGCCGACGCCTGGCCGACGGCGGGCAAGGCCTCGGGCCGCGGCTGTTCGGCCGCCACCTGCTGGGCGGCGGCGTCCGCGAGGCGAAACGGCCTTGGCCGGCTGATGACGTCGGGCACGCGGCGCGGTTCGTCGGCGACGGCCGAGTTGCGCTCGCCGCCGGGCGGGGCGGGGGTGCGGCTGGCGTCCTCGCGCCAGTTCGAGGCCGACGAGCAGCCCGCGACGACCGTCAGCGCGGCGATGGAGAACAGGCACCGGACGTGAATACTGCGCATGGTCATCGACGACCCTCCCGGCCCGAGCCGGGGCGGTAACGAACGCCCGGCACTCAGGCACTGGATGGTAGCCGGTGGCGTCGATGGCGCACAGGGTCGCGTCGTGCCGCAGGGCCCGATGGCGAACGGGTAACGTCACTGCTTACCGACGGTGATGCCGGGGAAGTCGTCGGTGCGAAACGGCGTCAGCGGCAGGCCGGCGGCCGAATACATGTTGCAGACTGGATTGTCGGCCCAGGCATAGCGGACGGCCACCGGCTCGGGCACCGCGTCGCTCCAGACCTCGATCCGGCCATCCTTCGCGATGGCGGCGCTGGCGGGGACGAACTTCCTTTCGGCGAACATGTTGTTGAGTTCCACGTCGGCGGCGGCCGGCAGAGGGCAGAGCAGGGCGATGCCAGCGGGGCGAATGCGTGGAAACGGCGGGACGTGGGACGGCCTCCGGTCGGGGATGGTACACGCAGCCCTTCTCCGGCGGGGCTGCGGAAGACCGCAATATGGGTCCTTGCGGAAATTCCAGGGGTTGGCTCGCAGCAGACGGATGTGGCGTCTGATCGATCCAGGCTGCATCCGGGTATACATCGACTCATGCACGGACCGAGCCAGATGGCCACACGTTCGCGGCCGTCTTCGCCTTGCGGTCTTCCGCTGCTTGCGGACGTGCCGCTGCCCGACCTATCCTTCGAGTGACCGGCGTCCCGGCCGTGTCTCCCCTCCACACCCGGACCTCAGACCATGGAATCATCGGCACCGCCTCGCCCCGTGGAATCGCTGGCGTCATGGAGTATCGTTCCGACGGTCGACCGCCTGCGGGCCGACCTCGATGCGATCGCCACCCGATATCGGGCGGCCCTTCCCTACCCCCACATCGTGCTCGACGACTTCCTGCCTGCGGAAGTCGCTGCAGCCATGGCCGCGGCATTTCCTCCCCCCGACGACACCCGGGTGTGGAATCGCCTGCCCACCGACGACCAGCGTGGCAAGTCGTCGCTCCGGCACGAGTCGGTGCTTCCGGTCCCGATACGACGCCTCGTGCACGAACTCAATTCGTTCACCATGGTCGAGTTCCTTGAGCAACTCTCGGGGATCTCCGGACTGATCTCAGACCCGCAACTGGTGGGCGGGGGCATCCATCAGACGCAGCGCGGCGGCAAACTGAGCGTGCATATCGACTACAGTCACCATCCCCGCTATCACCTGTTTCGTCGCATGAATCTGATTCTTTACCTGACGCCAGAGTGGCGCGAGGAGTACGGCGGCCATTTCGAACTCTGGGACGCCAAGGCCAGCGGGTGCATCTACCGAGTTCTGCCGCGGTTCAATCGCTGCGTCGTATTTTCGACGAGCGCGATCAGCTACCATGGCCAGCCCGAACCGCTCACGTGCCCGAACTCCCTGCAGAGGAACTCGGTCGCCCTTTACTATTACACGAACGAAGCCACGCCGGTGCCCGACGGCGAGACGCACGCGACGGTCTTCAGGTCACGCCCCGGTGAACGGGCGCCGCTCGCAACACAACTGGTGCGGGCCGCAAGTTCCGGGTGGTTCCAAGATCTGATGCCGCCCATCCTCTACCGATCGCTTCGCCGCGTCTGGAACCGGCAGCAGTAGCAGGCACCGAATCTGGCACAGGCTCCTCCGGCTTACGAAATCCCGGCGGCGTGCCGCTGCAGCAGTTCCAGCGGCACGATCTCCAGCGTCTTCTCGTGCGTCGCCTCCAGCACCACCGGGGGCGCCCGCCCGGCCTTGGCCGCCTCCAGCCAGCGGGCCGCACACAGGCACCAGCGGTCGCCGGCCACGAGCCCGGGGAAGCCCCACTGCGGCTGCGGCGTCACCAGGTCGTTGCCCGCCGACACGGTGAACTCGAGAAAGTCGTGGGTCATCAGGGCACAGACGGTGTGAACCCCGGCGTCGTCGGGCCCGGTCCGACAGCAGCCGTCGCGAAAAAAACCGGTCAGCGGCTGCCGCGAGCAGGGGGCGAGCGGGCCGCCCAGCACGTTGCGGTCCTGCGGCCGGGACGACGAGGACGGTCGGTCGAAGGCGATCATGGCCGCGGCTCCTGCGTGCTGACCGGCCCGCGGTCACAGCGGCCCTTTTTGGCGGGGCAACTGGACAGGGATCGGCCAGGAATCATAATACTCCTGACGGTGCATCGGACCGTGGATTCTGGACCACGGTTGGGCCCCCGGAAACCCGGGCCGGATCCGCCGTTCCCATGTTCGTCCCATGTTCGTCGCCTGCCGGCTTCCGCGGTGAAGCCCGCGGGCATGGTCGGGCCACCGTAGGAGACCTCCGTATGGCAACGGGCCGGAGAACCAGCGTTGCGAGTGGCCGTATGGTAGGCGAATTGCTCAGCTGGGGGGGCGCTATCGTCACGGTGGCCGGCCTGGCCGCCGTCGGCTGGCTGGGGCACTCGACCCACTGGACCTTCGGCTTCGGCGGTCACGGCCATGCAGAGGACGCCGCGCACGGTGCCGGCGCGAGCCACGAACATGCCGCGGCGTCGCCGCCGGCCGCCGGAAAGCCACCGGCCGCATCCCCGTCGGAACCGGGACGCAATCCGGCCGACGACGTCATCCGCTTCGCCTCGCCTGCCGCCGTCGAACGGTCGGGCATCGAGGTCGTGCCGGTCGAGGAGCGGCCGATGATCAGCGAACTGGCCGTCAACGGCGTCGTCCGCTACGACGAGCGCCGCACGGCCCAACTCTCCTCGCGGGTGCCCGGGAGCGTCTGGCGGGTCGAGAAGCATCTCGGCGACACCGTCCACCGCGGCGACGTCCTCGTGATCGTGGAGAGCAGCGACGTCGGCAGGCTGAAGGCCGATTTTCTCAACGCCCTCGTCGGCTACGAGACGCAGCGTGAGCAGCTTGCGATTCTCGAGGAGGTCAAGGGGGCCGTCCTCGGCCGCCAGATCCGCGAGACGAAGTCGGCACTCCGCGAGGCGAAGATCCGGCTCACCAACGCCGAGCAGGCGCTGGTGAACCTCGGGTTCGAGGTGTCGGTGGCCGAGTTCGAGCCTCTCAACGACGACCGGCGGGCCGCCCGGATCCGCACGCTCGGGCTCGGGCCCGACGTGCTCGACGGCCGCGACCAGGACCGAATCACGTCCAACCTCCTGCCGCTGCGGGCTCCGTTCGACGGCACCATCATCGGCCGCGAGGCGGCGCTCGGCGAAATCGTCGAGGCCAGCCGGCCGATCTTCGAGGTCGCCGACGTGTCCACCATGTGGGTGCTGCTCTCCGTGAGCAAGGAGGATGCCGGCAAGGTGGCCCTCGGGCAGCCGGTGCGGTTCCGGCCCGACGGGGCGGACGGCGAGGTCCAGAGCCGGATCTCGTGGATCAGCACCGAGGTCAACGACGCCACGCGGACGCTCGAGGTCCGGGCGGAGGTGGCGGCGGGGGGCAACGTGCCGCTGCGGGCCAACACGTTCGGCAGTGGCCGGATCGAGGTCTCGCGGCTCGGGAACGCGGTCGTGGTTCCCCAGCAGAGCGTGCAGTGGGACGGCGCCCGCTGGGTGATCTTCGAGCCCGCGGGGGATGCGGCCTTCCGGCCGCGGGCGGTGCAGCCCGGGCTGCGCGACGGCGACGTCGTGCAGGTGGCCGGGGACGACTTCTCGGCCAGCCCGCCGACCCGCGTCGTCGCCGCCGGCAGCCACGTGCTCAAGAGCCGGATCCTCCTCGACCGCATGGAGTCGGGCGACCTGTAGCCGCCATCTCCATGCTCGAGCGGATCATTGCCTGGTCGCTGTCGCACCGGATCGCCGTCCTCGGCGGAGCCGCCGTGGTCTGTTTGGTCGGCTACGTCGCCGTCGCCCGGCTCGTCATCGACGCATTCCCCGACACGACTCCGGTCCAGGTGCAGATCAACACGGTCGCCCCGGGGATGGTGGCCGAGGAGGTCGAGCGGCAGATCACGTTCCCGGTCGAACTGGCGATGGGGGGCATGCCGGGGCTGGAGGAGATCCGCAGCGCCAGCATGTTCGGCCTGTCGGTCGTGATCGTCACGTTCCGCGACGGAACCAACATCTACTTCGCCCGCCAGCTGATCAACGAACGCCTCGGCACCGTGGCGGTGCCCCCCGGGACCGAGCGGCCGGAGATGGGCCCCGTCTCCACCGGCCTCGGCGAGGTGTTCCACTACCTGCTCGTGCCCAAGGGCATGAGCCTCACCGACGTCAAGACGCTGCAGGAGTGGACGCTCAAGCCGGCGCTCAAGAGCGTGAAGGGAACGGCCGAGGTCAACGCCTGGGGGGGGCTCAACAAGCAGTACCAGGTCCGCGTCGATCCGGCGCGGCTGCGGAAGTACGACCTGTCGTTCGACCAGGTCGTGCAGGCGGTGCCGATCAACAACTTCAACGTCGGCGGCGGCTCGATCGCCCGGTCGGGCGACGCCGTGCTCGTCTACGGCGTGGGCCGGACCACCGACATCGACCAGATCGGCCGGATCGTGATCGCCTCGCGGGACGGGGTGCCGATCCGGATCCGCGACGTCGGCGAGGTGGTGATCGGCCACGAGATCCGCAAGGGGGCGGTGACGTACGGCGGCGAGGGGGAGGTGGTCCTCGGCCTCGGCTTCATGCTCATGGGGGAGAACAGCTACGACGTCACCACCCGGCTGCGCGAACGGTTCGAGACGCTGAAAAAGACGCTCCCCGAGGGGGTCGAGGCCCGGGTCGTCTACGACCGCACCCAGCTCGTGGACCGGGTGATCGCCACCGTCCGGCAAAACCTGCTGGAGGGGGCGTTTCTCGTCGTCGTCATCCTCTATGTGATGCTCGGCAACCTCCGAGCCGGGCTGGTGGCGGCGACGGCGATCCCGCTGTCGATGATGTTCGGATTCATCGGCATGTGGCAGGCGGGCATCGCCGCCAGTCTGCTCTCGCTCGGTGCCATCGACTTCGGGATCGTCGTCGATTCCTCGGTGGTCGTGATCGAGAGCATCCTGGAGAAGATCGGCCACAACCCCGGGGCCACCGGCGCGGCCCGGCTGAAGCTCGTCCGCGAGGCGACCAACGCCGTCAAGAAGCCGGCCTGCTTCGGCCAGCTGATCATCATGATCGTCTACATCCCGATCCTCAGCCTGGAGGGGGTCGAGGGGAAGATGTTCCGGCCGATGGCCCTGACGGTGATCTTCATCCTCATCGGCTCGCTGATCCTGTCGCTGACGGTGGTGCCGGTGCTGTCGAGCTTCTTCCTGCCGCGGCGCATGGACTCCCACGACGTGCTCCTCGTCCGCTGGCTGCGGGCCCTGTACCGGCCGCTGCTCCGCGTCTGCCTGGCCGCCCGGATTCCCATCACGCTGGTGGCGGCCGCGATCCTCGGGTTCACCCTCTACAAGGCCGCCGGGCTGGGGACGGAGTTCGTCCCCAAGCTCTCCGAGGGAGACATCGTCCTGGGCATCATCCGGGCGCCCGGCACGAGCCTCGAGGAGTCATGCCGGATGAACACCCGGATCGAGAAGATCCTGCTCGATGAGTTTCCCGCCGAGGTGGCCCATGTCTGGAGCCGCACCGGCACGCCGGAGGTGGCCACCGACGCCGGGGCGATCGAGGCGACCGACATTTTCATCGCCCTCCGGCCCCGGGAGACGTGGGTCCGGGCGCGGACCCAGGCTGCGCTCGTCGAGGTGATGAGCAAGACGGTCGAGGGCATCCCCGGGCAGATCGTCTGGTTCACCCAGCCGATCGAGCAGCGGATCAACGAGATGGTCTCCGGCGTGCGGGCCGACATCGCGGTCAAGGTGTTCGGCGACGACCTCGACGAGCTCGTCCGCAAGGCCAACGAGGTCGCCGCCGCCATTCGCCAGGTGTCCGGCGCCGCCGACGTGGCCGTGGAGCAGGTGGCCGGGCAGCCGATCCTGCGGATCGCCGTCCGCCAGGACGAGATCGCCCGCTACGGCATCTCGGCCCAGGCGGTGCTCGACGTCGTGGAGAGCGTCGGGGGCAAGGCCGTCGGCGAGATCGTCGAGGGCCAGGTGCGGTTCCCGATCGTGGTCCGGCTGCCCGACGACGTCCGCAGCAGCCCCGAGGCTCTCGGCGACATCCCCGTTCGCGGGCCGGCGGGGGAGAGCGTGCCGCTCCAGCGGATCGCCGACATCCGCACGATCTCGGGGCCCAAGTTCGTGACCCGGGAGTGGAGCCAGCGCCGGGTCGTGGTGCAGTGCAACGTCCGCGGCCGGGACGTCGGCGGCTTCGTGGCCGATGCCCAGCGCCGGATTGCCGGCGACGTGGAACTTCCCGAGGGCCGGTTCCGACTGGAGTGGGGCGGCCAGTTCGAGAACATGCAGCGGGCCCAGAAGCGGCTGGCGATCGTGGTCCCCCTCGCGCTGCTGCTGATCGTGGCCCTGCTGTACCTGACGTATCGCAACGTCGCCGACACGCTGCTGTTGTTCGTGAGCGTTCCCTTCGCCTGCGTGGGCGGCATCTGGGCGCTGGCGTTCCGCGAGATGCCGCTGTCGATCTCGGCCGCGGTCGGTTTCATCACGCTCTCCGGCGTCTCGGTGCTCAACGGCATGGTGCTGGCCAGCGCCCTGCGGGACCGGCTGGCCCGGGGGACCGCCCGCGACGTGGCGTTGGAGGAGACCGCGGCGGCCTCCCTGCGCACGATCATCATGACGGCGCTGGTGGCGAGCCTGGGGTTCATCCCGATGGCCATCAGCGAGGGGACGGGGGCGGAGGTGCAACGGCCGCTGGCCACGGTGGTGATCGGCGGCGTGATCACGAGCACGCTGTTCACGCTGTTCGTGCTGCCGGCCCTCTACCGGCTGGTGCTCGGCGTCCAGCCCGCACCCCTGGCGCGGGACCACTGACACGGGCGACGATCGCGTCTCGCCCGGGAAGCGACAACGGCCACCATCTTGGTCGGACACGGTCATGGCAGACGCCACGCGGCTGATCGTCAAGCTGCCGCCCTGCGAGACACAGAGGGAAACTGACCACACATCAAAGAGTTGACACCTGCTGGGCCACGGTTCGGGGTCACCCACGCCCACTCACCGGACGTTCACTACGGCCTTCCAGGCCTGCGTTCACTCGATGCTGCCTGCGCTTCGGCATCCATGCCTGCGCTTGTCAGCAACGCCGGCTCGCTGGGCATGGGCAACCCCTCACGGATGCAACCACCGAAAACGCCAACGACAACGTGCTCCCGCTACTACCCCGAGCATCCAATAGTTGACACTTGCTTGGGCACGGTTCGGGTTTGCCCGTGCCCACTCGCCGGTCGTTCGCTCCGGGCATCCCTGCCCTCCGCTCACTCGGAGGTGCCTGCGCTCTCGCCCTCCGGGCTTCGCTGGCCACCTACGCCGGCTCGCTGGTCACGGGCAACCCCTCACGG
>JBIKKQ010000101.1:0-12000 GCA_044360305.1 Pirellulales bacterium
GACGCGCTCGGCTACGTCGGCATGCCGCGCCGCTGGCTGCCCGGCGACATCGAATTCCGCGCGACCGACGCGGCCGGCATCGTCGGCAAGAACCACGGGCTGCCGCTGTATCTCGCCTCCCCGGTGCTCACCCGCCGGATCGCCACGGCGGCCCTCACCGACCTCGGCACCGACGCCGCCGGGTCGCGGCCGCATCAGGAAGGCGAAGACTCGGCGCCGAAGCCGGCCGGCTGACGGTCGACCGCGAACATCAGCCCGCCCAGCAGGCCGATGACGACGGCGCTCAGGCTCCAGAGCAGGGCCACCGCGACTCCCTTGTCGGCCGGCACGCCGTAATGACCGAGCAGGTTGGCCATCGCGGTCTCGCGAACGCCGAAGCCGCCGATGCTGACCGGCAGCACCGTCAGCAGGGCGACCAACGGCACCACCGAGAACCAGGCGACCGGGCCGAGTTCGACGCCCACCGTTCGGGCCATGACTCCGACGACGAGCGCGCCCCCCATCTGCACGATGAAGCTCCAACCGATGGCGTTGACGAGCAGTCGCGGCCGCGTCTGGTAGGGAAGCAGCTGGGCGATGAACCGCCGGCCGGCGTGCTCCGTCGGCAGCATGCCGATGATCCGGTCGAGGCAGCGGGTGCCGATCCAGAACGCCGCCAGCACCGCGATCAGGACGCCGGTGCCGACCGCCGCCACGGCGACCGGGGACCATGCAGTGCGACTCGCCGCCAACGCCGTGCAGGCGAGCACACCGAGCGCCGCCAGGCCCGTGAGCCGATCGGCCAGGATCGAACAGCCCGCCAGCAGCCGGCGCGACGTCGAGTCGCCGACGCGATAGGCCTTGATGACGTCGCCGCCGATGGACGAGGGAAGGCAGAGGTTGAAGAACATCCCCTCGAAGAACCGCCAGATGAAAAATCGGCGCGGCCGGTCGAAGCCGAGCGGCCGGGCCAGGGCCGCCCAGCGGATGCCCGCCACCGCCTGCACGGCGGCGCTGCCGACGAGGCCGGCGATCCACCAGCCCCAGTGGCCGGCCCGCAACTGTCCCCCGATCTCGCTCCAGCGGACGTCCCGGACCGCGTAGGCCATGAGGCCCACGGTGATCGCAGTGCGCAGGACGAGCGACAGCCATGGGGGCAGGCCGCGCCGGGCAGGGTTCGGCTCGCCCGCAACGGGGTGAACATCGTTTTCGGCCATGCGTGCTGCGAGTCCGATTCGTCCGGCGTGGCCTGACCACGTGTGCCGCGGCCACTGCCCGGGGCAGTGGAGCCGGCGGCGCGAACGGTTACCCTACACGATTACTCCGCGCCGTTCCCATCCGGGCCGGCGCCAGACCGAGGATCCCCACCGACGATGTGGTTCGCCGACTTCCCCTGGGCCGACACCGGCGCCGTCATCCTCGCCTTCGCGGTGGGGGCGATGCTCGGCAGCTTCCTGAACGTGGTCGCCCACCGTGTCCCGGCCGGCGAATCGGTCGTCTGGGGGGGGAGCCGTTGCCCACACTGCCGCTCCCCGGTGCGGCCGGTGGACAACGTGCCGATCATCGCCTGGTGCCTGCTTCGGGGCCGGTGCCGCGACTGCCGCGGGCCGATTTCGGCGCGCTACCCGGCGATCGAGGCCGTCTGTGCCTGCGCATTGGCGGCGGTCACGGCGGCCGACCTCACGGCGGGCGGAGGCATGGACGGCATCCTCGCCGGGCACGAGTGGAGGACGCCCTGGCTGATCGTGCTCCACGCCGGGCTCGTGATCACGCTCGTCGCCTGGGGACTGCTCGCGGCCGCCGGGCATCCGATCGGCGGCCGGACGTTTCTGACCGCATTGCTGATCGCGGCCGCCTGGGTCGCAGTGCTGGCGCTGCCGGACGGCCCCTGGCCGCATCCCACGAACGGGTGGCAGGAATGGACGCGGCAGATCGCGCCGCCAGGGCCGGTCGTGGCCCGGATGCTGGGCGCCATGCTCGCATGGCTGGCCGGCCGCCGGCTCGGTTGCCCCGGCACGGGCGAATCGCTGGCGGTTGCCGCCGCGGTCTGCGGATGGAAGGCGGTGCCGATCCTGACGGTCGTGACGCTCGTCAGCCAGTGGGTCGGCGGGCGACCGCGGCTGACCGGCCGCGCCGATGCAGCGGCGACGATCGCGACGGTCGTGCGGGCGGTGTCTGTGCCGCTCGCGGTCGTCACCGCGGTGGCGGCCGGGCTGGGCCAGGGCTGAACCGGTTCGGCGGGGCCGTGCGCCCGCGCGGCAAACCGGTGCCGAATCGCTTCCACCCCTTGTCGGCCACGGTATGCTTCAAGAGTCGTTTCCATCCCTGCGGTCAGAGCCCCTGTCGGAACCCCGCTGTGAGCGTTCCTCTCCTCCAGAACCCCGCGCCGCCGACCGCGCGACCGCCGGCGCAGAACCCCGCCGCCACCGCGCCGGCCGCGCTCGAGGACGAGGGTCTGTTCGAAGGGTTCGTCCGGCGCTGGCGCGAGTTCGTCACCGAACTGCGGCGGCCGGAAGGGCGGCTGCCGTGGATCGTGATCGGCGGGCTCACGGCGCTTTTGATCTACAGTTATTGGCCGGGCCTGCTCAACGCCCAGTCGAGCTGGAGCAATCCGCAGTATTCGCACGGCTGGCTCGTGCCCGTGTTCGCCGCCCTGCTGCTGTTCTGGTGGCGGGAGCCGATGGAACCGGTGTCGGCTTCGGCCCGGTTCGCCGGCCTGGGCATGCTGGGCGCCACTTTCGCCCTGCGGTTGGCGTCCGCCCGATATCAGATCGTGACCATTGACATGTACTCGTTCGTGCCGGCACTGGCCGGCGCCTTCCTCCTCGCCGGTGGCTGGAAGACGTTTCGCTGGGCATGGGCACCGATCGGCTTCCTGATCTTCATGTTTCCGCTGCCGGACGAGGCGACCCGCTACCTGCTCAGCCCGCTGCAGACACTGGCAACCATGATCAGCACATCCGCCCTGCAGACCCTGGGCTTCGACGCCTGGCGGTCCGGCAACATCATCGACGTCGGCGGACATCGGCTGAACGTGGTCGATGCCTGCGCGGGGCTGCGGATGCTCACGATCTTCGTCGCGCTCTCGGTGGCCCTCGTCCTTGTCGGCGGACGGGAGTGGTGGGAGAACGGGATCGTCATCGCCTGCGCCGTGCCGATCGCGCTGCTCGTCAACGCCATCCGCATCACGACCGCCGGCGTCCTCCACGTCTACGCGGACCCGGAATTCGCGGAATCGTTTCATGAAAGCACCCTTGCGGGCGTCCAGATGATGGTGCTGGCCCTGGTGATGCTGTTCTCGGTCCAGCAGCTTCTGGCCAGCCTGGTGGTGACCGAGCAGCAGGGGCTGACGGTCGTAGCCGGGGCGGGCCGAACCGGGCCGGGCGGACTGGACCGAACAGTTTCCCCCGCGAAACCGGCGATTTTCCCGGCGTTGAAACCGCCGGAACCCGACCGGAAAATGGGGTAGACTCATGGATGAATTGAAAGGTTCCGCCCTCGGGGTCGCGTTCCGAGGGGCCACGGCGGCGGGTGTACGGGGCGGGCGGCCCGGTGCCGGGCAGCGACGCGGGTAGGAAAGGATGACATGAGCGATGTCGTGAGCGGTGCCGAATCCGTTTCGGCTGCAGGTCTGCAGCCGGCCTCTGCCGGAGGCATGCTCGCCCCTCTCCGCGAGCCGATGCTGCCCGGTCCGCTGACCCAGCCTGGGGGCGGCGATCCGCTCGCCGGCGGCATCGACTACCGGCGGGTGTGGCATGCGTTTCGCCGCACCTGGTTGCCGGCAGTGGCCCTCGGCCTGCTGCTCGCCGGCACGGCGGCCGCCGCCGTCTGGCTGTTCATGCCGCAGGGGCAGGAGGCGGTCGCCTGGCTCCGAGTGGGCGACAAGTCGGGGATGCTGAATGATTCCAACCGCGACAACGCCGAATACGAGTCCTATCGCAAGACGCAGGTGCAGCTCATTCGCAGCCCGCTGGTGATGATGTCGGCGCTGCGGCAGCCGGGCATCAGTGCCCTGAAGACCATCCAGGACGAGAAGGAGGATCCGGTCGGCTGGCTGCAGACCAACATCCAGGTAACGGCGCCGATGGAGTCGGAGGTGCTTCAGGTGCGGCTCCGCGGTGACCGGCCAGACGACGTCTGGCAGATCGTCAATGCCGTCACCAAGGCCTACCTGTCCGACGTCGTCAACAAGGAGAAGGCCGCGCGGCTGCTTCTCCGGGACAATCTCGACCGCCAGTACAAGGAGAAGGTCGGCGAACTCCGCAAGGCCCAGCAGGAGTTCGACAACCTCGCGAAGACGCTCGGCGCCAGCGACAGCGTCGAGGTGACGACACAGCGCAGCCTGCTCCTCGACCACCTCGGAACCCTGCGGCTCCAGGTCACGACCAGGCAGGCCGAACTGTCGGCGATCGATGCCGAACTGGCGGTGATCGATGCCCGGGAGAAGGGGGAGATCGCCGATGCGGACGTGGTCTCGGATGAAGTCCTCGACGCGATGCTCGCCCGGGACCCGCTGATCGCCGAACTCCGCGATCGGCTCGCCAGCATCGACGAGGCGATCGCCTCCCAGGCCCAGCGGAGCGCCCGCGGCGTCAACGACCCGGCCGTCCGCCGGCTCGATTCCCAGCGCCAGGGACTCGCCGAGAAGATTCGCGAGCGGAGCACCGAGCTGCGACCGCAGGTGGCGGCGCAGCTGGCCCTCGAATCGTCGGGACGCAGGCCTGGCGCGGCCGTGGAAAGCCCGGTCGTGCTCAGGAAGCGTCGCGAACTGATCGCAGCCGAGTTGGCGAAGGCCCGGAAGGAGTTCGAGGAGACCGCCGACGAGGTGAAGCAGCTCGGCCAGGCCAACGCCGACCTCAAGATCCGCGGCCACGAGATCGAGCAACTCGAAGCGGTGACCAGGCAGATGGGCATCCAACTGGAGACGACCGAGGCCGACATCTCCCTGCCGCCTCGGGTCACGGTATATCAGGAGGCGAGCAAGCCGGAGGGCAACGACCGCTTCATGCGGGCGATGCTGGCAACGCTTGCCGGACTCGCCGGGCTGGCCCTCGGCGTTGGCGCCGTAATCGGCTTCGAATATCTGCGGGATCGGATCGGCACGGCCGCGGAGGTGTCGCAGCGGCTCGGCGTGCGTGTTGTGGGCACGCTCCCCAGGGTGCAACGCAAGCAGTCCAACCACGCCGACGTCGCCCAGAGCGTGGACGGCGTGCGGGCGCTCCTCGCCCAAGGGCGCGACCAGCCGAAGGTGATCCTCGTCACCAGCGCCGTCGAGCACGAGGGGAAGACCACGTTCGCGTCGCAGCTCGCCGCCAGCCTCGCCCGGTCCGACAAGCGCACGCTCCTGCTCGACGGCGATCTGCGACACCCCAATGTCCACCTCGCCCTCGGCCTCGATCTGCGGAGCGGCCTCCCCGAGCTGCTGCGGGGCGAGATTGGCAACGACGAGGCGGTGCAGCCGACGAGCGTGGACGGGCTGTTCGCCGTCACGGGTGGCAGTTGCGACTATGCCGCCATCACCGCGTTGTCGCGGCCCGAGCTGGCCCGGATCATGAAGGGCTTCCGGCAGTCGTTCGACCACGTCGTGATCGACGCCGGGCCGGTGCTGGCGTTCGCCGACGCCCTGCTCTTGGGCCAGCAGAGCGACGTCGCCATCCTCGCGACGATGCGGGACGTCAGCCGCGTGCCGCTCGTGTCGGCGGCCATCGACCGGCTTCGTTCGGCCGGAGTGCGGGTGCTGGGCACGGTCGTCAATGGCGTGCAGGAGACCGGTTCCCGACGCCGCTACGCGGCGCTGACATCGACCTGAGGCGGCCCGCGGGGCGGCGACGGGCGAGATGAGGTGACGGGGAGGAGTCGAACATGAAGCCGTCCAACGTGCTGCCGCTGGGGGCCGTGCCATCTTCGCCGGCGCCCGCGCCAGCGAAGCGGCCCGCGGCCCTGCCGGCCTCGGGCGGACTGACGCAGGCTCTGGTCGTGGCCGCGGTGGTCCTCGTGGTCGGTGTGACCGCGCTGCAGGGGGCGTGGACCGGCCGCTGGTCCGCCCAGTCCGACCCGGAGTCGCTGCGCCGCGCGGCCCGGGCGCTGGAGGCGTCCTTTCCGGAGAAGTTCGGCGACTGGGAGTGGGTCCGGGAGATGGAGGTCAAGTCCGACCCCAAGGAACTTGAGCGGGCCGGCGCCGTCGGCCACATCGCCCGGTCGTACCGCAACTCCCGGACGAAGACCGTCGTCTCCACGTTCACCGTCTGCGCCACGCCCTACCATGCCTCGGCCCACACCCCGGACCGCTGCTATCCGGGCGCCGGCTTCGAAATCGCCGAATCGGAGCATCGGCTGATGGTCCCGCTCACCGACGGTCGCGACGCGGAAACGTTCACCGGGACGTTCCGCAAGGAAAATCAGACCCTCCGGGTGTTCTGGACCTACGGGCTGAAAAATCGCTGGATTGCACCGCAACTGGCCCGGATCGAGCTGCAAAATACGGGCGTCGATGCCGTCTACAAGCTGTACGCGATCATCGACGAGACGAAGATCAAAAACGCGCAGGCGCTCGACGAGGGCAAGGACTTCGTCGCCGCGCTCCTGCCCGCCCTCGACGCCGCCGTGGCCGCGGAACTCGCCCGGCCGGCCGAGGACGCCGCCGCGACCGCAGCCCTCCCCACGGAGGAGGCGCCGGAGGCCGTCGCCGCCCGCTGACCGGCGCCGGTGGTTTCGCCCCGGCGCCGGATGCGGTATCGTCTGGACCGCTTAGTTCCCGTTCAGGCCGCTGAACCGGCCAGGGGTTCTTTTTCGGAAGGAGGGGTCGTGTCGTCGCACGCGAAACGGGCTTTGGTGACGGGGATCACGGGACAGGACGGCTCGTACCTGGCCGAACTGCTCCTCGACAAGGGCTACGAGGTCCACGGCCTCGTCCGCCGGTCGAGCACGTTCGGCACGCAACGGATCGAGCACCTGTATCGCGACATCCACGAGGTGGAGCGGCCGCTCATGCTGCACCACGGCGACATGGCCGACGGCAACGGCCTCGCCCGGCTGATCCGCGAGATCCGCCCCACCGAGGTCTACAACCTCGCCGCGCAGAGCCACGTCCGCGTGAGTTTCGACCAGCCGACCTACACGGCCGACGTGACGGCCGTCGGCACGCTCCGGCTCCTCGAGGCGATCCGCGACTTCCAGGATTCGGCCGGCAGCCAGATTCGCTTCTACCAGGCCTCGAGCTCGGAGATGTACGGCAAGGTGGTGGAGACACCGCAGTCGGAGACGACGCCGTTCTACCCCCGGTCCCCGTACGGCGTGGCCAAGCTGTACTCCCACTGGATCACGATCAATTACCGGGAGAGCTACGGGCTGCACGGATCCTGCGGCATCCTCTTCAACCACGAGAGCCCGCGGCGCGGCGAGACGTTCGTGACCCGGAAGATCACCCGGGCCGCCACCCGGATCAAGCTCGGCCTGCAGAAGAAGCTGTACCTCGGCAACCTCGATGCCAAGCGCGACTGGGGCTTCGCCGGGGACTACGTCGAGGCGATGTGGCTCATGCTCCAGCAGGACGAGCCCGACGACTACGTGATCTCGACCGACGAGACCCACTCGGTCCGCGAGTTCTGCGAGAAGGTGTTCGGCCGGCTGGGCCTCGACTACCGTGATTTCGTCGAGATCGATGCCCGGTACTTCCGGCCGGCGGAGGTGGACCTGCTCCTCGGCTGCTCGACGAAGGCCCGGCACAAGCTCGGCTGGAAGCCGCGGGTGTCGTTCGACGAACTGGTCGGCCTGATGGTCGAATCCGACATGGAGCTGGCCCACAAGGAACAGGTGCTGCTGGCGGCCGGTCACGACACCAGCCTGCCGAACCGCTGACCGGGGCCGCGGGCCATGAGCATCGACCTGGCACCGAAGCGGATCGTCGTCACCGGTGGAGCCGGCTTCCTCGGCGGTGCCGTCTGCGCCGCCCTGCGCCGCCGCGGGGTGGCGGCCGAGCGGATCGTCGTGCCGCGGCGGCGGGACTTCGACCTGACGCGGGAGGCCGACGTCGAGCGGCTGTTCGATGTCGCCCGCCCCGACGTCGTCATCCACCTCGCGGCCGAGGTCGGCGGCATCGGGGCCAACATGGCCCATCCGGGCCGGTTCTTCTACGCCAACATGGCGATGGGCCTGCACCTCGTCGAGCATGCCCGGCGCCGGTGCGTCGAGAAGTTCGTCCATACCGGCACCGTCTGCGCCTATCCCAAGCACTGCCCGGTGCCGTTCCGCGAGGATGACATCTGGAACGGCTACCCGGAGGAGACCAACGCCCCCTACGGCGTCGCCAAGAAGGCGATCTTCGTGATGCTCGACGGCTACCGGCGGGAGTACGGGCTGACGAGCGCCGTCGTCCTGCCGGTGAACCTCTACGGACCGCGGGACAACTTCGATCCGGCCACGAGCCACGTGATCCCGGCGCTGATCCGCAAGTGCGAGGAAGCCCGGCTGACGACCGCCCCCGAGGTGATCTGCTGGGGCACGGGGGCCGCGACCCGCGAGTTTCTCCACGTCGACGACGCGGCCGAGGGGGTGGTCCGGGCCGCCGAGGTCATGGAGGAGCCGCTGCCGATCAACCTCGGCGGCGGCCGGGAGATCGCCATCCGCGACCTGGTGGTGAAGATCGCGGCCGCCTGCGACTACCGCGGTCGCATCACCTGGGACCCGTCCAAGCCGGACGGCCAGCCGCGCCGCGGCCTCGACATCTCCCGGGCTCGGTCGCTGCTCGGCTGGGAGCCGCGGCAGGACTTCGACGCTGGCTTGGCGGACACCGTCCGCTGGTGGCGCGAGCACGGCGCCGGTTGAAACCGGCCGCCTCCGGCCGCACAATGCCGGCCGTGTCGGATCCCCCACCACGCCACGAGGCCCGCCGATGACCGCCGCTGCGCCCCAGTTTCGCATCGAGACCGACAGCATGGGGGAGGTGCGGGTGCCCGCCGACCGCTACTGGGGCGCCCAGACCGAGCGTTCGCGGGACAACTTCCGGATCGGCGTGGACCGCTTCCAGTGGGGCCGGGCCGTGAAGAAGGCGCTCGGGATCCTCAAGAAGGCGGCGGCTCTGGCCAACGGCGAACTCGGCCAGTTGCCAGCCGAGCGGGTGAAGCTCATCGTCCAGGCGGCCGATGAGGTGATCGCCGGGAAGCTCGACGATCACTTCCCGCTCGTCGTCTTCCAGACCGGCAGCGGCACGCAGTCCAACATGAACGCCAACGAGGTGATCTCGAACCGGGCGATCGAGATCGCCGGCGGCGTCATGGGATCGAAGAAGCCGGTCCATCCCAACGACGACGTCAACCGGGGCCAGTCGTCCAACGACACCTTCCCGACGGCGATGCACATCGCCGCCGTGGAGGTGATCCACGACCGTCTGCTGCCGGCCGTTCGCCAGCTTCGCGACGTGTTCGCCGACCTGGAGAAGCGGCATGCCGACCTCGTCAAGATCGGCCGCACCCACCTCCAGGACGCCACGCCGATCACGCTCGGGCAGGAGATCTCCAGCTGGCGGGCCCAGCTCGACGACCGGATGGCGGGCATCGAGCGGGCCCTGCCGGGCCTGTACCAGCTGGCGATCGGCGGCACCGCGGTGGGCACGGGGCTCAACGCCCATCCCCGGTTCGGCGACGTGGCCGCCTCGTTCATCGCCCGGGAGACGGGGCATCCGTTCGTCTCGGCGGCCAACAAGTTCGCGGCCCTGGCGGCCCACGACGCCCTCGTGGAGGTGAGCGCCGCCGAGCGCGGCCTGGCCATGGCCCTGCTCAAGATCGCCAACGACATCCGCTGGCTCGCCTCGGGGCCGCGGTGCGGGATCGGCGAGATCACGATTCCGGAGAACGAGCCGGGGAGTTCGATCATGCCGGGGAAGGTGAACCCGACGCAGTGCGAGGCGATGACGATGGTCTGCGCGCAGGTGTTCGGCAACGACGCCGCCGTCGCCTTCTCCGGATCGCAGGGCAACTTCCAGCTCAACGTCTACAAGCCGGTGATGATCCACAACGTCCTCGAGTCGGCCGACCTGATCGCCGACGCCTGCGACTCGATGCGGGTTCACTGCGCCACCGGCATCGCGCCCAACCTGGCCCGCATCCGGCACCATCTCGACGACTCGCTGATGCTGGTGACCGCGCTCAACACGCACATCGGCTACGAGAAGGCGGCGAAGATCGCCAAGCAGGCCCACCAGCAGGGGACGAGCCTGAAGGCGGCCGCCGTGGCCCTCGGCTTCGTCACCCCGGAGCAGTACGACGCCTGGGTGGTCCCCGCCGAGATGACCCGCCCGCTGGCGACCTGACGCGACCCGCGTCGGCCGCCCCGGCTGCATCCGGCCGCGCGACCGTCGCGAAGACATGAAGGGCATACTCGCGCCGCCGACCGAGACGCACCGGTTCCACGCGGGGCCCGCCGGGCCCGTGACCGTCCGCCGCCCCCGAACCCTCGGAGATGCTCGATGCGACTGCTGCCGTTCGCCGTCGTGCTCACGGTCGCCGCCGCCGCGGCCCGCGCAGAGGGCCCGCTCGTCAAGTACGGCGACCCCGTGCCGCGGGATGTTCGGGAGATCTACGACGCCGGACTGCGGCACCTGCTCAAGACGCAGACCGCGACGGGGGCCTGGAACAGCCCGCACGGCTCCCCGGCCCCGACGGCCATGGCGTTGATGGTCCTCCTGGCCAGCGGTGAGGACCCGAATTTCGGGCCCCATCGCCAGCCGATCCGGCGCGGGCTGCGGGCCCTGATCAACGAACAGGATGCGAACGTCGGCTACCTCGGCGGCGAGGGGGGCAGGCCGAGCATGTATCACCACGGCTTCGCGATGCTCGGCCTCGCCGAGGCCTATGGCGTCGTCGACGACCGCGGCCTGTGGACCGAGCCCGGGGCCCAGGCCGGCAAGGGGCAGGGCCGCACGATCGGCAAGGCCCTGGAACTGGCCGTGCGGGCGGCGGTCACGGCCAACAAGAAGAACCCCACCGGCGGCTGGCACTACGGGCCGGAGATGCTGTCGGCCGACACCTCGGTCAGCGGCGCCGTGCTGATGGGGTTGCTCGCCGCCCGGAACGCGGGGCTCGAGGTGCCGGACGAAACGGTCGATCGGGCGATCAAGTACTACGTCGGGATGACCGGCGGCAACGGAAACGTCGGCTACTCGGGCGGTCCGGGCTCCGGCACCGAAGCGACGACGTCGATCGGCGTGCTCGTGTTCTCGATCGCCCGCCGGCAGGATCTGCCGCAGTACACGCAGGCGGCCAAGTACCTCGAGGGTGTGAGCGGCGCCGGACGCGGTGCCAACGCGATGCTCGGCCGACGTGGCGACGGCTCCTCCTACGAGCACTATTACCGGGCGCAGGCGCTCTTCCAGTGCAACGTGCAGGCGTGGGAGAAGTGGAACGCCGGGCTGGTGAAGACGCTCAAGGCCGCGCAGGCCAAGGATGGCAGTTTTCAGATGTCATATGGCCGTGAGGTGGACACGCCGCTGACGCTGTTGGCGTTGGCGGTGAACTTCAAGTTCCTGCCGGTCTACGAGCGCTGACTTTCCCGGCGTCGCCGCCATCCTGGCCGGCGACGCCTCCGCGGGCCACGGCCGCCCGGAGGTGCGGCCGAAGCCCGCCTGCACACCACGCCGCCATCCAGGCGGCACTGCCTATTTCCCGGCGTCGCCGCCATCCTGGCCGGCACAGCTGACTCTTGGGAGCATGCAGGAGTTGACACCTGCTGGGGGTCACGGTTCGGGGCCGCCCACGCCCGCTCGCCGGACGTTCACTCCGGCCCTCCAGGCCTCCGTTCACTCGATGCTGCCTGCGCTACGGCCTCCTGGCCTGCGCTTGCCAGCAACGCCGGCTCGCTGGGCATGGGCAACCCCTCACGGATTCCGCTGCCAAAAACGTCAACTACAGCGTCCTCCGGGTAGTTACGTCCCGGCGTCGCCGCGCATGCGGCCACGGCCGCCAGGAGGTGCGGCCGCCGCCCGGCGAGGGAACCCTTGGCGTTCCCTCCGCCGGGCAGAGGCTGCGG
>JBIKKQ010000284.1:0-3308 GCA_044360305.1 Pirellulales bacterium
ACGGTGGCCCCGCAGACGATCACCTTGTCCACCAGCGGATCGAAGATCCGCCCCAGCCGGCTCACCTGGCCGAACCGCCGGGCCCACCAGCCATCGACCCAGTCGGTCGAGGCGGCGACGACGAACAGCCACAGCGCCGGCCCCCAGGCGGCGCGTTCGATCGCCACGAAGAGCACGATGGCCAGCCCGAGCCGCACCGCCGACAGCAGGTTGGGCACGGTCCAGACGCGGTCGAGGGGCTGGATGGTGGGCATCGTGACCTCCTCGGGCCGTAACGTCACGACAGCGGCGTGGCCGGCACGCCCGCCAGGTCGTAGCCGCTGGCGGCGACGATCTCCACGGGCACGATCCGGCCGGTGAGCGGCCGGGCGGCCGACGTGCCGGGGGCGGTGACGTAGACGACGCAGTCGATCTCCGGCGCGTCGGCCTTGGTACGGCCGATCCAGACGTCCTCGCGGTCGCCGCTCTGCCGGTCGATGATCACGTCGAGCGTGCGGCCCACCTGGCGCCGGGCGTGATCGTGGGCGATCCCCTGCTGGAGCCGCATCAGCTCGTCGCGCCGGGCGGCCTTCTCCTCCTCGGGCAGGTGGCCGTCGAGCCGGGCCGCCGGGGTGTCGGGTTCGAGCGAGTAGGTGAACACCCCGACCCGCTCGAACCGCCACTGCCGGGCGAATTCGAGCAGGTCCGCGAACTGCTCCCGGGTCTCCCCGGGGAAGCCGGTGATGAACGTGGTCCGGAGCGTGAGGTCGGGAATCCGCTCGCGCAGCCGGCCGAGGAGATCCTCGGTGGCGGCCCGGCCGACACGGCGCTGCATCCGCTTGAGCACCGGGTCGCTGGCATGCTGCAGCGGCATGTCGAGGTAGGGGAGGATCTTCGGGCTGGCGGCGATCGTCTCCACGAGTTCAGGCGTGAAGTGGATCGGATACAGGTACATGAGCCGGATCCACTCCAGCTCGTCCACCTCCTCGAGCCGGCGCAGCAGCTCGACGAGCCGCGGCTCGCCGTACAGATCGACGCCATAGTAGGTCGTGTCCTGGGCGACGATCACCAGTTCCCTGACGCCGTCGGCGGCCAGTTCGCGGGCCTCGGCGACCACCGCCTCGATCGGCTTCGTGGCGTGCTTGCCGCGCATCTTCGGGATCGCGCAGAACGTGCACGTTCGGTCGCAGCCCTCGGAGATCTTGAGATACGCCATGTGCCGGGGCGTGACCCGCATCCGCCCCGTGTCGTCGAGCGGCCGGGCTGGGGCGGGGCGGAACACGGTCCGCTGGTCGCCGAGGCCGCCGACGAGCCGCTCGGCGGCCCGGGCGATCTCGTCCCGGGAAAACACGCCGATCACGGCGTCGAGGCCGGGCAGCTCCTCGAGCAGCGCGTCCTTCTGCCGCTCGGCGAGGCAGCCGGAGACGACGACCCCGCGGGTGCCGCCGGCCGCCTTGAGGTCGAGCATCTCGCGGAGGGCGGCGTACGACTCCTGCCGCGAGGCATCGATGAAGGCGCAGGTGTTGACGATCACGAGGTCGGAGCCGGCGGGCTCGGCGACGAACTGCCAGCCGTCGTCGCGGAGCAGGCCGAGCATCCGCTCGCCGTCCACGAGGTTCTTCGGGCAGCCGAGGCTGACCATCGAGAACGTGCCGCGCCGCGTGGCGGGATCGCCCGGGGCGATCACCGGCAGCGCCGCCGCCCCGGCGTCGCAGGCCGCGCCGGCGCCATCCACGATCGGCAGGGAACGCATCAGGACCGCTCCGCGATCAGCTGGTCGAGCTCGTGCCGCAGCTTCGGCAGGATCTCGTCGTAGGGGAAGGCCCCGAGCTCGCTGCTGCGGCGCTTGAGGTTGACATGGGTCGGGCCGCACCACAGGCCGAGGTCGGCGTCGTCGGTCTCGCCCGGGCCGTTCACGCGGCAGCCCATCACGGCGATCGTGATCGCGTGGTCGCGGGCGTAGGCGGTCATCTCCTTGACCTGCCGGGCGAGCTCGATGAAGGCCTCGTTCTCGACCCGCGAGCAGCTCGGGCAGGAGATGATGTTGAGCGTCGAGAGGCCGTAGTCCACCACGCTCCGCACCCGGCCGGCGGCGATGTCGGCGAGGATCGCGTTGGCGGCGGCGATCTCCTGCGGCTTGTCGGCGTTGGGGACGGTGAGCGAGACGCGGACGGTGTCGCCGATGCCGCGCGAGATCAGCTGCTCGAAGGCGATCCGGGTCTTGATGATCCCGTCGGGGGGCATGCCGGCCTCGGTGACGCCGAGGTGCAGCGGCACGTCGGGCCGCTCGGCGGCGAACCGGCGGTTGACCTCGATGACCTTGAGCGGGTCGGAGTCCTTGAGCGACACGGCGTAGCGGGTGAAGCCGATCGAGTCGAGCAGGGCGCAGTGCTCGAGGGCGCTGGCGAGCATCGGCCCGAGGGAGTCGTCGGGGGCGAACTGCTCCTTCTTGGCCGGATCGACGCTGCCGCAGTTCACGCCGACGCGGAGGCCGCAGTCGTTGGCCGCGGCGACGTCGGCGATGAACTTCACCTTGTCCTGCCAGGGCTTCGTCGGCTCGTGGTGGTAGAGGTGGCCGGGGTTGTAGCGGAGCTTGTCCACGTGGGGGGCGACGTCCACGGCGAGCCGGTAGTTCTCCTGCAGGTCGATGGCGAGGTTGGCCGCGGTGCCGGCCCGGATCGCGGGCAGCGCGGCGGCGTCCTTCTTGGAGTCCACCGCGATGCGGACGACGCCGGCCCCGGCGGCGTGCAGGGCGTTGGCCTGCTCGAGGGTGGCGGCCACGTCCTGCGTGTGGGTGGCCGTCATGCTCTGGGTGACGATCGGGTGGCCGCCACCGATGGTGATCGTGCCGATCTTCACGCCGCGCGTGGGATTTCGCTTCAACTCGACCACCAGTCGATCCTCCGCCACACTCAGGGAACCCGCCGCGTGCACCGGCGGCGTCCCTCCAACAATAGCAAACCGCCGCCCGGCGGCGATATGGCCATGAAATACTCGCCGGTCCTGCATCTGGTCCTGCACGAGCCGGAGATCCCGCCGAACGCCGGGAACGTCGGCCGCACCTGCGTGGCGATCGCCGCCAAGATGTGGCTGGTGCGGCCCCTGGGCTTCAAGCTCGACGACTACTACCTGCGGCGGGCGGGGCTCGACTACTGGGAGGAACTGGAGTGGGAGGTGGTGGACTCGTGGGGCCACCTGTGTGCGCGGCTCGCCGCGGAGCAGGCAGGGGGGATGTGGATGTTTTCGGCCCGCGCCAGCCGGCCGTACACCGAGGTCCGGTATGCGCGGGGCGACGTGCTGGTGTTCGGCAGCGAGTCGCGCGGCCTGCC
>JBIKKQ010000102.1:0-11974 GCA_044360305.1 Pirellulales bacterium
CGCCGACGATGGCGATCGCCGGCGGCCGCAGGCCGGCGGCCGTCGCGTCCACGGCGCAGCGGGCGAGCGAACTGCTGACGATCCGCTGGTCGGGCCATGAGCAGCGGCTCACGATCGTCACCGGGGAGGCCGGCGGCTTTCCCGCCTCGAGCAGGGCACCGGACCAGCGCCCCATGTGCTCGATGCCCATGTAGATCGCCAGGGTCCCGGGGAGCGACGCGAGCACCCGGAAATCGATCCCGTTCGGCTTGTCCCCCGCCTCGTGTCCCGTCACCAATGTCAGATGCGAGGCGGTCGTTCGACTGGTGAGTGGCGCGGCCGCGGCGGCGGCCGCCGCCAGGGCGGCGGTCACGCCCGGCACGAGTTCGTAGGCCAGCCCGGCATCGCGCAGCGGCTGGATCTCCTCGGCCAGCCGCGCGAACACGGTCGGATCGCCCCCCTTGAGTCGGACGACGGTGCGGCCGGACGCGGCCAGTTGGACGAGCAGCCTGCCCGTCTCCAACCCCGGATCACGGCCGGCCGCGGCCTCGCGTTCCACGGGCACCAGTTCGGCCCCGGGGGCGATGGCGTCCCGGAGCCACGGCGGCACGAGGGCATCGTGCACGACCACGTCGGCCATGCGCAGGCAGTCGGCGGCCCGGATCGTGAGCAGGTCCCAGGCGCCGGGCCCGGCACCCACGAACCAGACGCGTCCCGGGCGACTCTCGGAGGGAGCAGGCATGGGGACGGGGTGGGCCTCGGGGCCGGTGCGCTGACGGGTGTTTGTGGGTTCTCCGGCGGCCACTACACTGCGAAGACAGAGATCCCCGCCGGCGCCGACATCGTCACACACCATGCCGCCTGAGTCTACAGCAGGGGCCGGTAACCCGGCCGCGTCGTCGCACCGGGACCCACTTTCGGCCGCCGACCGGGCCCGGCTCACGCAGTGCTTCAACCGGGGCACGCAGAGTCTTCCCACCAACGCCGACTACGCCCTGGAGATGTACACGGCCTGCGTCCTCGGCGACCCGGGGAACGCGGTCTACGTGCAGGCGTTTTTCGGTGCCCTGAAACGGAAGTTCGGCACCCGTAAGGGGGGCGGCCTGGCGTCGCTCTGGTCGGCCGGGTCCAGGGTCGCGCTCAAGAAGCACGCGGCGGCGGCACAGTGGCGTGAATTGATTCGGCACGGAGTCGGGATCCTGAAGTCGAACCCCACCGACTTCCAGTGCCTGCTCGCGGTCGCCGAAGCCTGCGGCAACCTGCAGTTGGTCGAGTCGCAGGGGGTGTTTCTCAAGGCCGCCCTCGATGCCGCACCGAACGACGCCGAGGTCAACCGGCAGTGTGCCCGCTTCGCCGCCAGCCAGGGGCAGTTCGACCAGGCGATCGCCTGCTGGGTGCGCATCTCCGGACAGAAGGGGCTGGGAGAGGAGGCGCAACGCGAGATCGCCCGGCTGCAGGTGGAGAAGACGATCGTCGTCGGCCAGGGGATGAGCGGCCGTCCCACGGTGGCCGGCGGGGCGGCCAGACCGGGGGCCGGGCAGCAGCCCGCCCCGGCCGATCGGGCCGCCGAGCTCCGCGCCGAGATCGCCAAGAATCCCGCCGCCGTCGATGCCGCCCTGGAACTGGCCGACATCATCGCCCGCGACGCCACCATCGACGAGGCGGAGGCGTTGCTCGCCCGCACGCTGGCTGCCGCGGGAGGCGACATCAAGGTCCGCGAACACGTCGAGGATCGGCAGATCCGCTGGGCGAAGCAGCGGGTCGTGGTGGCCGAGCGCAGGGCCGAGGCTGATCCGTCGGCGGAGAACCGCGGCCTGGTCGAGCGGCTCAAGGCCGCGCAGGTCAAGGCGGAGATCGACGTCTACTCGGCCCGTTGTTCCCGGTATCCGGAAAATCTCACCTGGAAGTACGAGCTCGCCCTGCGGCTCAAGCAGGTCGGCAACTACACCGAGGCGATCCGCTGTTTCCAGGAGGTGCTCCAGGACCTCCGCCGGCGCGGTCCGGTGTCCCTCGAACTCGGCGAGTGCTTCCAGAAGATCAAGCAGTACCAGCTCGCCATGAAAAACTACGAGACCGCGGTCGAACTGCTGACCGACCGGGAAATGGAACTCCGCAAGCGGGCGTTGTACCGGGCGGGGGTGTTGGCCAGCGGGCTGAACGACCCGGACGCCGCCCACAAGCACCTCGGGGCCCTGGCCGCGCTCGACTTCGGATACCGGGACGTGGCGGAGCGTCTGGACAAGTTGGGGCCGGTGAAGGATAAAGGGGGCAAGCCGGAAGGCGACCGGAAGGGCTGAACCGCCCCCGGCCGGTTCCGGCCGCAGCCGATCAGTCCCCGCGTGAACCTCGGTTTTCAACTCCACCCCGCACGAGCAAGGATTCGGAATGCCCCATTCGGCCAGCGCCAAGAAGCGTCATCGTCAAAACCTGCGCGATCGAGAGAGCAACCGCGCCGTGAAGTCCGACCTCAAGTCGCAGGTCCGCAAGGTCCTCGAGGCCATCTCGACGGGCGACGTCCCCCAGGCCCGTGAGGCACTCAGGCTCGTCGCCAAGAAGGCCGATCGTGCGGCGGCTGGCAAGAAGATCCACCGTAATCGCGCGGCGCGGATCAAGTCGCGGCTCTCCGCCCGGGTGAAGGCCGTCGGCCAGACCGGTGCGGCCACGGCCAAGTCGCGGAAGTCCTGAGCCAGTTGCGACGCGGCCGGATTCGCTACCAGGCGATGCTGCGGGAGTCGAACACCGGACCCTCGACGCAGGTCCGGCGGTAGTCCCAGCCGCCGGCGCCGTCGTGGACGCGGGCCACGCAGGTGAAACAGATGCCGATGCCGCAGGCCATCGGCGTTTCCAGCGAGACGTCGCAGCCGACGCCGCGGCCTTCCGCCCAGCGGGCGACCGCGGCCATCATCGGTTCCGGGCCGCAGCAGGCGACTCGGCTCGATCCGGCCGGAAGCCCGTCGCCGGCGAACAGCGTATCGAGCAGGTCGATGACCGTGCCGCGGACCCCCGTCGAGCCGTCGAGGGTCGCGAGGTGGACGTCGCAGCCCGCGGCGCGGAAGTCGTCGAGGTCGCCGAACAGGCCGGCGTGCCGCGCGCCCCAGCAGAACGTCACCCGGCGGGCCGGGGCGGGCCGACGGCCACCGGCGCCGTAGGTCGCCTGCCCGAGCGCTTCACGGCCGAGGGCGAGCAGGGCCGTCTGGCCGATTCCACCGGCGACGAGCACCAGGTGGTCTGTGGGCCGGGCTGGAAAACCGTTGCCGAGCGGTCCCCAGGCGACCAGTTCGTCCCCCGCCCGCAGCCGGGAGAGGGCCGTGGTGAATTTGCCATGCACCGCGTAGACGAAATCGGCGTACCGCGGGCCGCCGTCAGCGCCGAACACGTCGTACACCGCCAGCGGCCGGGCGAGCAGCGGATCGGAACGGTCAGGAATGCGGAGCATGGCGAACTGGCCGGGAACCGCCTCGGCGGCGATGGCCGGGCAGTCGAGACGGATTCGCCAGGCGCCCGCGGCGATCTGTCGGTGCGAGACGATGCCGCACCGCAGGTGTCGGGCGCGATCGGCGAAGCAGGTTTCGGGCGCGGTCATGGCATCAGGCTCCGGCGCCCCCGTCCGACGGACGCTTTCGCCACGACGAGGCCTTCCCCGGCCGCTTGCGGCGGATCTGTGCCTGGCCCTGGCTTCCGCCCTGTTGTGCCCTGCCCTGTCCCCTGCCCTGGCCCCCGACTTGTCCCCTGCCCTGGTCGGGCAGCCTGCCGGAGCCGGTGGCCGGCTTGCCGCCAGCACCGCCGCGGTCCTGTCCGCCGGCCGGTCGCCCCGTGCCGGTACCCCGGCCCCCAGGTTTGCCGGGGAACTTTTTCCCCGGTTTGCCGGCGACCGTGCCCGGTCGGCCACGCGGAGGAGGGCGGTCTGATCCTCCAATCCCTGGCTTTCCGGGGCGTCCTGGCCCACCCCTCGGGCCGGGGCGTGCCGGGCGCGCCGGGCGTCCGGCGCCCCGCGGCGCGAACGATCTGCCCCGGCCCGGTCCGCGTTCCGGCCGGGCCGGTTCCCGTTCCGCGTCCGGCCCCACGGCCGCGATCGCGTCCCGCCGCAGTTCCTCGATCTCGCTCCAGGCGAGCGGCCGACACTGGCCCGGCAACAGGTTGCCGAGCGACAGCCTGCCCACGGCCACCCGCTTCAACTGGTGGACCTTGTGGCCGAGGCGGGCGAGCATCCGGCGAATCTCCCGGTTCTTGCCCTCGTCGAGCACCATCTCCAGCACCGCGCTTTGCTTGTGCTGGGAACGGATCGAGACCCGCTTGGCGTGTACCTCCCCCTCGGCGAGCCGGACGCCGCGCCGCAGTGACTCGAGGAGTTCCTCGGTCGGCACGCCGGCGACCTGAACGAGGTATTTCTTCTCGACGCCGTACCGCGGGTGCGCCAACAGGTTGGCGAGGCCGCCGTCGTTGGTCAGCAGGATCAGCCCTTCGCTCATGCGGTCGAGCCGGCCGATGGCGAACAGCCGCTGCTCGCCCGGCACCAGGTCCACGACCCGCGGCCGCCCGGCGGGGTCGAAGTTCGTGGTCACGACGCCGACCGGCTTGTTGAGCAGAAACACCACGCGCTTCGGGTTGGGCAGCCGTTCGCCGTCCACGCGGATCTCCTGGCCGTGCGGATCGACCCGCGTGCCGAGCTGCGTGACGACCTGCCGATCGACCTCGACGCGGCCCGTGGTGATCAGCTCCTCGCAGGCCCGGCGGCTGCCGAGCCCGGCTGCCGCCAGCACCTTCTGGAGCCGTTCGCGGCCGTCGTCCTCCTCGGTCCGCGGTGGAACGGGATCGCTCGTCGGCGGCAGGGCCTCGGCCGCGGCATGCGTGCGGCGCGACGTGATCCGAACCGGTCGGCGCCCCGTGGGCGTCGCGGGCCGGTCGTGGGGCTTGCGGTGTCCGTCCCGGCGGTGTCGGCCGCCGGGGCCGCCGCCGGACTGGGAACCCTTCATGGAATGTCTTGCCTGTGGGGGGACGCGGCCGCGTCGCCCGTGAGGGGGCCTTAGGCGGGACCGCGGAGCCCAGATCATACACGCAGCGGAGCGAACGCGGCTGCGGCTAGCGGCGGCTGCGGCTAGCGATAGATCGGGCTGTCGGTGACCGCCGGCCGGCTGGTCGGCGTGAGAGGCTGGTCCCACCAGCGTGGACGCTTCACCTCGACCACGGGCTCCGCATAATCCCGCGGCCGCGTCCCGTCCATGGTGGACAGGTGATCGTGGCGCACGTCGGTCTGCTGGAAGGGATCGAACCGCACGGCACGGCGCTGCTGCGCGCGGGCCGGCCCAGGCTCGAGCCAGGCCGGTTTGCCCAGCGAGGCGCAGCCCGGCAGCAGGCCTGCCAGGCCGATGGCGACGAGGGCGGCGGCGGTCTGCGACGCGGGCATGGAGGTCTCCCTTCCCGAAGCACGAGGGGGCGGAAGGATAGGGACCGCCGTCGGGCCGGCCTAGGCCGATTGCTGGCCCGGGCCGAGGCCCACGCGGAGGATGGTCGGGGGGTGGCCGGCGGTGCCGGCCTCGATCGAGAGTCGCTGGCGACCGCAGGCCGCCGGCAGCAGGACGCAGCCGCCGCGGCCGACTGGCGGCAGCCGCCAGCCGTCGTCGAACCGGACCGTGCCCGAAAGCACGGCGAGGAAATGGCACGCCCCGTCGCCGCCGACCTCCCACGGGCCGGTCGGCCGCACCTCGTCGAACGAGAAGTAGTCGCAGGCCACGAGCCGGCGGACGGCCGGGTCGGCCGTCGCGGTGGGCTGCACCGGCGCGACGGGACCGAACCGGGTCACCGCCTCGAGCCCGGCCTCGACGTGCAGCGGCCGCGGCCGGCCATCCGCGCCGACCCGGTTCCAGTCGTGGAGCCGGTAGGTCACGTCGCTCGACTGCTGGATCTCGGCAACCAGCAGGCCGGCGCCGATCGCATGCACGGTTCCGGCAGGAATGAAGATGCAGTCGCCAGGCCGCGGCTCGAAGGCATGCAGCACGTCGCCACAGCGGCCGGCCCGGAGGGCGGCGGCGAACGCCTCGCGGTCGATGCCCGGCTTCAGGCCGGCGTAGATCCGGCTGCCCGGGGCGGCATCGATCACATACCAGGCCTCGGTCTTGCCGAAGTCGGGGGGCGTGAGCCGGGCGGCCCGGTCGTCGTCGGGGTGCACCTGCACGGAGAGGTCCTGGCAGGCGTCGAGAAACTTGAACAGCAGCGGGAAAGCGGCCCGTGGCGCGTGCCGGCCGAGGAGTTCCGGCCCGCGGTCGCGGACGAGCGTTCCCAGCGCCGTGCCGGCGAGTGGGCCGGCGGCGACGAGACTCTGGTCCGATCCGCGATCGACCAGTTCCCACGATTCGGCGTACTCGTCCCCCGGCGGCAGGTCGCGGCCGAGGGCCGCGACGAACCGGCGGCCGCCCCACAGGTAGCGTCGGTAGATGGGGGAGAGGATCAGGGGATGCATCGGGCCGGGATTCATGACGGGGAATAGCCCTCGATGATCCGCCCCAGCCAGAAGCAGGCGACCGAGAAGAGCAGCATGACGAGCATCGGCCGGGCGGTGATGCCGCCATTGAGTTCGAGCACCACCGCCAGGGCGGGGATCACGAGGCCGATCAACTGTGCCGTCCTGCCGATCGTCCGCATGGCTGGCTCACCGCGTCAGGTCCCGGGCCCGGGGGACTTCCCCCGGTGCCGGGCGGGAGCGTAACAGATCGGGGACCGGACGTCAGGAACCGGCGTCCGGCGGCGTTGAATTCCCCGGGGCGCTTGCCGAAGCGGAAATCGCGACAATACTGCCTCCACGGTCACTCCGGTTCGGTCGCACACGTTCACGAGGAGGCATTCGCATGGGTCGGCACGGCGCGGTCACGTTCAAGGGCAATCCGCTGACGCTCGTCGGCGATGAGGTCAAGGTGGGTGCTGCGGCGCCCGATTTCACGCTCGCCTCCTACGGCCCCGGCGGCATGCAGCAGCTTCGCAAGGCGGACCTGCTCGGCAAGCCGACGCTGATCAGCGTGGTGCCGTCGCTCGACACCCCGGTCTGCCAGGTGCAGACGAAGACGTTCAACACCCGGCTCGCCGCGCTTGGCGATCGGGTCAACGCGGTCACGGTAAGCCTCGACCTGCCGTTCGCGATGAACCGGTTCTGCGGCGCCGAGGAGATCAAGGGGCTGCGGACCGGCAGCGACTACATGGACCGCAGCTTCGGCACCAGCTGGGGCGTCCTGATCGACGAACTCAAGATTCTCGCCCGGGCCGTGTTCGTGCTCGACTCCCAGGGAGTCGTGCGGTACGCGCAGGTCGTGAAGGAAGTGGCGAGCGAGCCGGACTACGACGCGGCGCTGGCGGCGCTGGAGAAGACGACGTAGGCCTGCGGGCCGCCGCCTGGCCGGCCGACCGGGCTTCGCCCCGGGGCCGGCGGGCGGCGTCAGGCCCGCAGCCGGGCCTCGATCGACTGCCGGGCGGCATCGAGGGCGGCGGGCAGCTTGTCCACCAGCTTGCCGCCGGCCTGGGCGAGGTCGGGCTTCCCCCCTCCCTTGCCCCCCACGATCGTCGCCGGATCCTTGATCCAGTCACCCGCCGACAGGCCACGGGCCTCGAGTTCGCGGGAGATCCCGGCCACGAGCGTCACCTTGTCGCCGTCGGCCGCCGCCAGCAGCACGGCGATCGGACTCGCCTTCCGCCGCAGCTGGTCGATGCACTGCCGCATCGCCCCGGCGTCGCAGCCCTTGGCCTCGGCCACGACGACCCGGGTGCCGCCGACGTCGACGGCCCGCGCCAGCAGATCGTCGGGCGACGTTCCGGCGGCAGCGGCCGCCGGCTTCGCCTTCTTCAGGTCGCGCAACTCCTTCACCACGGCGGTCAGCCGGTGGGAGAGTTCCTGCACCGGCACCTTCAAGACCGCGGCCGACTCGGCGAGCGCCTGTTCCGCCTGGCGGAAACGGTCGAGCGCCTTCGCGCCCGTGACCGCGCTGATCCGCCGGGTTCCGGCCGAGACGCTCTCCTCGCCCGTGATCCGCACGAGGCCGATCTGGCCGGTGCTCGTCACGTGCGTGCCGCCGCAGAGTTCGCGGCTCACCCCGTCCATCGTCACCATCCGGACGACGTCCGGGTATTTCTCCCCGAACAGCATCATGGCCCCCTCGTGCCGGGCCTCGGCCAACGGCAGGAGGCGGGCCGAGACCGGCACCGCGGCGAGGACGCGGGCGTTGACCATGCCCTCGATCTGCCGCAGCGTGTCGTGGTCGATCGCCGAACCGTGCGCGAAGTCGAACCGCAACAGGTCGGCGTCCACCTTCGAGCCCTGCTGCACGGCGTGCGGGCCGAGGTGATGCTGCAGGGCCGCATGCAGCAGATGCGTCGCTGAATGGGCCCGGCGCAGGGCGGCGCGGCGATCCGGATCGACCCGGGCGGTGACGGCGGCGTTGAGCTCCAGGCTGCCGCTCCGCAGGTGGCCGACGTGCAGCATGAAGCCCCCTTCCCGCAGCGTGTCGGTCACCTCGAACGCCCCGCCGGGCCATTCGATCAGACCGGTGTCGCCCACCTGCCCACCAGACTCGCCGTAGAACGGCGTCCGATCGAGGACCAGCGTGACGGGGGCGGCATGCCCGACCTCCCGGAGGTGCTCGCAGAGCGCGTCCTGGGCGATGATCCCGATGACTTTTCCCTCGGCCTCGGTCGTGTCGTAGCCGAGAAACTCCGAGCCGTGCATCGTCTTCTTGAGGGCGTCGAGCGGTCCCGAGGTGAACACCTCGACCCGCGTGCCGGCCCCCGACTTCAGGCCGTGCTCCTCCATCGCCGCGCGGAATCCGGGCCAGTCGAAGCCGCAGTTGCGCTCCGCCGCCAGGGTCTCCAGCAGTTCGGGCGGGAAGCCGTAGGTGGTGTAGAGTTCCGCCGCGTCGGTCCCCTTCACCACGCCGCTGCCCGACCGGCCGATCGCCGCGAACAGGTTCTCGATCCGGGCGAGGCCACCGTCGATCGTGGCGAGGAACGACTCCTCCTCGCGTTTGACTACGCTCCCCACGCGGTCGACCGTGTCGGCCAGTTCCGGATAGGGCTTTCGCATCATCTCCGCGACCGTCGTCGGCAGCCGGTGGAGGAACGGCTCCTGCATCCCCATCTGCCGGCCGTCGAGCACGGCCCGGCGGAGGAGCCGCTTGACGACGTACTTCTCCTCGTTGTTGCCCGGCATGACGTTCTCGTGGATGGCGAACGTGCAGGCCCGCACATGGTCGGCGATCCGCCGCATCCGGCGGCCGTCGTCGCTGGCCGGCTCGTACTTCCGGCCGCAGACCTCGGCCACCGCCTCGACGAGCGGCCGGAGGATGTCGATGTGGAAGTTGCTGTCCACGCCCTGGAGCATGGCGCACGTCCGCTCCAGGCCCATGCCGGTGTCGATGTTGCGGCTGGGGAGTGGGTGGAGGTTGTCGGGGGGCGTGCCGACACGGTTGAACTGCGTGAACACGAGATTCCAGATTTCCACGTCGCTGCCGTCGGGCATCCGGTAGAAGATCTCGCTGCACGGCCCGCAGACGCCGTCGGGGCCCTGAGACGGCGAACTGGCCGGCCAGAAGTTGTCGTCCTCGCCCATCCGCGTGATCCTCGCCGCGGGCACGCCCACCTCGTCGGCCCAGATCCGGAAGGCCTCGTCGTCCTCCTGGTAGACGGTGATCGAGAGCTTCTCCGGGGCGATGTTCAGCCAGTTCCGCGCTGTGAGGAACTCCCACGCCCAGTGGATCGCCTCGCGCTTGAAGTAGTCGCCGAAGGAGAAGTTGCCGAGCATCTCGAAGAACGTGTGGTGCCGGGGCGTGCGGCCCACGTTGTCGATGTCGCCGGTCCGCAGGCACTTCTGGCAGGTCGTCGCCCGGGTGAAGTCGAGCTTGCACTTGCCGAGGAAGTGGTCCTTGAACTGGTTCATGCCGGCCGGCGTGAACAGGACCGACGGGTCCCAGCGCGGCACGAGGACGTCGCTGGGGCGGCGGACGCAGCCCTTGGATTCGAAGAACGCGAGGTAGGCTTCGCGAAGGTCGTCGGCCTTCATGGATGGTGCAGCTCCGGGAACCGTCAGGATGTGGGGTCGCCCACTATACCCGGCGAGGCCGCCGCGGAGCGACGCCGTTCCGCGGCCGACCCGGGCATGAAACGACGCCGCCCACCGGCGGCCGCTTGGGTCGGCCGCCAGTGGGCGGGTACACGAAACGGTTCCGACTGCTCAGTCGCCGCCGCCGTCGCCGGCCGAGGCCGCGATGACGACGTCCTTGCTGGCGAGGATCTTCTCGCGCAGTTCCTGGGCAACCTTGGGGTTTTCCTTGAGGAACAACCGGGCCTTTTCCCGTCCCTGGCCCAGATGCACCTCGCCGTAGCGGAGCCAGGTGCCGGTCTTGTCCACGAGCTTGGCGGTGATCGCCAGGTCGAGGATATCTCCCTCCACGCTGATGCCATCGGCGTGCATCATGTCGAACTCGGCCACCCGGAACGGCGGCGCGACCTTGTTCTTGACCACCTTCACCTTCACCCGCTGGCCGACGACATCCTCGCCGTCCTTCAGCTGGCCGATCCGACGGACGTCGATCCGGCACGAGGAGTAGAACTTGAGCGCCCGGCCGCCCGGTGTGGTCTCCGGGCTGCCGAACATCACGCCGATCTTCTCGCGGATCTGGTTGATGAAGATCACGGTCGTCTTCGACTTGGCGATGGCACCCGTCAGCTTCCGCATCGCCTGGCTCATGAGCCGGGCCTGGAGGCCGACGAACGAATCGCCGATCTCGCCGTCGAGCTCCTTCTGCGGCACGAGGGCCGCCACGGAGTCGACGACGATGATGTCGATGGCGTTGCTCTTGATCAGCAGCTCGGCGATGTGCATCGCCTCCTCGCCGCTGGTCGGCTGGCTGACGAGCAACGACTCGAGCGAGATGCCGAGCTTCTTGGCCCAGCTCGGGTCGAGCGCGTGCTCGGCGTCGATGAAGGCCGCGATGCCGCCGGCCCGTTGCGACGCCGCCACGGCGTGCAGGGCGAGCGTGGTCTTGCCGCTCGACTCGGGGCCGAAGACCTCGATGATGCGGCCGCGGGGGAAGCCCTTGCCGCCGAGGGCGAGGTCAACCGACAGGCTGCCGGACGAGATGCCCTCGATCGGGGCCTGGGCGTCGCTGCCCAGCGGCATGATGGAGCCTTCGCCGAACTCCTTTTCGATCTGGGCGAGCGTGTTGCGGAGCGTGGCGTTGTCCTCGAGGAACGAGGGGATGGGTTTCGCCCCCTTTTTTCCTCCGCGGCCCTCGTCGAGTTTGGATTCCTTGTCCTTCGCCGCCTTGTCGTCCTTCTTGCCCATGCGACCGCTCGCTCCTGCTGGTGCCATGATCATGGCTGCTGCCTCCCACGGTTCCCGGCACGTCGTCGGGGTGGTTGCTTCGCCACCATGAATCGAGCGATTTGCCGCGGAAACGAACACTGAACGCGGGTATAGTATCGGATCGCACTCGGCTTGGCAAGAGGTTTTTTGGGGGGACGAGGCACCGCGGAATCCCCGAGGAACTGGGAGAAACCGGCCGGAAAATCTGGCCAGCCGGCAAAGTGGCCCAAGAAGCCCAAAAAGGACAGGCGTCTGGGCGGGCTGCCCCGCCGAGCCGGCGGCTGTCTCCTCGCTGGGATATTTCGCCACGGCGGGCCGTGGCGGCTTCGACCGGGGGCTGCGGAGGCGAAATCTCCCACGCTCGTCGAGCAACCGCCGCTCCGGCTGCGTTGGGCGCTGGACAGGTGAATTGGGGAGTCGCCCGAAAGAGTCGCCCGAAAGAGTCGCCCGAAAGGACAGGCATGGTGTGACCACCAGACGGGGGTGCCCGTGCCCCGTTCGCCGGACGTTCGCGGATGCCTTCGTGGCATCCGCTCACTCGATGCCGACTTCGCTTCGCCATCCTGGCTGCGCTCGTCGGCACCCGCCGGCTCTCGGGGCACGGGCACCCCCTCCACCACCGCCACGCTCGGGGACGATCGCTCACCCAACCTC